>VGFC01000019.1 GCA_016869045.1 Armatimonadota bacterium
GGAGAGGGGCCGGGGGTGAGGCAAGAACCGACTGGTCCCACGCCCCCACCGAGCGCGCGGAGGTCGCGAGCTTCCTCATCCTGCAGCACTACTGGTACTGGCAGCAGAGCGGCGACCTCACGCCGATCAAGGAGCACTGGGATTACCTCCGCCGCAACCTCCTCGGCCAGCGCGTGGACGAGCAGGGGCGCCTGCCCTTCCACGGGGATGAGACCTACCGTTTCCCGGGCTATCAGATCTTCGAGGCGACGCAGAAAGAACCCACCGACTGGGTCTCGATGGACCTGCTGAGCGCCGACTCGGCCTGGGAGTACATCGCCGCCGCGGGTGCGCTACACGAGTGGGCGGAGATCCTCGGCAAAGCCGACGAGGCGGCGGAGTATGAACGCCTCGCGATGAAGGTCCGCGATGCCCTGGACCGCGACTTTCGGATGGACGACCGCGGCTACTACGCACCCGCCATCAGTGACTTCTCGGGCGAGCAGTACCGCTACCCCTTCGCGAACGTCAACCTCTCTCCGGTCTGGCTGAACGCCGACCTGCGCTGGTGGAAGCCTGATGACACCTACCCGTTGATGTCCGCCCTGACGGCGATGGGGTGGCTCTGGAAGGACTCAGGAACGGTCAAGACGACGCCGGGTTGCGCGTACTATGTCGGCATGACGCCGGGCTACGCCGTCTGGAACCTCGCGGCCAAGCGACATGGCTCGCTCGATCAAGCCATCGAGGGCCTGCTGAACGCGGCCTCCCCCGCGGGCGAGTACTCGGAGATGATCGCGCCGGATGACAACCCCACCGACAAGCACTGGGGCAAGAACCGCGTCCGCCCGTGGGAGGGAGGTATCAACGCGGAGGCCCTCGTCTACGCGTTGACCTGGTTGTGGACCGATCCGGTCTCCCGCACGGTCGGGCTTCAGCCGTGGACCGTGCCCTTGAAGGTCCGCAACATCCACTGTGGTCAGAGCGTCTTGCACGCGGAGTTCACCAAGGCGGGCGAGGGCACTCAGGTCAAGCTCCGCGTCGAGGGCGAGCATCCGCTGCGGGTCAGGATGCTGAGCGGGGAAGTGGTCGAGCTGAAGCCCGGCCAGGAACGCACGCTCGAGACGGGGTCGCCGGGGGCGTGGGTGTCCACCGTCGGTCCCCTCCAGCCGCCTTCGCGCCCCTTCTCCTACGGTGAGCCCACGTTCGCCGGCAAAGCGAAGACCATCGTCGTCACTTGGAGCAAGGGTACGTTCGCTGCCTACAGGGGCCGCCCCTCACCTGCCGCCATCGACACGAAGATCGCCTTCCCACCCGACTACCTCGCCGCCGCGCTCTACGACCGGTCAGGCAAGCGCCGTGCCGACACGCTCATCCTCGATGTCTCGAAGTACCCGGGTCACTGTAAGACGGCGGAGTTCTGGACCAAGAACGAGGGGAAGAGGATCATCGACCGCTTCACGAGCCTTGGTGGCAAGGTCGAGCAGCACCCCAACCCTCAGGACAAGCCGGGCGACCTCTTCGGCAAGTAGGGAATCCAGGGACTGTCCAAGTCTCGATCCCGCTTGCGGGATCGAGACGCATGGACTGTCCCTTGTTCCCGTTCCTACGCCTCCACCCTCACTTCATGCCTCCCCGGTCTCAGCTCGATGGTGAGCACGCCGTCGGTGTAGGTTGCCGTCTGCTCGACGCCATCCACCAGCACCTTCGCCGGTTGTGCCGGGAGGGCCAGGGTCAGCGTCATGGGTGCGCTGGCCTCGATGGTGAGCACCGGGGTCGCGCCCAGCGTGCCCACCACCAGCGCGGGCAGGGAGCAGGAGATCAGCGGCGTCTCAGCGCGTGAGAGCAGCTTCAGACCCTCGACGAAGAGGGTCTCGGTCCCGTCGGCGGCTGTCGCCAGCGCGAGCCGGTCCGCATCCACCTTCAGGTCGCCCGCGACCATCGGCGGCGGCGGCCCCGCAGGCCCTGGTTCCACGCCTTCCTCGTCCGCGGGAACCTCGGGCAATCCGGGGACATGACCCAGTTCGCGTCGTGTGCGAACTGGGATCGTGTCCCCGGATTGCCCGGACTCCCGGTTCGGCGTAGCTTCCTCCGGCTCAGCCGCCGCCGCACCGGCCTCGCCTTCCGGCGGAGGAGTCGCCTCGCCGGCGGGGGCGCCCTCGGCGGGCGCCGCTCCCGGTTGTTCTGGCCTCGGGGTCTCGCCCTTGGGCGGCGGCTTGGGCTTGGGCGGGGGCTTCGGCTTCGGTTGGCGGACGGGCTTGGGCGGAGGTGGGGGAGGCGGCGGCTTACGGAACATCGCGACAGCCGCGCCTGTCCGCTGGTCGCTTCGGCGCCCTTACCGTTGGTCACTTCCAGCGCCTTGGCCACGGGCGCCGTCTCACCCTCGAACGGGAGCACCAGCAGGATCAGGTCCTCGGCCTCCGTCGCGGTCGCGCTCTTGATGCTCGTATGCCACTGGGCGGGCGCTGCGACGTCGGTCTCGGTAAAGCGCGGGTTCTTGGGGAAGGCCTTGCTCGTGCTCCACGCCAGCTTGCCTGGACCGAAGGCGCCGACCAGGGCCGCGGCACTCCCCTTGCGGATGAGAGCCGTCGAGGCAGCCGCGTCCAGCGTCGGCTGCTCCAGCGAGTGCAGCAGCCAGGCGTAGCGTGCCTTCTGCGGGGCTTCGACGCGGTCGAAGATCACCAGCCGGTCCGGCCGCAGGAACACGAACCGGCGCCGGTACGATTCCAGCAGTTGCGGCGGATAGGCCTCGGCGGCCTGGACGAGCGCGGTGTCTACGGCCTGCGTGTGCAGGAAGCTCTCGATCTTCCCGCGCGCCGTGATGTCGTCGGTGCGCTGGCCGAGGTTCCCATTCACCAGCAGCGTGTTATGTGCGAGCGTGGTGCGCGAGAACGAGCTGGCGTGCGGGCTGCGGTAGAAGTCGTAGTAGCCCGCGTCGATGAGCAGCGGCTCGCCGAAGGCCTCCAGCGTGAAGTGCCCCTGATCGGCGTGGGCGTGGTTGAACGAGCCGAATCGACTCGCGCGCCCGCGGATGCGCACGCCGCGCGGATCGACCAGCGACGAGTCCATCGCAAACAGGCCGCTGTCCATGAACGCGGCCGATGGCGGCAGGCTCTCGGGCGCCTGGGGCTGGATGTTGGGGTCGTGCCACAGGAGGTCGAAGACCGTGACCTCCGCCGTCGGCGCCGTCACGTTCGCCGCATACCACGCGGCCCTGGGGTCGTTGAGCGCCGAGGCCAGGCGCCACATCGCCAGGCGATCCCCGGCATCCGGCGGCATCTCCGGCCCATCCCCGAAGCCCCCGCGCGTGCTGTACGGCGGCTGCATGTAGGTCTTGTACTTCGCGGTGTTCCGCGTCCACGGGAGCTGGTACAGGTCGATGCCCGCCGTCGTCTTCAGCGCGTCGAAAAGCTCGAACGTGAATGGCGCCGAACGCTTCCAGTACGTCTCCCCCTGCATCCATCCCCCGTCGTCTCCCGCCCACGGCGCGAAGAGCCCGACGGCCGTCGGCAGCGCAAACCGCAGCCACTCATCGGCCTCGGCCGTGTCCCCCGCAACGGCGAGTGCGACCACCGTCAGGAAACCCACGGCCGTCTGCCCGTGCGAGCTGAGCGGATAGAGGTTGATCGGCCGGAGCCCGGTGCTCAGCACCGAGTGCAGCTCATTGCCCCGCGCGATGACGGCCTGAGAGACCTTCTGCTTCTCCTCCTCGGTGAGCGACTGCGGCAGCCAGTCCTCCACCAGCGCCAGCGAGAGCAGTATCTCGCGGAAGGCCTGATCGTGGCTGACGTATCCGGTCGAGCCCTTCACATCCCACGCCGCCAGGCTCAACGCCCGCCGCTTCGCCTCATCCGCGTACGCCTGGTCCCCACTGACCAGCGCCACGAAGGCGAAGTCCCGCACCAGCCACGCCTCCTTCGACGCCGTCTCGAAGATCGCGTCGTTGTTCTCCAGGTCCTTCGGCGACGGGTTCCGCCACTTGCCCTTGGTCTTGGGCTCCGTAGCCAACTCGGCGCCCTTGGCCGCATTCAGCCGCGTCAGCAGAGCGTCCCAGTCGGCCTTCAGCGGCCCCGCGATCAGGCTGCGCAACGCCAGCAGGCTGTCCACCGTGACCCAGATGCGCGGATGCGGGGGCAGGTCGTTGAGGAGCCGCTCCATCTCCGGCACCGGAATCGACACCGCCGACTCGTCGATCCGGAAGGCCCGCGCCGACGAGGTGGCGGTCGGCGGCGGCCTGACCGGCGGCTGGCCGAAGTCAGGCTCCTCGCCGGGTTCCTCCGTGCCCATGTCTTCGGGCGGTGCACCCTCCTCCTCCGCAGGCGCGGCCGTCTCATCCGGCGGGGTCGGCGTCGTCTCCTGCTGACCCGGCTTGGGCTTCCTCGGCTTGCGCGGCTTCGGGGCCGGCGGCGGCTGTTCGGGGGGAGCCTCCTGGCCAAACACCGGCACACTCAGGAGGATCGGGCTGGCCTCCTTGGGTGGGCGCTTCCTCTCGGGCTTCTTCTTTGGCGGAGGCTTGGCGGGCGTCTCCTCTGTCTCCGCCCCCTCGTCCGCCGGCTGCATCTCCTCCGCGCCCGTCTCGACCTTGCCCCCCCCCTCCTCCGGGGGCGTCTCCCCCGGCCCGGGACCGGGAACGACGCCGCTCCCCGCCGTCACGCGCCAGTACCACTGCCCGGGCGCGAGCGGCTCAGGCGGGATGTACACGTTGAGCGTCAGGGCCTCGGCCTTCTGCGTGCTGTCGGCGGGGAAGTCCGGTGATTGCGACCATTCGAGCGTGTAGACGCTTCCGGGTTGGCCCGGCCAGCGGAAGCGCGGCGGGTTCACGACGACCGTTGACGTATCCTCGGGGTAGAAGCCCACGAGGTACGGGCCGGGAGGGAGCGCGGCCATGGGTGCCATTGTGGGCTGAGCCGGCCGGGGTCCCCCTTCTCCCGCGGAGACCTGCAAACCGTCGAACCACGTCTCACCCGGGCCCTCGTGCAGCAGGACGATCTCCAGCGCGCCCGGCGCCTCGCCCGAGCCTGGCTTCAGCGCCAGTATCCCGCCACCCGGACGCCAGGTGCGGCTCGGCTCCAGAAGCAGCCGCTCCCCGACCTTCGTGTCCTTCGGGTCGGTGCCCTGTGGCCGAACGATCACTGACTGCTTGCCCTGCCACCCCTGGTAGCGCAGCGACACCCGCACCACCGGCGGACCCTCGAACGCCGCCAGCGGCGCCCGCAGCCCACCCTTCGACAGCCGCGACTGCCCGGCGATCCGCACCGCCCACGTGCCGGGCTCGGTGTCCGACTCCACCATGTCCACCGTGCAGTCGGCGGTCAGCTGCAGCTTCTCCCAGCCCTCGGCCCACCCATCGGGCCCGCGCTGGTCGAATTCGCCGTTCGTGACGAGGCTGCTCTGAGGGGAAGCGAGCGCACACGCCGCAAGGAGGAAGACGAAATTAGGGACAGGCCCCAATTTCCGACATGACCTCCGTCGGAAATTGGGGCCTGTCCCTAATTTCGTCCTATGCAGACTCTTCATTCGGGGGCTCGATGGCAAGTTGGATATCGAAGTCTGGATCAACATGCACCTCGGCGAGACGCCGCCACGGAAGCTCGATGCGCGTCTCCTCCAGCTCACAGAGCGTCAGGCCGCTCAGGTGGGCATCCCGACCGATGGCGACCGCCTGCCGGCCCAGGAAGTGCTCGATGTAGAACTCGCCCGCCGCGCGGCTCAGTTCGCTGCGGACGTACTCCTCCGCGCTGTTCGCGATCTCCGTCAGGCTGATCGGCGAGTTCGCGATCAGATCGGACAGGTGCTTGGCGGCCCGGCCCCTCAGCCGCGTCTGGTACAGGTAGTCCTCCACGAACCGGCTGAACAGCATCCCGATGTGGGCGCGCTCGCTGTCGATCAGCGAGTCCAGCAGCTCCAGGTACTGCATCGGACGCAGGTCCCCCACCGCTCGTGCGAGGTCGAAGGCCGCCTTGTCCTGCAGACCAATCCGCCGCAGACACGCATGCGCCAGAGCCGACCCCACGGTCGCCCCGACCGACTCCCTTGCCGCAAAGCCGCCCAACCGCGTCAGATCGACCTTCACCTCATGCAGCGCCTGCATCAAGGCCTCGTCGGCCCGGCCCGGAGACGCTGCGTCGGCCAGCGCCGCCAGCCGATCCGACGCCACCCAGCCGCTCAGGTCGATGGCGAACCCGTGCAGGTCGTGCTTCCGCCGATGGAAGGCCTCGGTTCCCGGCCGTAGGTCCTGACCGCCCGACCCGACCGGCGCGTTCACGTACAGGCAGATGTCGGCATCGGCCGGCTCATCAACCTCCGACGCGCCGATCCCCACGATCTGGGAACTCACGATCTCCCGCAGGCCGGGGGAGGCCGGCGCGGAGGAGTACACTGCCGCGATGGCCGGGCTCGTCGCCATGTGGGAGTGGATGAACCTCACCAGCAGCACCGCGAAGCTCTGGCTCATCCCATCCACGGCCAGCACCGAGTCCGACAGGCCCCGCGTGGCGACCAGTGACAGGATGTCCTCCCCCTCCGCCACGTGCGGCCCCTCGTGAGCCGAACTCTCCTGGGCAACCAGCAGGAAATCGATCACCCCGTCCGCCACCAGCTCGACCGCCCGCAGGTTCACGTTGAGGTTGCGGCGTCGCATCTCGTGGTACCGGCTCCAGAAGTCCGGCGAGACGCGCGCCCGCAGGAGCCCCAAGTCGTCCTCCGGCTCCGGGGGCTCGGCGGCGCTCTGCACTGCGACCGCGCGGGACTCGCTCACATCGCGGCCCACCAGCGGCATCCCCTCGGGAGCCGGAATGGTCGCCAACGCCAGGATCGTGTAGTCGGGGCTGCTGCGACGCAGCTCGGCGAGGAACTCCAGCCGCTGCAACGCCGTGTCCTGCCGTACGTGCGGCTGACGCGACGCCACGTGCCCGCCGTAGGCCAGCATGTCCAGCGAGACGAGCGCCGTGTCCACCTCGGGCATGATGCCCGTCAGCCAGTGGATCAGCGCCTCGGGATCGCCCGGCGAGTCGAACCGCCCGACCATCTCGGCCGGCGGCGTGCTCACATCGTAGTCCACCAGCCGCGAGAGCGTCCGCGGGGACTTGCTGAACACAGGGCGGTCATCCTGCGGGATGAGCGCCACACGGTGTTGTCGATGGCGGAGGGACACTGCCGCGCCTCCTCATGGCCGCCGGGGCCTGTGAGCGGACTCCGGAACTTCGCCGTTGGGAGGGGCCGCATGCAAGCCTGCCGCTGTTTGCAGGCGAGCATCCGGCCCCAGTTTCGGAGCCCCTTGCTCAGTCTATGAACACCGACCGTCTTCGAACGGGCGTCCTCTCAGGCCTCACCACGCGGCCCGCCGCCTGCTCCCGCGCAGTCAGGGCCAGCGCCCAGAACTGCTGATGCCCGACCACCGGCACGATCCGCCGCGCGAGAGCCCACAGCCCGTCGGGTCCTCTGAGGCAGTCAGCCAGCTCGTCGGGCGACACCACCTGAACACGCGCCGCGGCAGGCAAGCCCTCGCTCCGGGCCTCCGTGAGATACACCTCGATGCGGCCGCGCCCCAGCAGGTCGCAAGCGGCAATGGCGGCATGATCCCTGATGCGACCTTCCAGAGCCTCGGCGAGTTCCCTGAGCAATGGATCGCGGGTCGTCTGCAACTCCCGCACCGACCACTGCGCGAGCCACAGACTCCCCGCCGCCGTCGCCGCCGGCTCGCACAGGAGCCGCTGCCCCTCCTTGCGGAGCGACACCGCCTGCGCCTTCGCCAGCCCCCGCACGTACTCGTACACCGGCTGGTAGGACAGCGGCACGAGCCGGCAGATGTCCGTCACCGTCATCGGCTCCCCGAACCGACGCTTCAGCGCCCCAACGACCTCCAACGCCGGTTCAAGCCGCACCCAAACCTCCGATTCCCCGCGCCCCGAGTATCGCCCGTGACTGTCACCCGCGCGCAAGAGTCCGAGGATTCTAAGCCTTTCGATTCGGGGTGTCAAGGAAACCCCTTGCGCGCACGCCGTTGCCTCTGACGTCTGCTGGGACCGCCGGCGTCTCGCCGGCATGCCGTTGCCGTTGCTGGGAGCGCCGGCACCCTTGCCGGCAGTGGTGGTCGCCGTTGCCTCTAACTCCGGACTTCGGACTGCCGTCCCAGGAGGTTCGCGCGTTTGGGATGCGAACTGACTCTCCGAACACCACCAGCCGCCAACCGACCGGAGGCAGCGACGTGCGAGTCTACCTGATGACCGACCTTGAAGGCGTTGCGGGAGTGTACACCTGGGAGCCGCGCAGCGACGAGGGCCCCGCCAACTTCGAGATGCGGATGCGCCAGCGCCGCTGGCTCGCGCAGGAGGTCTCGGCGGCCGTGGATGGCTGCCTCGCGGGCGGCGCGTCGCATGTGATCGTCAACGACGGCCACGGTGCGGGCTACACGATCGACCTCGATCATGTCGATCCGCGGGCCGACATCATCAACGGCCTCGAGCGGCCCTTCTGGCTGCCGTATCTCGACGAGACCTGCGACGCGACCGGCATCGTCGGCGGCCACGCGAAGGCCGGCACACCCAGCGGCTGCCTCTACCACACGATGAGCACTCCCATCCGCAACTGGACCTTCAACGGCCTCTCCCTCGGCGAGATGGGCCTGCAGGCCGCCATCGCCGGGCGCTACGACGTCCCCTTCGTCCTCGCGACCGGTGACCTCCATGCCTGCCGTGAGATGGAGGCCCTCATCCCCGGCATCGTCACCGTCCCCGTGAAGATCGGCATGAGCCGCCAGTCCGCCCTCCAGGTCCCGCCCGCGCGCTCCTGCGAGCTGATCCGCGAGGGCGCGAAACGCGCGATGGATGTCGTGGACAAGGTCGAGCCCCTGAAGCTGGAGAGCCCCATCGTCTTCCGCGACGAGCGCGTAGACCCGACCTGGGACGAGGAGAAGCCCGGCGAGGGCTGGCGCGTCATCGACTCCCACACCCGCGAGATCGAGGCCGCCGACATCATCGACCTCATGTACACGATCTACAGCTACCCGCGCGACTGGCAGCCGACCAAGTGGCCCGGATGACGGGCCCCGCACGAGGAGGCCTCATGCTGCGTGCCCTGATGCTGGGTGCAATCCTCACCACGGGTGTCTCCGCCCGGGCCGACGAGGCTCTCCGCCGCACTTCCGTCTTCGTCGAGGGCGAGGACTTCGTCCCGACCGGGCCGGAGTGGGTGGCGGGTGAGGGCTGGAGGGACGACATCTACGAGGCGAACTCGGGCAATGCGGTGCTCGCCAACGACGGAGGGAAGGGTGAAGCGACCAAGGACGTTGTCATCCCGGCCGATGGCACGTACAACGCCTGGGTGCGGTATCTCAAGGTCGGCGCGTACGCGGGCACCTTCGGCCTGCGGGTCGAACAGAACGGTCAGGTTGCGCTCGATGCGGAGTACCGAACGAAGCCCGAGGGCGCCGACTGGAAGCCGATGTGGGAGAAGTTCGAGGCGGGGCTCGTCGCCGGTCCCGCGAAGCTGACGCTCTACATCAAGCAGCCCGGCATCCGCCAGCGCATCGACTGCGTGCTGCTGACGCCCAACCTCACGTATGAACCGAACTACCGCGACTTCGCCCCGCAGGTCTTCCTCCGCGTGAGGCTGATTGAGCCTGAACAAGCCGTCTCCGTACGGGTCAGCACCTACCAGCACCGCGCGCCGGTGTGGTATGGCGAGCCGGGCACGATCGGCGCGACGGGCCTCGGCAGCGCCGACCCGCTGCCGCCGGACACATGGTCACCGTGGGTGGAGATCAGCCCCTGGATGGATGCCGACAAGTGGCTCACGACGGTGAAGCTGCGGTTCATGGCCGGCGACAAGCCCCTCCCGAGCGTGAAGGCTGACCTGCAGGTCGCCCCCGAGCCCGACGAGGCCCAGGCGCGCACCTTCAGCGAGGACCTCGATGGCGAGATCGTGAGCCTCTCGCTGCCGGGGAACCTGCGCAAGTACCCGGACCTCCCAGCCCTCGCCTCGGAACTCTCGGCGCGCCATCTCGCGACCGCCAAGGCCCTCGGCCTGCCGCCCCTGCCGTTGGTAGGGGCAGAGCGTGCTCTGCCCAAGCCGTCCATCCAGCGCGAGCTATGGATCTCCGGCTGGGGGAACTCCTTCCGCTCGCGCAAGATCCTCGCGCTGGAGATGGAGACCACGCGCCTCCTCGGCGCGAGCGCGGTCAATGACCTGTATGGTGTCCGGCGGGAGATCGGCGAGGGGCTGGGGATCAAGGCCGGCTTCATGAGCCAGTGGGTGCCTTACCAGGCCTGGGGTTGCCCCATGTCGCCCGACCTGCCGAAGATGATGGACGATCACTTCGCCCGCATCGCGGCGGACATCCGCGCCGAGGATCCCGAGGGCCTCGCGCGCTGCTATCGCAACATCCTGCAGGATGAGCCCGGCACGAGCGACCTGAAGCATCTGGCCGAGTGCCCCCACTGCTCGGCTGCGTTCCGCACGTTCCTCCGGGAGCACGGCCTCACGCCGGCGGACTTCGGCGCGGCGACCTGGGACGCGCTCAAGCCCGTTCCTCGCGATCAGGCGACCGACGCCCCGACCCGCCGCCTGCATTACTGGAGCATCGAGTACCGCGACTGGACGAACGCCCGCCTTGTCCGCGAGGGGCGCCTCGCTGCCGAGAAGCACCTGGGCTCGCACATCCTCAACTGCGTGAACTTCACCGACGGCCCGCTAAGCGGCTGGGGGGCGGGGATGATCGAGGGGCCCGACTGGTTCCTCTTCGGGCGCATGGGGTCGGTCTCCCAAATGTGGTCCGAGGATTGGGCGACCTTGGGCCCGGAGGTCAGCGGCTACATCACCGACATGTTGCGCGCCGCCGCGCGGCCGGGCAACCTGCCCGTCGGCGAGTACATCATCTGCAACCACAATCCTACGCTCGAGCAGCGCGCCTTCTCCGCGCTCATGCACGGCGCCCGCACGCTGCACTTCTACTGCTACGGGCCCTACTACGCCTTCGCCGATGGCATGGTCTCCGACAACCCGGAGACCCAGGCGACCCTCGCTCGCACGCTGCGCAAGATCGCGGCCGCGGACGACTGCCTCAAGGACGCACGCCTGCCGAAGGCCGAGGTCGCGATCCTCTACGGGAAGAGCCACGAGGTCTGGCAGGAGGACTCGGCGGTCAACACCGAGCGCCGCAGCACCTACCTCGCCCTCCAGCAGGCCCACCTCCCGACCGACATCCTCTGCGAGCAGGACATCGCCGATGGAGTCCTCGACGCCGTTCCCCCTTCTGGAGGAAGGGGGCAGGGGGTAGGACAAGGCTACAAGGCGCTCTACGTCACCGAGTCCAACCTCCGCCGCGACGCCGCGGCGAAGATCATCGCCTGGGTGCAGGCCGGCGGCGGGCTGCACCTGGGCGCCGGAGCCGCAGTCCGGGATGAGTACAACGAGCCGCTCCCCGACCTGCTGGACCTCGCAGGGGTCAAGGTCACGAGTGTGGACAAGCCCGCCGGCGACTACCGCGAGCACTACGGCCTCCATTACACCGCGCCGAAGGGCGAGGTCTCATTGACCGCCGGTGACCTCTGGCCGCAATCCGCGCTGCCTCTGTTGGGCTATCGCGAGACGTCGGAGGCGACGACCGCGCAGGTCCTTGCGCAGTTCGCGGACGGCTCGCCCGCCGTGTACCTGAACAAGGCCGGCGCCGGCTCTGTCCTGCGCTTCGCCTTCATGCCGGGCCTGGGGTACGCCAAGTCCGCCGACCCGGGCCCGGATCGGCTGACCGTCGGCTACAAGCCCGAGCAGTTGCCGGTCCTCACGGCCGCTGCGCGACTGGCGGGAGTCACGCCGACGCTGACGATCGACTCACTCCTCGTCGAGGCCCAGCTGCTGCACGGCCCCCGCGAGGACGCGCTGGTCCTGGCGAACTGGTCCGGCGGCCCGCTTGCCGACGTGCGAATTGCGATCCCCGGCAAGCCGGTCCACAAGTCCGCGCGGGCCCTCTCCGGCGCCAAGGTGGCCCTCTCGCGGGACGCGAAGGGCATCAGCCTCTCCCTGCCTCTCGACGCGACCGACGTGGTGATCCTCACTCGTTGACCATGGAGGGAGAACGATGAGAATCCGGTGCCTGCTCGGAGCCGCAAGCCTCCTCGCCGCGATGGCCGCCGCCTACGCCCAGGAAGGGGAGAACAAGCCCGTGATCCACTGCCAGATGATCCAGACGGGGGAGCTCCAGGCGATCGTGGGGGACTGCTCGCGCGACGGCATGGGCGGGCCGCAGTACTGCGGGCTCTGGTCGCTGACCAGCAAGCAGCGGCAGTTCAACTGCTTCGGCAACTCGTATGCGGGCCTGATCCCCGGCGACCTGCGCGGCAAGGCGGTCTCAGTCGAAATCGTCGATGACAGCACCGTGGCCCTCGTCCACAAGGCGGACGACGCCTACCCCTCCGAGGGTCGCGCGACCTACCGGTTCGTCAGCCCGGATTGCCTCGAGCACACGCTCACGATCCGCGACACGCGCTCGTTTGTGGGGCAACTGGGCTACCGTGAGGTGAGCTGGTGCTCCTATATCAACTGCCCGGAGGACCCGACGCTGCACTTCCTCTCCGGCGCTCAATGGACATCGTACCTCTCGCCGGAGCACGGCGTCGGCTCGCGCATCGCCCCGTCGTACATCCCCGAGGACCAGCTTGAGACCATGCCTCCGCAGGATGAGAAGCGGCAACCCTTCCACGTGAACTGGGCGCCCCTGCGCTTCGATGAGCCCTTCTACTACGGGCGCCTCGGCCACATGGTGCTGCTCTACGTCTTCGACAACCCACCCGACCTGCGCTTCTTCTGCTCCCCCACCGGCGGCGGCGGAAGCCTCCTGCCCGGCCAATCCTGTCCCGCCTGGGACTTCCTGTGGATCATCCCCGCCGCCCGCTACGCACCGGACAAGGAGTTCACCTTCCGCCTGCGCCTCATCTACAAGCCCTATGTCTCCGACGACGACGTGCTCCAGGAGGTCCGCAAGGCCCAGCAGGAGATGGCAGCCCATAGGTGACAGGCACCATTTTCCGGCATGACTTCCGCCGGAAAATGGTGCCTGTCACCTATGGCATTGCGCCTGCTTGCGCTATAATAGCGCTTGCCTGCATCGGGAATCCGGGGACATGACCCAATTCCCGCTGTTGGGAATTGGGATCGTGTCCCCGAATTCCGGGTCGCGAGGGGGGATGAGCGATGTCGCGTAGTTCTGCCGTGGAGGTCTCGCCGGAGCCGACCGTTCTGGAGGAACGCCGGTTGATCGGGCGCTTGGTCACGCTCGGCCCGGGGCCAGACGCCCGCGCCGAGCTGCAGCAGGGCGATCGGGCATACGCCTGCCCATCCGGCCCCGAGCAGGCCGAGAGGCTTGCCTCGCTGTCGGGCGAGTGGGTCGTGGTCCGCGCCGCGTGTCGAGTCGTCAAGCATGACGACCGCGAGGACGACATCCTGGAACTGCTCGACATCGAGGAGGTCGCGCTGTTCGACTCGACCCCACTCGTCGTTCGGGAGCTGGCTCTTGGGGCCACGGTGCTTCGGTTCGTGACACCCATCGAGGTCGAGCCGCGGCCCGCCGACAACCTGGTCGCGCTGGACTACCCGCCGCTTGGAATCATGGCCGCGGGCGAGACGCGCGCCGAGGCGGTGGCCGCCTTCCTGGAGGAACTGGGGTGGCTCTGGGAGACTTACGTTCAGGCTGACGAGGCGCGCTTGGCAGAGGACGCTCTGGAGCTGCGGGCGACGTTTCTCCAGATGGTCCGGACGGAGGCCTCGTAGTGTCGGCCCGGCGCAGCACGGTGATCGAGTCCGCCCTCCTGAGGAAGGGCTTCCGGGTCGAACAGAGGCACCACCGCTTCCTGATCCTCTACGTCGATGGGCGGCGAACGGCGATCCGGACGAAGATCAGTCACGGTGGCAAGGACTACGGGGACTTCCTGCTGTCTCGCATGAGGGAGCAGCTGCGTCTGCCCACCGTGCGCCAGCTGCTGCGTCTGATCGACTGCCCGATGGACTCCGACGAGTACGTGACCGTGCTGAGAGCGTGTATGAAAAGCGTGGGCGGGCGCCATGAATGGCGCCCCTACACAATTGGGCGCGATAAATCGCGCCCCTACGTCGCAAACGACCGTAAATCGCCGTTACGTAGGGGCACGATTCATCGTGCCCGAGTGTAGGGGCGTGATTCATCACGCCCGATGCCGTGCTTCTCATACACCCTCTGAGAGAAGCGCGCCAACTCCCCCCACAGAGTGCCCAACTCCCCTGACAGAGGCGGACCCCACATGCCCATCACCGTCGGCGTCATCGGTTGCGGCAACATCGCGCAGTTCCACTTCGCGGGGCTTCAGCAGGCCGGGGCGCGCGTGAAGTGGGTCAGTGACCTCGCAGAGGAGCGCGCGCGGCCGTATGCGGAGCGCTTCGGGGCGAGGGTGGCGACGGACTACCGGGAGATGATCGGCGATCCCGAGGTCGATGCGATCTGGGTGCTCACCGTCTCCGCCGCGCACCGGGAGGTCTGCCTGGCCGCCATCGAGGCGGGTCACGCGGTGGTTTGCGAGAAGACCCTCGCGACGAACGCCGACGATGCCCTGGCAATCGTGCAGGCAGCCCAGGCGAAGGGCGTCGTCTTCTACACCTCCTACATGAAGCGCTTCATCCCGGCGGTCCAGAAGGCCAAGGAGCTGCTGCCCTCACTCGGGAGAATCACCTCGATCTACATCCGCTCCTTCCAGCCCGCCGGGGACATCTGGGACGTAATGCCTGAGTCCGGCTTCTTCCACACTCCACCGGGCGGCGCCTCGAGCGTCATCAGCAACTACGGCGGCGGCGCGCTGACGTGCTGCGGTAGCCACATCCTCGACCTGACGTGTCACTTCCTCGGCCGCCCGCACCGCGTCTACGGGCAGATGCACATCCCCGAGGGCCGCGACTACGACCTCCAGGCCAACGCGCTGCTCGAGACCGCGAATGGCCCCGTCCATTACGAGACCATCTGGCACCCCCTGAGCCGCATCGGCTTCCTCCGCGACGGCTGGGACGAGCGCATGGAGATCAACGGCCTGAACGGGCGGCTCGACATCTACACCACGTGGTGGAGCGAGGTGGACACCAAGGCCTCCCTCTGCGTGCACTATGACAACGCGACCGGGGTCTCGACCGAGTACCGTTACGCGCCGGTCTCGCCCTTCAACCGCGCCGTCGCCTTCTTCTGCGAGAACATCGCCCGCGGCACCCAGGGCGACCAGTCGCCCCTCACCGGCTACGACGTGGACGAGCTGATCGCAACGATCACCCGCAGCGCCCGGCTGGGCCAGGCCGTAGACGTTCCCTGGCGCACGTAGCAATTCGGGGACATGACCCAATTCGCGTCGTGCGCGGATTGGGATCGTGTCCCCGAATTGCACCTCACCCTCTCACCACACTCACCAGCAGCATCACATTGAGCGCGCTCACGACGAGGGCGACGATCCAGAGCGTCACCTTCGTCAGCCGCGAGTTCGCGTGCTGGCCCATGACGTTGCTCGACGAAGTGAGCGCGACTTGCGCGAAGATGGTCCACGGCAGCTGGATACTGAGGACCATCTGCGAGATCAGCAGCCCTTTGAAGGCGTCGCGGATGAAGAAGATGATGAGCGCCGCCCCGCCCAACGTGAGGGCCGCCCCCCATCGCGTATGCGTATCCTTGATGTTGTAAGGCTCGCCGAAGACCCCCGCGAAGATGCTCCCGCCCGCCATGCCCGCCGTCACCGACGACGCAACCCCCGCCAGCAGCAGCGCGATCGCGAACACGATGGCGGCCGCCGGCCCCAGCAGCGGGCGCAGCATCTCCTCGGCTTGCCCTAGCTCGGACACCTGCGTCTTTGCCGCGTAGAACGTGCCCGCTGCCACGAGGATCATCGCGCTGTTGATCGCCCAGCCCACGACCATCGAGAAGAGCGTGTCCAGGAACTCGTACTTGAGCTGCTTCCTGATGACGGCGTCGTCTTCGAGGTTCCACTGCCGGCTCTGGATGATCTCCGAGTGCAGGAAGAGGTTGTGCGGCATCACGACCGCGCCCAGGACGCTCATCACGATCAGGATCGCTCCATGCGGTACCTGCGGCGTGACCCACCCGACCGCGGCCTGCCCCCAGTCGATGTGCACGAGGTGCAGCTCGAACAGGAACGCCAGCCCGATCAGCGATACGAACCCGATGATCCACCGTTCGAGCTTCCGGTACGAGTTCGTGAAGAGCATCCACGAGACGAAGGCCAGCACGATCACTACGCCGACCGGTAGCGGGATGCCAAAGAGCATCTGCAGCCCGATCGCCCCTCCCAACAGCTCCGCGAGTGCCGTCGAGATCGCCGCCAGCACCGCGCTCCCCAGCAGCGCCCGGCTCACGATCGGCCGAAGGTGCTTCGTGGCCGCCTCGGAGAGGCACAGGCCGGTGCTGATGCCCAGGTGCGCAACGTTGTGCTGCAGGAGGATCAGCATGAGGGTGGACAGCGTGACCATCCACAGCAGCTTGTAGCCGAAGCCCGACCCCGCGGCCACGTTCGACGCCCAGTTGCCCGGATCGATGAACCCGACCGTCACCAGCAGGCCCGGCCCGATGTACTTCAGGATCTCCAGCGCGCCGAACGTGGGGGTATGCCTGGCACGAAGGTCGTGAAGCCACTGCCGCAATCGCATGAGCCGTGTCCGTCGCCTCTGCCTCTGCCGTTCTCCCAGACTCCCAAACTCCTACACTCCTGCTCTCCCGCCGTCCACGTATCCCGCCCACTCCTCTGCCACCGACACGCGCTCAGCGGTGTTCGTCTCCGTATCGTACATCGCGAACGACGGCTGCTCCTTGAACCCCATCAGCTCTCCCGCGCCCACCAAGAGCGTCTCCCCGACCGTCCTCTCGCCCGCAAGGTGGGTGTGCCCGTAGAACACCGCGTCATACGCACCGGTCGCCGCGTAGGCCTCCGCGGTGTCGGGCTCGTGGACCACGAGCACCATCCTCCCGCCGAGTTCCAGCGTCGCGACTCCCCCGTGCAGCGTGACGTTGCTGCCGGCGGCGAGCCTGCTGAGCAGGAAGACATCGCCGTCGTTGTTGCCGAACACGACATGCACGGGCCCCTCGAACGTCTTCAGCTCGCTAATCACGAACGGCGCCACGAGGTCCCCGCAGTGAATCACAACCTCCGCCCCCGCCTCCTTCGCCTTCCTCAGCGCCGCCCTCACCGCGTGCAGGTGATCGTGACTGTCCGACATCACCGCGATCTTCATGTCGCCCTCCGGCCCTGCCTCCGGCGTCGCCGTTGCCGTTGCTGTCACCCGTCACCCATCACCTGCCGTCAGTATGCTCCCCTTCCTCTGACGACCACCCCGACGGTCTTGAGCAGTATCACCAGGTCCAACACCAGCGATCGGTTGCGGATGTAGTAGAAGTCGTACTCGATGTTCTCCCGCAGGGGAAGGTCTTTCCTGCCGAGGATCTGCCAGAGGCCGGTGATACCGGGCTTCGCCTCGAGGCGGCGGCGCTGCCAGGGCTCATACTCGTCCACGATGAAGGGCATCTCGGGGCGGGGCCCGACGAGGCTCATGTCCCCCCGGATGACGTTCCACAGCTGCGGCAGTTCGTCGAGGCTGAAGCGTCGCAGCCACCGACCGATGGGGGTAATGCGCGGGTCGTCTTCCTCTTGCGGGGCTTCGGCGTACGGATTGACGTCGGCGCGCATGGACCGGAACTTCAGCAGCGTGAACGGTCGCCCGTGTCGCCCAACCCTCTCCTGCCGAAAGATGGCCGACGCGCCCGTCTGCCGCCGGATGAGCATCGCGACGATGGCGAACAGCGGCGCGAGCAGCACGAGCAGCAGCGCCGCGACCACCACATCCCCCACACGCTTGATCGCCTCCTCCCACACGCTGAAGGAGCCGTGCGGGAGTTCAATGACCGGGAGGTCCGTCAGGCTGCTGACGTGCGCCTGGCCGGTGAGCACGCCGAAGGGGCCCGAGATGACATGGAACTCGGCCGGCAGGCCCTCGCAGCTCGAGATGACGTCCATCAGCTCCCCGGTGCTCAACCCCGGTTGCGCCACGATGACTTGGTCGATGCGCTGCTCCCTGACGTACTCCGGCAGCCCGCCAAGTTGCGCCACGATTGGGACGCCGTCGATCGGGCCCGTCTCGCCATTGGGGCTCACGAAGCCTACGACCTCGTACCCGAACTCCGGGTGTTCCCGCGTCCGCTGCAGCACCAGCCTTCCCAACTCCCCGCAGCCGATGACGAGCGCCCGGGATCTCGCCACGCCCGTCGCAAGCGCCCGCGCCCGCCGGTCGCTCAGCAGTTGCCGCCCCACCGACACGTACACCAGCGCCACAACCCAGAAGAGCACCAACATGCCGCGCGAGTAGTCCGTGTGGCTCAGGAAGGAGACCGCCGCGACGAGGAGCGTCGCCAGCGTAACCGCCCGGAAGCTGTCGGTAAGATCGTGCAAGGGCGGGGCGGCCCGGCTCACGCGGTACAGGCCCAGGCTCTCGAAGGTCATCAGCCACAGCGGCAAGATCGCCCACAGCGTCTTGAGGTACATCACCAGCGGGTGCTTCAGTTGCGGGCGAAGCAGCTCCGGGGTGTAGGCGCGAATGAGGTACGCCGTCACGATCGCCAGCACGCACGCCGCGGCGTCGGACAGCACCAGGAGCAACAGGTGGTTGCGCTCGAACGCACGTCGCGTTGCAGCCATGCGATAAGGGGGACAACCCACGCCCCCGGAGGTTCCACGGTGGGGGGCTTCAGCCCCGCAGGTGCACCTGCCAGGCCTCAACGCTACCGGGGCGCGCTCCCGCCGTTCCTCTCACTCCTCACTCCTCTCCCCTCACTCCTCGCCCTCCCAGCGTCACCCTCACCTCGTGCTCCGCCTCCGACTCTCCCGGCAGGAACTGCACCGCGCCGCGCACATCCGTATCGCGCTCCCCCACCCGCAGCGTGCCCAGCGCCGGCTGCTTCAGCACCCAGTTGATGCCCGCCATGATGCACAGGCGACGGCAGATCGGCCCGAGCAGGTCGCCCGGTAGTTGCGCGACCTCGCTCCACTCGCCGCCGATGCACAGGTCCACGCAGGTCGTGTCACGCCCTTCGGAGGTGTGGATGTGGATCTCCGTCGCCTCTTGCTGCGCGGCATCCCAGAGCAGCTTATTCACGAGCCGCACCAGCGGCGCGTGACCGCTGCCTCCCTCCATCTCCGCGGTCACATCCGGCGCGACGATCCCCAGATCCATCCCCAGGTCGGCGGCCTGCGCGAGGGCATCCGCCAGAGCGACCAGGGTCTCCGGCGTCCGCCCGCCGGCCCGCCCTGACAGCAGCGCGAACCGCACCACCGGTGGGAACGCCTCTGCCTGATCTGCGATGACCTCCTCCGCGGTCGCTCCGATCGCGGCCTGCTCGATCATCTTGGAGGTCATCGTGCGGATCGAGGCCTCGAAGTCCTGGCACTCCAGGATCGAGAGCGCGGCTCCCAGGTCGGTGCCGTTACGCAGCATCAACCCCAACTCCCGCAGCCAGAGCGACAGCTCCTTCATCCTCCGTCGCCCTCGCCTGCCTCCTATCGCCATGCCTTGCCTCCCGTCGTTGCCTCTGCCTCTGCCGTCGTCGTTCACTTCGCACTTAGCACTTCGCACTCATCGCTGCCGTTCACCCCCACTGCTCCTTCGTCGCCTTATTCAGCACTTCCCCGGCCATGCTGAACATGAGTTCCAGGTTCTGGTTGTTCAGGTAGGTGTCGATGACGTTGCGGACGATGTCGGCGAAGGCCTTGGGGTGCTCGATGGAGCGCTTCTCGTCCGTGACGGTCTCCATGAGGGCATCCCACAGCTCGTGGAACTTGAGAAAGTCAGAGGGCGCTTCGATCTTGAGCGTCGAGAGTTCGGAGTGCATGTCCTGCTCTTGCTTGACGCCCTCGATGCTCGTCTGCATCCGCGCCATGCCGTCGCCCACGCCCTTGAGCACGCCGAGGATCTCCGACACCGCCACGACCCCGCTCTCGCAATCGGCCGCGTGTTGACGGGCCGCCACGAGTTGCTTCAGGGCCTCGTCAAGGTCGCCCACGCCGGTGGGGGCGTAGGTCTCCTGCGCGCGTACCCAGCCCTCGATCGCGCTCTGCCGGCAGACGCCCTCGAAGTCGTCCGTGAGCGCATCTAGCTCCTGGGTGAGCTTGGCGATCTCGGCAGTGCGCAAGCGCCACGCCTGCTGCAGACGATCCTCCTCGTCGCGCGCCGCGGCTCGGTGCTTGGCCCAGAGGTTGCGCACCTCGCTCAACCGTTCCCGCAGGCCGTACAGCGCCGTCGCCTGGTTCTGATGCTGCTTGCGCAGGCGGCCGATGGCCCTGGCATGGGTCAGCCATGCCAGCCCCGCCGCCGCCTGTCGGAGCTGCTCTTCGGTCTGGGCGATGGCCGCCTGGGCCTCCGCCACCTTGGTCTTCAGAATCTCCTCGCCTGCGTTGAGCGTCGGGTTCTCCTGCGCGAGCTTCTCGGACTCGTCCGTGTCCTTCTGCTCGATCTCCGAGCGGTCGGTCTGCAGATCGGCGATCAGCTTCCCAAGCTCGGCGCGGCGCGCGGTCTTGGCCTCCCGCGTAGCGGCCAATGTCGCCTCGATCGAATCCCGAGCAGAGACATCCAGCCCTCCGAAGCCGTCGTGCGCGATCGCCACCGCATCGGCGACGGCCGCCTCGGTCCGGTCCTGGGCCTCGACGAGCTCACTCGTGATGCCCTGGTTGATCTCATCGACCTCCGCCATTACCCGCTTGATCTTGTCCTGCTGCTCGACGAAGTACGCGATCATCGTCGCCAGATCGTTGAACGCCAAGGCTTCCTACCCCCCAAACCCCCTCCCTTCAGGAGGGGGAGCATTGACGCCACTTCGGGGCCGGCCGGCTCAAGGCCCCAGCACACGCGATAAGGCGGCCACCGATCGCCACCGGCGGTCGGCAGAACCGATCACGCCACCCGTCTACGCCTTGGGGAGTTCCACGAGGGCCAGCAGAATCCTACAACGGGGGATGCCGTTGGGGACTGTCCAAGTCTCGATCCCGCCTGCGGGATCGAGACGCATGGACTGTCCCCTGTTGACGTTGGGCCTCTCAGCCTCGCCCCGATGTCCTCCGCGCTACTTGGGCACCGCCGCCTGTGCCTTCTCGGCCGGCAGCACGCGGGCCGTGACGAGCAGTATCGCCTGGGCATCCGCCGAAGCGCCGGGCTCGGCTGCGCGGAGGGGGCCGGCTTCCTTCCCCACCAGTTCGCCTACTCGGGGGAAGCCGCCCAGGATCGCCGTTCCATCCTTGCCCAGCAGGAGAGGACCCTCGACTCCGACTGCTGTCCGTGGGCGTCCGGCCCATGGCACCTGCCCGCCGCCTTCGGTGGGTAGGATCGCAAGGGAGACGCTGGAGTCGGCGTTGACGCGCGGCAGCACCAGGAACTCCCGTGCATCGACCGCCGCCCCTGCCCGGTAACCGTCGGGCGAACCCTCGGCAGGCACCCCGACGAACGCCACCGCCACCCCGGTACGTAGGATGGCGTACTGGTTGCTCGGCACGACCAGCGACGCCGTCGAGCGGGCCTCGCCCTTGTGGGCCGCGTGCTCGCCCGGCAGAACCCCCGCAGCGTAGGGGCCCTCGCCCATCCTCGGGGCCGGCGTGATCAGCCGGAAGGACAGTTCGACAGGCCTGGCCGGCTTGTCCAAGAGCGCAACAACCTCGCGGAACTCGTCGACCGCCTCCGGATCACCGCGCACGATCAGCGAGTTCTCATCGATGAACGCAACCGGTCCCTGCGTCAGGCCATCCGGCAGGAGCGCCGCGAAGCCCCCACCTGCCTCCTCCGGCTTCTGCTTGGGGTTGAGGAGGTAGCCCGGTGGCGGGAGCAGGACCTCGACCGTTGCGCGCGCCGCGAACAGGTAGAGGCCGGCCTCGCGCATCGCCTCGGGCGCAGGCTTCGCGACCTCGAGGGCGCCGTTCCGCACGCGGTCGGCGAACTCCCGGCGCGCCGGAGCCGGGTCCACGGCTGGCACCGTCGGGCCTGGTTCGCCGCCGAACATGGCCGCGATGGTTCGTGCGTCAGCGTGCTTCAGAGCGATGACCTCTACCACCGCGCCAGGCCCCTCGCCTGCCGCAAGAACCGCGGGCAATGCGGCGAGAACCAGAACAAGAGCAACCGATAGCCTCACCATCGGAGACCCCCCATCGAGCAGCAGGAATGCGCCGCACGAGACGAAGCGGCCCGTCTACCCTCTAAGACGCTTACGACTGCCAAGACATTACGGCATGGGCGTGGATCCTCCTCCACGACGGTCAAGGTTGGGCGGTCTGCCTGTCGAACCTACTCCCGCTCGCGCTCTGCCGCAGGAGGTCTGCCATGGTCAGGACAGTGGTGGTTGTCGCGTTGCTGTTCGCGTGGCTGCCGCTCCTCGCCGCCACCTACTACGTCGATGGCCGGGCGGAGAACGCCTCCGACGACGGCCCGGGCACCGCGGCCCAGCCCTGGAAGACGATTGCGCGGGCCGGGAGCGCGCCCGAACTGAAGCCCGGTGACACGGTACTCATCCGGACCGGCGTCTACCGCGAGCACGCGAAGATCACGGTCTCGGGGGAAGAGGGCAACCCGATCACCTTCGCGGCGGCGCCCGGAGCGAAGGTGGTCGTCAAGGGCTCGGAAGTGGTCAAAGGCCGGTGGACCCGAGTCAGCGAGGACCCCGCCATCCAGGAGCCCTTCCCGAACGCCTTCCAGAACGTGTGGAAGATCGAGCTGGGTGAGGAGTTCTTCACCGATCCCGACTTCGTCGGCAGCTACCAGGACAAGGCCCGGCGTTGGGTCTCGCAGGTCTACCTGCAGGACTACCGCGCGCTCCAGCTCATCGGCGAGGACCGCATCTACACGAACGATCCGTACGCCCGGCTGCGCACGGTCGGGCGGGGGCTGAACGACCTCGTCATGGACTCCTTCTTCTTCGACCCCGCCACGCAGACGCTCTACATCGAGATCGGCGGCGACCCCGCCTGGTTCAGCATCGAGGTCGGCGTGCGCGGGTGGACGCTCACGGCGAGTAAGGTGCACGATGTGGTCATCCGCGGCCTTGAGCTGCGCCAGAACCGCCAGCCCGGCGGCCAGTGGCCGATGGCCAGCCTTGGCGAGTGCGAGCGGGTCGTCGTTGAGGACTGCCACTTCAGCCAGGCCGATTTCTGCGGGTTCGGCATGTGGCGCTCGAAGAACTGCACCGTGAGACGCTGCGACCTTTCGTACAACGGCAACACGGGGCTCGGCCTGGGCGAGTGCGAGGACTGCGTGGTGGAAGACTGCACGCTGTTCTACAACAACTACCGCCGCTTCTCGCCCGGCTGGCACGCCGGTGGGATGAAGTGCATCCCCGGCAACAAGCGCTGCCTCATCCGACGCAACGAGGTGGCCTACAACATCAACTCCGACGGCATCTGGTTCGATGCGAGCAACGAGCAGATTCGCATCCTGAGCAACATCAGCCACCACAACGATGGCTGCGGCATCTTCTACGAGATCAACCCCGGCGGCGGCACCATCGCCGACAACCTCGTCTACGCCAACCACGGCCGGGGCATCTACATCTCGGGTTCGCAGAAGGTGTGGATCGTGAACAACACGGTCGCCCGCAACGACTGCGGCATCGTCTGCATGCCGCGCGAAGACCCGTTCACGCTGGAGAACGTGAACATCCTCAACAGCCTGCTGATCGACAACTACGTGGTGGGGGAGAGGGGCCCGCGCGGCTGCGACCTCACGGTCTACATGGGCAGCCCCGGCGAGTACGAGCCGTACGAGCGCAAGGTCATGAGCAACCACTCGGACCACAACGTGTACGCCTCACTCACCTGGAACCCGACCATGCGGCACTCCTGGAATCCGGACAACGCACTGGAGCAATGGCAGCAGCGCTGGCAGGAGGACCTGCAGTCGAAGCTGATGCCCGTCGAGTACGAGCTCCCCGGCATGGGCTTCCGCCTGTTGACGAAGGCCGGCCTCGACCTCGCGGCGCCCATTCCCGCCGAAGCCGGCTGGCAGCCCGAGAAGCCCGGCCGCGTCGGCTGCGCGAGGACGGAGTGGAAGTAGAGGCAACGGAAACGGGAAGCACTGGAGATTCGAAGAGGGGAAGAACGACAACTACGGAGGCGAACATGAGGCTGTTCATCTCAGCCGACATCGAGGGCATCAGCGGCGTCACTAACGACGCCCAGGCCAGCCAGACCGGAGCGCAGTTCCCCGACGCGCGGCGCTGGATGACGGGCGATGTGAACGCGGCCATCGAGGGCGCGTGTGAGGCGGGCGTCACGCAGGTTCTCGTCAAGGACGCGCACGGGTGGGCGCTCAACCTCCTACCCGACGAGATCGATGAGCGCGCGACCCTGATCCAGGGCTGGGGTGTCGAGGACGGGATGATGGAGGGGCTGACGCAGGGCTGCTCCCTGGCCTTCCTCGTCGGCTATCACCCGCGCGCCGGCACGTCGGACGGCATCCTCTCTCACACGTGGAGTGGGGCGCTGCGCCGGCTCGTGGTGAACGGCGTCGAGCTCGGCGAGACGGGAATCTCCGCCCTCTTCGCTGGGGCGCTGGGCGTGCCGATCGCGTTGGTGACCACCTGCGAGGCCGGGGCGCAGCAGGCCCGCGAGTTGCTTCCCTGGGTCGAGACCGTCGCCGTGAAGCGCGGCATCACGCGCTTCGCCGCCGAGCTGACTCCCATCAAGCGCGCCCAGCAGCTCATCCGCGAGGCCGCGCAGCGCGCCGTGCAGCGCCTCGGCGAGATGCAGCCACTGCGCTTCGAGGCGCCCTATACCGTGCAGACAACCTGGGCGAACCCGGGCATGGCGCAAGCCTGCGCCACCCACGAGGACGTGACGCTCGTGGACGAGTACGCAACCGAGTTCACCGCCCCCGACCAGCTCGCAGCTCTGAAGCGCCTGCGCCAGCTCTTCCGCGTCGCCCAGAGCGGCTGAGCGCAGCGCCGTCCTGGGAGCGCGGGCTTCCAGCCGGCTGGCTCGCGGTGGCGCCGTTGCCGGGAGCGCGGACATCTTGTCCGCACGCGGTGGCGCCGCAGCTGGGAGCGCCGGCACCCTTGCCGGCAGCGGTGGCGCCGTAGTCACCCTCGGCCTTCTCTCACTCTCCTGAAAGGCGAACTCACCCATGCTCTCGATGACCACCGACTACCGCACAGGCACCGGCTGCCCGGAGCCGTACCTGCGCCGCATCGCCGACGCCGGCTTCAGCCACATCCACTGGTGCCACCAGTGGGATACGGACTTCCTCTACGGGCCTGCCGAGACCGACCAGATCGCCGACTGGCTCGGCGAGCTGAACCTCGTCCTGCTCGACCTCCACGCCTCAGCGGGGAAGGAGAAAGCCTGGGGCTCCTCGCGCGAGTACGAGCGGCGCGCCGGGGTCGAGTTGGTGGCGAACCGCATCGAGATGACCGCGCGCCTCGGCTCCGAGGTCGTTATCATGCATCTCCCCGGCGGCGCGTTCGAGGAGCATAGCCCGCGAGTCCAGCGCTCGCTTGATGAGCTGCGCCCCTGTGCGGCGATGCATGGCGTGCGGATCGCGCTGGAGAACGGCGGCTCTCACCAGAGCTTCGACGATATCGAGCGCGTGCTCGACGCCTACGGACCCGACTACCTCGGCCTCTGCTATGACTCGGGCCACGGCAACCTCTTCCCCGAGGGCCTCGACCGCCTCGACCGCATCCGCGATCGCCTCATCTCCGTGCACCTCCACGACAACGACGGCTCGGCCGACCAGCACCGGCTGCTGTTCACCGGAAGCGTTGACTGGGGGCGCTTGGCGGGGATTCTCGCTCGCTCCGGCTACGAGAAGTGCGTCAGCATGGAGCTCTCCATGCGCAACGAGCCCTATGGTGATGACGAGGACGCCTTCCTCCGAAAGGGCTTCGAGACGGGGGACCGCCTGGCGGGGATGATCGCCTCGGCAAAAAAGACCGCAGATTCCTCTTGACAGCTTTGTGCAGCTATGCTAATCATACCTGCACAGCACTAGACACACTATCACACCGCGGCAGCGACTGAAGTAGGAGCCAGCCACCTGTCCTGGATCGCGGCTACTGTCGACCCCCCGACGAGCGCCCAGGCTGCGTTCCAGGTCAAGGCTCCGCCTTCACACACGGTTTCCAACGCAGCCCGCGGTGGAGCCACTACAGCCGGGTCACCCGTCGCCCCACGGATGGCCCGGCTGTTCCTTTTGGGACTGTCCAAGTCTCGATCCTGCAGCGGGGACAGGGACTGTCCAAGTCTCGATCCCGCAGGGATCGAGACGCATGGACTGTCCCTTGTTGGCCGTGGCCTTCCTCCCCCTCTCACCCCTCCCGCCCCCCTACACCGCCTTGCCGTACAGACACTCACTCCCTCCCGCATACGCGTCGTGCAGCACGATCCCCTCTTTCCCGAGGGACGCCGTCACAACCGGCGCCCGTCCCGCATCGAGGTGCGCCTGGTTGCGGGCGATGACCCCGCGGACCGCGTGCACGACCGCCACGGGGAGGCGCTGGCTCTGTGCATCGGGGTAGGTCCCGGCCAGCTCGGCCGCCGGGATGCCCCGCTTGACGCGCAGGACCTTCTCGAGGCAATCGACGAGGCTGTCCTTGCCGTACCCAAGAGAGGCCTGTGACCCATCGGGCCGGCGGACCTTGCGGAAGAAGTGCGTGTTGGCAGTGCGGCTGCCCCTGTTCTCGATCCAGTACCTCAGCCCCCGGTACTGCGAATCCGATTCCACCTTGCCGTAGGTCCCCACGAGCTGGCTCTCCTGGTTGACCGGCCCCTCGAAATCGGCCGGCGTGAGCCAGTTGTTCTCGTAGATGATCGTCAGCCCGGAAGTGTGCGTAACCGTGGCCTGCACCGCATCGAAGGCGTCCTTCCCGAACTCGCTGCGCAGCCTCTTCTTCTGTCCCACTGCATACACCGCAAGCGGCTCGAGCTTCAGGTAGTGCATGAACAGGTCCACCCAGTGGATGCCCACATAGGTGAACGGGTCGCTGTCCTCCACCCACTTGAAGGTCGTCGTCGAGACCTCCAGCGGCTCTTCAAGCACCCCGCGCGCATAGATCGGCTCCCCGAGGCCCTCCAGCAGCTCGCCGAAGATCCGCTTGTGGTCGGGGTCATAGCGCTTGTGCATGTCCACGCCGACGATGAGGTTCTGTGCCTCGGCGAGGGCAATGATCTCGTCCGCCTCCGGCACCGACAGACACAGCGGCTTCTCGGCGACGACGTGCGTGCCGTTCCGCAGGGCCGCGAGGATCGGCGCGGTATGCAGGTGATCGGGGGTCGCCACCACAAGCACATCCAGGTCCGGGCAGTCGCGCAGGATGTCGTCCCACGGCGCCTCGCCGCAGTATGCCTTAGGTCGCGTACCGGTCTCGCGCTCGTTGTCGTCCAAGGCCCGCTGCGCCGACCCCTCCGACCGCGTCCCAACCGCGACGAGCTCGAACGCCACATCACCGTAGTCTCTCGCCCGATCGTCCAACCCGATCCGATCCAGATAGGGCGCGATTCCGTTCCTCTGCAGGTCCCACAGCGTCCCCGCAACCACATCGCTCCCGAACATCCCATATCCAACCAACCCGACCTTCACCGTCTCCATCCTACCCTCCGTCATCTGCCGTTGACGTTTGCTGGGAGCGCCGGCACCCTTGCCGGCAGTGGTGGTAGCCGTTGCCGTCCCTGGGATCGCGCGCACCCTTGCGCGCACGCCGTTGCCGTTCCTGTTGCCTGTCACCTGTCACCTGTTACCTCTTGACCCCCACCACAATCCCCGTATCCTCCGAGCATGCCGTATGTTGCGCCTCCTCGAACCCCGCCTCCTCGAGGAACCCCTCTAGCTCCTCCCTCGTGTAGCTCCGTCCGTCGTTGCCCCCTGACAGCATGTTCAGCGAGAACAGCGCCGCCCACCGGGGATGCGTTCCGTCCTCGCCGAGGATGAAGTCGTGGATCACGACCCGCCCTCCAGGAATGAGGGCGCGGTAGGCCTTCTGCAGGATGGTGACGCAGCCCTCCGGCCCCGTGCTGTGCAGGATGTTCGACACGATCGCGAGGTCGAAGCCCTCGCCGAGCTCGTCCTCCCAGTAGCTCCCGGCCCGGGTCTCGACGCGGTCGGCGACGCCTGCCAGTTGCGCGCATTCGAGGGTAATCGGCACGACATTGGGCAGGTCGAAGATCACCGCCGTCGCCTCGGGCAGGCGCTTCAGCATCGCGTACGAGTAGTCTCCCGAGCCGCCGCCGATGTCGAGGATGCGCCGCACGCCGGTCAGGTCCAGCTTCGCCAGGACCTTCTCTCCCCAATGGCTGCTGGACGCGTGCATGGCCATGATGAACGCCCGCGTCGCCTCCGCTGGCATCTCGCCGCTGAAGGGCTGCCCCCCGCCCGCTCGCACGCTCTCGGTCAGCTCGCTCCACCGCTTCCACAGCATCGCGTGGTGACCCAGATAGCCGGTCAGATCATCCCCTCGCCCGCGCACCAGACTCGCCGCCGCGAATGTCCCATTCGCGAACCGCCCCACCTCCTTCCTCAGCAGCCCTAGCCCAACCAGCGCATTGGCGAGCAGTTCCGTGCTGCGCGCCGGGCACTCAACGCGCCTCGCGAGTTCCTCCGCAGTCAGCTCCTCATCCCCCAGCGCCGTGAAGACACTCAGCTCGTGGGCCGTCAACACCGCCCGCGAAGCCCAGTACCCCGCGACCACATCCATCAGATCGGCCATGCTCTCAATGCCGTTCGCCGGCTGTTCCATCGGTTGATCCTCGTTGCTCCTGGATGGTAGAGGGATTAGTTCCTGCGCGGATCAAGCAGTCCCTCCGTGCGGGATCCTGGCGGTCTCCCGCTCCCCGGCGCGGATAGGCCATGCAGCGACATGAGGCCCGCGGCGAGCCCCCCGCTCGTGGCTGCAGGGAACGTCCTGACGCACGGCGAACGAGATACCTGGCAATGATCGGGCCTGCCACACGGCAGGGAGTGATCGCCTCAGCAGCCGACCCGGAGTCCTCGCGACCGCCGTGCAGTTCAGGGGAGGTCGTCAGTATGGATGAGCGCACCTCACGCCCACCAGACGCGGACCCGGGCCCGGAGGCCCTGCACCCTCCCTTCCTCGTACTCCTGGAGACGGCAGGCCTTGGGTCACTTGCGAAGGCGATGAGCCTCCTCGACGCCCAAGGCGCTCTCGACCTCCCGCACGCGAGCGCACGGGACAGGGTAAGAGAGGTCCTCCGCCTTCCTGTGCGGTGCGGCAGGTGCTACGAGGTCGTCGCTCCCGCCTCCCGGGCGAAGAGGCCAATGGGTCTAGTGTGCCCCCACTGTGGTGAGCAGTGGTGGCGCAGGCCGCCGGACACCGGGGGCATCTGGGCGCTGTACCTCATCCTGCCGCTAGTAGCCATCTTCGGTCTCGCGATCTTCGTGGGCGCCACGGTCCTCATGGACGCAGGCGGCCCCCACCGGGCCGCGCAAGCGCCTCCCGGCCTAAGGCCGCTGCTTGTCGCCATTGCCTACGCTGTCTGGTCCACCGGGACGGCGATCGTCGCCGCGGGGGCTTGTAAGGCAGGCCCGCTCCGAGGACAGAAGGACCCCGATGCGGATCCGGGTCCCGTGCTTGCCGGTGACCTCTGGGGATACTGGATCCTGTGGGGCGTGGCGATCGTCGCCATCGGCCTTCTCGCCGGGGGGATAGCGGACCTGGTGGTTCGCGACGACAACCCGTATTGGCTGATCGGCCTACTGGTCGGCGCTGCCGTCGGGCTCCTGGGTGGCCACCTGCTCGTCACCATCCTCGGCACATGGATCACCGTGCGCGGGGCGACCCACAGGGAGAGGCAACCCGCCTTAGTACCCGAGACCCAATTCTCGGAGCGCAGGACGTGCGGCCGGTGCGGGGGGAGCTACCTGTGGCATGAGGCCGACCCACAGCCGCTCACCCAGGTTGAGAAGCTGATCTGCGCGAAGGAGGATCTGCCATTCAACAGGATGAAGAGGATCACGTGCCCCCACTGCGGCACGGTGTCCTTCTCGCCGGAGCCGGAGTGACCACCGCACTGCAGAGCTACCCAGCACCGCGCTTGCGCCTCGTCGGCACTCTCTAGCGCCAGACCGCGCCCTACTTCTCCCTCACGCAGAACATGCGATCCGTGAGAACCGCCTCGACCGCATCGGCGTTGTTCGGCGGGCAGACCCAGAAGTACATCCCCGGCTTCAGCTCGTGTATGCCGAGGTCGTAGGTGCGGTACTCGCCGTCCGAGGCGTTCTCGAGCGTCTCGCCGATCTGCGCCACGCCGGCCTTCGCGTTGGCATCGTAGAGGCCCACGGTGAACGCCGCGCCGGTCTTGGCCTTCGCGTCACACCGCACGCGTACGTAGCAATGGCACGGGCCAAGGTCGGTCATGTCGAGCGAGATCGGGTACTGCGTCGCCCAGTTCGGGTGACCGCCGCCCATCCGCGCCGCCTTGCCGTCCGAGGCCTTCGGATCGTCCGCGAGCGTCACCCAACTGCCGAGGCCGTGCAGCGTGAACTCGTTGTCCTGGATATCGACCCAGTCCTCGGCCGGCAGGTCCTTACACTCATCCGGCGGCGGGCCCGGCTCGCGGAAGCGCATCACCAGCCCCGGCGCGTAGTCGGCGAAGCTCCGGCCCTCGCTGAAGTTCCGCGCATCGAACTCCTGCGCCGCCGCGACGAACGCCTCCACCGCCGCCACCGGGTCCTCCGGCCCGAGGAACGCCACGCCCTGCCTCTTCGCCTGCCGCTTCATGGCCGGATAGCGCATCAGCCAGACATGGTCCAGCGGCAGCCGCGCCCGGCGCACGCGCGCCGACAGCGCCGGGTCGTCCGCCACGGCCGTCTGCGCCTGGTCGAACAGCTCCGTCGCCCGGTTCAGCGTCTCCAGGTGCAGCCAACTCGCCGTGTCCGCCATGAAGCAGCGCAGGTATGTCTTCTGCCGCTCCACGGTGTCGGACATCAGGTCGATGTACTGCAACAAGGGGTCCGCCGCCGGGCCGTAGTAGCCCTCCACGAACTCCCGAATCAGCGCTTTCTCATCCCGCGACGGGTCCCACATCAGGTGAGAGAGGAGCCACGCCCGCAGCTCCGGGAAGTCGCTGATCGAGCACGAGGCGTCCCCTTGCTCGAACAGGCCGATGGCGTTGCGGTCCACGAACAGCCGGATGTTCGGCGCTAAGCTCCGCCAATTCGGGTGCGGCTGAATGTAGTTCGCGAAGTTGGTGACGTAGTCCCAGATGTACAGCTGTGGCGCGAGCTTGCTCCACGCCTCGATGTCCTCGCGAAAGGTCGCGTTGCTCTCGCCCGTGCCCAGCGGTTCGGCGAAGTTGCACTCGATCGAGCAGAGCCGCACGATCACATTCCTGCGCGGCTGGACGGTCTTCGGCGCATGGCGCGTGTAGGAATACGCCAACGTCTCGACGAGAAAGTCGGGGAACTCCTTCTCGATGTCCTCGGCGACCTTGTTCACGAACTGGATGATCGGCCCCGACGGTGACCCCTCGGCCTCCTCGATGGCCTTGCACGCCTCGCATTGGCAGTTCCCGCCCCAGTCGTTCTGCGCAATCGAGATCATCCCGGCGGTCGGGTCCTTCCGGCACCACTCCAGCGCCACGCGCGTCAGCTCCGCGCGCATCTCGTCGTTGGTCAGGCAGAGCTGCCCGCCATCCGCCGTGCGCTTGCGTTTCAGCAGACTGTACCAGTCCGGGTGATCGGCGAAGTGCTTCTCCGGCGGCAGGAGCTGGTAGAACGTATGGCACCATCCGAGCAGGTTGTAGTGCCCGCCATACTCCGGCGGGATGCGCTCGAAGTGCCCATTCGTCTTCAGCCTCGCCGCGAACACCCCGTCGAACGCACCCCGGTAGAACGCCTCCCGGTACTGCAGCTTCGGCACATAGACGACGTCCAGGCCCGGTACCTCCAGCGTGGGCCTCTGCGGGATGGTGGCCTCGCTCGCCGTCCACCACCTCACCCCAACCACATCCTCCAGGAAGCTGTACACCGCATACAGCGTCCCCCGCGGCCGCCCGCCCGTCAGGATGAGCGTATCCCCGTCGGTCTTCATCACGATGCCATCGTGCTTCAGCGAGTCCATGTCCACGCCCGGCGCCGGCCCGCCGACGCGGATCACCTTCCGCCCCGTGCCGCCGATCGGGAACTCCGCCCCGGTCACGAGCTTCAGATGCTCGGCCAACTCCTTCGCCGCCGTCTGCTCGGCCAGGATCGGCTCCGCGCACAGCACGATGGTGTAATCCGCCTTGCCGTCGCGGGCGAGTTGCAGGGCCGCGTGTCCCGGCACGCATAGCAGGAGGGCGGCGATCAATGATACGGTGACGGTTGACATGGGGGCTCCCCCAAGTGGCTCAGTCTGCAAGACGCATTCCCCGAGGCGGCCGCGCGGGCCTTCCCCTGCACTCAGACAGGCGGCATTGGAGGAACGCGCCGGGGGGGGCGAATGTGAGCGCGGTTTGGACGCAACAGCAGGATCATGGGTGGAGCCGTACCCGCCCCAAGGGAGGTGACGACATGCGATCATGGACGCTGGTGGGAGGTACCCTTGGCGTGTTGATGGTGGGGGGGGTCGGGGCTCTTGCACAAGACGCGGAGGTGAAGATCCCCGACAATCCCGAGGAGTACTTCCCAATGACGGTGGGGAGTGAGTGGACGTACGACTTGCGCATCTCGGCTGATCCTGTCGGTTTCTCCCGCCTCCAACGCGGCACGGAAACAAAGACGAAGATAGAGAGGGAGGCCCTGCCGACGGAGGAGTCCAGCAAGATGCGCAAGGTCACCTATCGGATCACCGAGGTTGGTAGGGGGACGGGAATGGAGTACCGCGAGGTCGCGTGTGAACGCGACACGACATTGGTGCCGCGGTTCCCCAATCCCAAACGCCTTCCGTACTGGTTCACGGTCTGGGGGCTGTCGAGGGTTGAGGACCCGCCGCTGGTCTACGAGTACGTCAGCTTCGTAGAGCCCGGGCAGCTCCACCAGGAGCGCCGGCCTATCGCCGTCTTGGCTGAGGCCGGTCACCGGTCGTACGAACTGCCAGATATCAGCGTGGAGTGCTCACGGCTCCGGGACCCTCTCACCGTGCCTGCTGGTACATTCAGCGATTGCATAGCAAACCGATGGACCAACACGTTCTTGATACCGTTTTGTGAGGAACTCGTGTTCGCCCGTGGGGTCGGCCTCATCTGCGTCGTGCAGCGCAGCGAGGAGGAGGACAAGAAAGGCGAGATTACCTACGAGATGAAGCTGGTGTCCTACAAGATCGCGGAGCCGGCGCCGTAGCACATGGGAGGGCTGCTGGGCCGGGCCGCCTACGGCCTTACGTCACCCAGGTGCCAGGTCCGAATGATGCTTCCGAAGCCATTGCTCGACCTGCTGACGGAACGCCGCCACAGACCGGATCAACTCCTCCGCCTCGCTGCGGCTGATCACCCCCGCGCGACGGTACGCGATCTCGTTCCGCTTCATGCGACAGCGCTCGAAGTAGTCCGCGAGGTCGCAGAAGGTCGCGCCCATCACGAGGGGTAGTGCCTCGAACGTGGTCGCGTGGTGACCGACGCCGCGTGTGCGGTAGCCGGCACACTCGAGGGGGATCGTGGCCAGTGTCAGCGCAGCTTCGTAGGCCGCAGCGAAGCGCCAGTCAGTCGAGATGCTCTCTACGCGCGCATCCTTCAGCCCCCGCTGCGCCACGGCCAGCAGGTCGCGGACTTCACTGCGCGAGGTCTTGTGGCTCTGCAATCGACCTTCCCGCTGCCATTGCGTCAAGCTCATCTTGCCCTCCCACGAGGAAGAGCTTCGGACCGCCAAGGACGTTCAGCAGGAACGGCTCCTCAGCCGCCAAGCGTTCCGCGACCTCATGCGGGCGCATGGTCACCGCGTTCACCGGCCGGGACAAGGTCGCTTGCGCCTCTCCGAGAGGCGGCGTCAGCTCCCGCAACGTCACCTCCCCGATGATCATCAGGTCGATGTCGCTGTGGTCCATCAGGTCGCCCCGCGCCGCGGAGCCGAAGATGAAGGCCGCGCGGACCCCCTCTCGCAAGGGTTCCAGCGCATCGCGCAACACATCGGCCAGCCCGACAGTCTTCAGTACGAGGCGGTGCAGGTCCAGGAAAAGCGGCGACGACCGGTTGGCGCGGTAGTAGACCTGGTGGCCGCTCCGTCGCCGCTCGAGCAGGCCGGCTTGGGCCAGCGCCCCGACCTCACGCTGCACCGTCGCCGGCGCCAGACCGGTGCGACGCGCAATCTCCCGCAGATGGAACTCCACGTCCGGCGGCCCAAAGAGCAGCCCGAGCACCTTACGCCGCGCAAGGGGCCACAGAGCCTCTGCTACGGATCGGCGTGATGTTCGCTCCATGCGAACAATTATACCGATTCTTCAGACAATGTCAAGCCCCAGCGCCGAAGGGTTGCCTTCCTCGCCAGCGAAAATGCGCTCCACTGCCTTGGATTGCCCGAAGGGAGCGTTCCGATGCGCGAGCGATGGCTGCTGTTGGTGGTTTGCCTGGTGGTGAGTGGGTGTGGGGCGAGGGCGGAGGAGGAGAAGCTGGTGAACGGCTTCGAGTCGGAGGCGGAGTTCGCGGACTGGCAGTTCGTGGCGGGGACGCCGAAGCTGGTGACCGAAGGCGTCACCGAGGGGAAGAGCGCGGTGGAGGTGACTTTCGATCCGGCGGGCGAGTGGTTCCCCGTGAGCCTGTTCTGGAACAAGGTTCTGCGCGATTGGTCCGCCTATGATGCGCTGGTGGTGGATGTGCTGAACCCGAACGCGTTCCCGATCGAGGGCGCGGTGCTGGTGGCCGACCAGGCCTGGCAAGACAAGGGGCGGAGCTACTGGAATCGCCACAACGGGGGCACGACCTTCGCGCCGGGCAGGGGGCAGTGGGTGATCCCCGTGCGGGGGCTGTTCCGGGGCGAGGCCGGTAGCCGGAACAACGACATCAAGACCGACATCGACCCCACGAGCATCGTGCGGCTGGACCTGAACTTCGGCGCCAAGGGCCAGACCGGGCGGGTCATCATCGACAACATCCGGTTCATCAAGACCGAGCAGGTGCAGGGCGTGTGGGCCTTCGACTTCGGGCCGCCGAGCCAACCGGTGATGTTGGGCTGGACGCCGGTCTCAAACGAGACGGGCTATGCGCCGACGCCCGGGTACGGCTGGTTCCCGCCGAACAACCGCCCGTGGAACGGCGCCGCGCGAGACACGACCTTCGGGACGATGCTGACGCAGGACTTCTGCGAGGCCGGCGGCTACAGCTTCCGGGTCGATGTGCCGCCGGGCCAGTACAACTGCCTCGTGGTCTACGAGAACTGCGGCTACTGGGGCGGCGAGGAGGCGCGGCACCGCACCCGCGAGATCCTGGTGAACGACGTGCCGGCGTACTCCGAGCAGCGGCCCGATGGCCCGGCGACGGCCTTGTACCGCTTCGAGAACGTGGAGCCGGTCGGCGCGGACCTCTGGGACACGTACATGGAGCCCGAGATCACGCGTCCTTGCCGCTTCCAGGCGCAGGCGGGAAACGAGGGGATCACCTTTCGGTTCCGCGCGGACAGCGTGTGGGGCAGCAAGGTCTCGGGGCTGGCGCTCTACCGCGTGGGCGATGCGGCGGCCGAGAAGTGGCTGACCGACCAGATCGAGGCACTGAGGACCGAGTTCCGCGCGAAGGCGGTCTGCCTTGATCCGCCGGCGAAGGCGTTCACCTCGGACAAGCCGCTGGTCGCGTGGCCAGTGAGTATCGAGGATGAGATCACGCCGAACTCGGTGCCCGACCAGGCGCCCGGTGAGTTCACGCTGACGGCGGAGGCGGTGCGGGGCGAGTACGAGCCGCTCTGCGTGGCCTTGCGGCCGACTCAGGACCTGGGTGCGTGCAGCTTGAAGCTGGAGGCGCCCGCGGACTTCCCGCCGGCGACGGTGCAGGTGGTGCGCTACAACACGAGCCGCGGCTTCGGAAGCATCGCCTACAACGTGCGGCCGCACACGCTGAGGGCGGCGCAGGTGGTCGGGCTGCCGAAGGACGTCACGCGGGAGATCGTGGTCACCGTGAACGTGGGTGTTGATGCTAGCCCGGGCAAGCATGAGGCGACGCTCAAGATCAGCGGGGGCGGGGTTGCGCTGAGCGTGCCCCTGAAGGTGACCGTGCACGACGTGGTCCTGAAGCGCGACACGGACTACCTGATGGGCTTCTTCGGGTTGGAGCCGCCCGCCGAGCTGCTCCCGCAGGGCGCGGCGCCGGCGTTACTCGAGGAGACGCTGAAGCTCCTGCGCGAGCACGGGATGAACGCGGTCTCAGGCGGGCCGAGCTTCCGCCTCACGGGCTGGCAGATGGGCGTGCCGCAGGTGGACTTCGGGGGATGTGACGCGTTCTTCGCGCTGCTGAGGAAGTACGGCTTCACCAAGGCGATCAACGGCTACGGCGGCCTGCGCTTCATCGGCCTGCACGACGGCTACGAGAAGGGCGACAGCGGGAAGAAGGTCGAGGAGCAGAGCGGCCTCGACTACGAGACCGCCGTCATGCGCGCCTGGCAGGTCGTCGATGAGCACGCGCGGGCGAGCAACTGGCCGCTGATCTACTACGCGATGTGTGACGAGACGCGGGTGCGCGAGACCGCCGAGCGGGAACTGGAGTTCATGCGCCTCATGCAGAAGGTCAGCGAGCGCTTCCCGCAGACCGTCAAGGCCAGCGGCGCCTACAGCGTGGACTTCGACAGCCGCCCGACCGATGAGAACGACCTCAAGGTCTGGCACCAGCGGTTCTTCGATGCCCTCCCGGTCAGCAGCCTCAACGGCCACGACCAGAGCGTCATGGATGAAGCGAAGAAGCTCGGGCGGGAAATCCACATCTACAACCAGGGCACCAGCCGGTACTCCTTCGGCCTGTACCAGTGGAGCGAGTTCCGCAAGGGCGTCACCGCGCGCTGGCAGTGGCACCTGAACGTGCTGCATGGGTACCAGTTCTTCGACCTCGACGGCCGCGAGCCCGATACCGCGATGATCTGCTACGGCCGGAACGCCATCTACCCCACCATCGCCTTCGAGCGCTGCCGCGAAGGCGCCGAGGACTTCTACCTCCTCCAGACCCTCGCCAACCAAGTCGCCGCCAACAAGCAGGCCAACCGCAAGTCGGCGGAGACCGCGAAGGCGGAGGCGCTGCTGAAGGTACTGGCGGATTCGGTCGCCATCAACCAGCGCGGGGCGCCGGATGGGTACGACGCGGGGAAGACGAAGGAGGA
>VGFC01000020.1 GCA_016869045.1 Armatimonadota bacterium
CCCGCAGGCGTGGCAGCGACTCCTCGTCCTTCCGTCGGCGGGTCGCTTCCTTGCTGGCGATGATGTCGTCGAGGTGACACACGGGGAAACCCTCGACCTCCACGTGTCGGCCCCAGGCCTCCGCGAAGGTCTCGATGCCGTCCGGCGCAAAGACGAGGTCCACGTCGAACGGGCCGTTCCTCAACCGCACGAAGTCCTTGCCGCGAACGATAGCCTCCGCCTCCCCCTCGCTCAGCGCGAACCCCAGTTCACTCAGCGCCTGCACGATCGCGCGTCCGTTCGCCGGGCAGGGCTCCGCGAAGACCTCGACGGCTGGCAGGGCTTCTGCGAAGCCGTGCATGAGCGCACCCGACATGCCGGTGAACAGATAGCGGACGCCGTGCCGCACGAAGGCGTCGCGGATGTCCTCTGCTTGCCGGTACTCAAACGCGCCCATAGCCCAGCCACTCCGGGAGGTTCTCCTCGCACCAGCGGCGGTACTCCTCCATCGTGTCGAACGCGCGGAAGGGGGCGTCGTCCAGGACGGGCTTGTACGTCTTGATGAAGGAGTAGCGTATCCGCGTGGCCAGCGGACGCCGGCGCGCGGCCTCGAAGTCCTCCCACAGGTCGCGGGGAATCTCAATCTCCTCGTCCGCCGCCATCACAACGCTCCTCTGCGCGGTGTGCCCGGCGTCCGGACCCATTATAGCCCGCGCAGGCCTCCGCCGCAATGCGCGCCGCTCCCGCGTCCGCCGTCGCCGTTCTCCGCAACTCCCGCCTTGCGCTTGACACGCCCCTCCACCCGTCGCTATCATGCCGTTCGTAGGTGAACTCTGGACTCTGGACTTTGGACTCCGGACTGCCGTTCGTCGGAGGGATGGCCGAGTGGTCTATGGCGGCGGTCTTGAAAACCGTTAGGCGAAAGCCTCGGGGGTTCGAATCCCTCTCCCTCCGCCAGTCCTGCCCTTCCAGCTAGGCTTCCCCTGCCTTGCGGCCGTAGACCCTCTCGGCGGTTCTCCAGCACACGTTGGCGCGCGCGGTCTCGCTGAGCTGGTCGAGGAACACGTCGTAGCGCTGGAGTTCGGGGCCGAGCCGCTCGAAGCGGGTCACGAGGTCTGAGCCCAGGCAGATGCGCTCGCTCTGCTGCTCGGTCAGCGCGAGCCACTCGTCGCGCGGGACGCCGCCGGGGCAGATGATCTCATCGAAGATGATCCACGAGTAGTCTACGACGAGCCGCGGGTACTGCTCCAGAAGGCGCCGTACCATCTGGTGGTAGAAGGGCACGTTCACCCTTCGAGAGATGCCGCAGTGGGCCAGGATGAAACGCGTGCGGGGGAAGTCGCGGAGGGCCTCCTCCAGTTCGTAGAGATAGACAGGGTGATCGCTCTTGCTGACCGAGGTCACATTCTGGTGTAGGAGCACGGGCAGATCGCGCTCGGTCGCGAACTCATACACCGGCCACAGGGCGCGATGGTTGGCCCGCGCCACATCGCCCTGTGTGAGAGCCGTCAGGTCGTCATGGCGGAGGAGCAGCTCGCCGATCCCCGCCCACACATCGGGGTAGGCCTCGTACGTGCGGCGCACGTCGCGGATCGCGAACCCATCGGTGGGGTTGAACCCGCACAGGAGCGGATAGAGCCGCCCGCGCGGTTCCTCCGGCAGGCTGCGGACCATCTCGGCGACGAGCGCGTCGGTCCCCCCGTAGTAGTAGCAGCGCGCGTCGTTGGCGAGGTAGTAGTCGGGCGGTTCGCGGTCGTGCTCGTCCCACATCTTCGCGACCGGCAGGCCGAAGATCACCGCGCGCCCGACGTTGGCGCGGTCCATGGCGCGGATCAGCGCCTCCGCGCCGGGCGTCTCCTGCACGAAGTTCACGACATGCAGGTGGGCGTCAATCAGCGGGTACTTGCTGCCGCGCAGCCGGGCGAGAGAGCCGCGCCGAGCGGGATCGCGCGTCCAGGTGGGGATCGACTCATTGGGCATGGCTCGCGGCCTCCCATCGCGGCGCAAGATAGGCCAGCTCGTCGGCCTCCAGGAAGCGCTGCACGTACCGCCACGCGCACTCGTCCCGGATCAGGTCGCGCAGACCCGCGTCGGTGAAGTGCTCCAATAGGGGGCGACTTAGGGCGCTGGGCAAGGCCCGGAGGAGATACGCGAGATCCCGCTCATCGCGGACCAGGCTCACCACACGGTCCCATCCCAACATGCCGATGAGCTCCCGCTGCCGCGCCGTGTCAACCGACCGCAGGACCAGGCCCAGCTCCTCTCCGGTCTGGAACAGGCGCACGAGGAAGTCCTGCGCGAGCAGCTCCAGGACTAGCGCATCGCTGGCGCCGTAGACCCACTCCAGAATCTCTGCCAGCTCCCCCGGCGTCCTCACGAGTTCCCGCAGCCCGCTGCCGCCGAGGGCCCTCAGCAGCGCCTCCTCGACACGGTCATCCGCCAAAGCCGCCAGGAGATCGCGGAGTGCCTGCGGGGTCGCCACCACCTCCACGAGGCGGTCGCCGAGGGCCTCCGCCAGGAAGAGCTGGTCCTCCGGCTGCAGGACAGTCATCACCGCCTGCAGCCCCGGCGGCTTCTCGATGACGTCCGCCAGGTGCGGACGAAGCTGCTCCAGTGCCTCGCGGTCATGCTGGCCCTCCAGCACATCCAGCGCCGCGACCAACTCTCCCGCTGTGGCTACATCCGTCCTCTCGCCCTCAATGGTCAAGGGGTAACCGTCCGACGGCATCATCGCATCCCTCCTCGTTGTCGTTTGTGCTTGCAGCTCACCAGAGCTGCGCCGTCGGGTCCTCCCACGGATACGTCAACGTCCACGTCGCAGCTCCGGTGAGCCGCAGGCACGAGCAAGAACGACGGACGCCCCGGCCAGCGCGGCGCTGCCGTCGCCCACTGGCGGAACTGGGTGCCCCGATGCGAGCGGACGCGGTAGCCGACGGCGATGATGGCCTCCAGGTTGTGGTAGTCAACCAGTCGCCGGACTTGCCGCCTGCCCTCCATTTGAACGGTTACTGCGCTTCGTAGAAACACGGGAACAGTGGGGCGGGCATTCTTGCCCGCCACAGCCTCTGGCGGGCAAGAATGCCCGCCCCACTGTTCCCGTGTCTATCCGAGACTCAGTAAGTACTGCTTAACGGTTGCCTGTGGCCGCAGCTCGCCCTCGCGGAAGACGTTGCGGACATGCATGGAGATGTTCGGTCTGGTCGTCTGGAACAGCTCGGCCATCTGGCCCTGGGTCAGCCAGACAGACTCGTCCGCCAGGCGTACCTGCACGCGCGAGACACCGTCCTCGCTTTGGTACAGGACGAACTCCCCGCCAGGTTCGCGCGGCATGATGCTCTGGTCCATCGGTTGGCCTCCAGCGGTCTGAGCCCCCAGGTGCTTCGCGCCGGCAGGGAGGTTGTCCTGCGGGCGGGTCGGACGAGGACCTCGGCGGGTCGGTGCGGAACGCGCCCGGCAGCTTCGTACGGAAGGGACGGTTCTGCCATGGCCCCCGGCACGCCTCTGCTGGCCTCCATCCTCCTTCTGGCCGTTGCGCTGCCGCAAGCTCACGCCGCAGAGCGGGAGCGGGCTGTCCTGGTGAAGGATGGGCAGCCGGCCGCCTGCATCGTGCTGAGCGCCCGCCCGACCTCCGCCGCGCAGTTCGCCGCCCACGAGCTGCAGTGGCACCTCGCGCAGATGACGGGGGCGACGCTGCTGATCGTGCGGGACGCTGCGGAGGTGTCGAAGGGCCATCTGCCGCTGCTCGTCGGCGACACCGAGCGCGCGCGGGCGGAGGGCCTGACCCAACTGCGCTTCGCCCCCCAGGAGCGCGTGGTGCGATTCGTCGAGGATGCGGTCATCCTCGTGGGGAGGGATGCGGATAGCCGCAGAGAGGTCGTGTACAACCTCGATGACCTGCCCTCGTGCGCGGACTGGCCGGGCTTCTACGAGGAGCGCGGCACGCTGGATGCGGTGTACGACTTCCTGGAGCAGCTCTGCGGCGTGCGTTGGCTGAGCCTCGCGGAGGGCGGCACGGTGCTGCCCAAGAGGCGGACGCTCGCCGTGCCGACGCGGGACCTGCGCCGGCAGCCTGCCTTCGAGTTCCGCGATGCGATCGGGGCGACGGGCGACGATCCCCTGCGCTACGACCCGTACACCGCCCTGTGGCCTGAGGGCACCGACCAGTTCAGGCAATGGGAGGCCGCCGCGTACCCGAAGCTCCACGCGCAGTACGATGCGAGCGGCCGCTACCTCGAAGCCAAGCGGATGCTCTCGCGCCTGTTCCTGCTGCGGATGCGCAACGGTGGGCAACCGGTACGCTGCAACCACTCGCTGTATGGGTACTACCAGCGGTTCTGGGAGAGGAGCACGGACCCGAGTGCCGCGAAGCTCTTCGTGGAGCGCCGGCCGGGGATGTTCGCGAAGGGCTACGAGGGCGAGCCGCCCCAGATGTGCTACACCAGCCGCGAGCTGATCGACCAACTCGTGCAGGATGCCTGCGACTACTACGACGGCACGAAGACCGGCGCGGACCTGGGCATCTTCTGGCGACCGGCGCTGCCGAATCCCTTCCCCGTCGAGCCGATGGACAACTCGAGCTTCTGCAAGTGCGACGAGTGCCGGAAGTGGCTGACCGCCGAGCACAAGCCCGCCGGCAACGTCTTCTCCACCGGCCTGTACAGCGACTACTTCTTCCACTTCATCAATGAAGTGCAGCAGGGCCTCGGGAAGACCCACCCGGACAAGTCCATCGTCACGCTCGCCTACGCCTCCCATGCGATGATGCCCGAGCGCCTGAAGCTCGACCCGCGCGTGGCGGTCCAGTTCTGCTTCGCGATGAACCGCTCGCCCGCGAGTCGCGAGGGGTACGAGAGCGAGGTCCGGCTCCTGAAGCAGTGGGGTTCTGAGGGCGTCGGGCGACCGCTGTATCTGTGGCTCTACTACACCTTCCCGGTGGAGACCGCGAACAACGGGAAGTACCACTGCTTCCCGGGCTTCTTCGCCCACACGATCGGCGAGCAGTTCCGGCTCTTCCGTCAGTATGGCTACCGCGGCATGTTCCACTGCGGCTACGGGCAGGAAGTCGAGGCCTACGTCACCTTCAAGCTGATGGACGACCCCAACGCGGAGGTCGATGACCTTCTCGACGAGTACTTCGCCGGCCTCTACGGCCCCGCGGCACAGCCGATGCGGCAGCTCTACGAGGCCATCGAGAAGACATACTGCGATCCGGCGAACTACCCGAAGGAGGGCGTCAGCGGCGCCGAGCTGTCCTGGGGCTACCTCGGCACGGAGGGGCGGATGGCGGAGTTCGGGGCGCTGCTCGACCGGGCGAAGGCCCTCGCGGCGACGGACGAGCAGAAGCATCGCATCGGGTTGTTCGAGCTGAGCGTCTGGAGCTACATGACGTTCGGTCGCGAGCAGTACCAGCAGCGCCAGGCGGCTCCCATCCCCAGCGTGCATGCGCCGTGTGTTACCGACGCGAGCGGCGACGTGGCCAAGGTGGATTGGGCGAAGGCCGCGCCGCTGCCGGGCAGCTGGTACGAGCGCGGCGGCGACAAGCCCTCACCAAGGTCGCTCGCCGGCCGCATCGCCCACGACGGGACCTACCTGTACGTCGAGCTGACCGACGCGTGCGACACCTCGAAGCTCGAAGCCTCGGCGATGGTCTTCCCGTTCGATGACTGGGAGCTGTTCGTCGCGGGCCAACGCGCGCTGCCCTACCGCCAGTACGCCATCGGGCCGACGGGGCTGCTCGTCGCTCTCTCGGACGGCGAGGTGAACTTCCGGCGCAACGTGCCCATTGAGGACCACGGCATCCGCGCACAGTCGGACGTGAGCGCACCGGACAAGTGGACGGTCCGCATGGCGCTGCCCCTGCAATCGATCATCGCCGGCGGCGTCCGCCCGGGTGGCACGGTCTACCTCAACATCCTCCGCATCTCATCTCCCGCGATCAACGGGACCGGCGCGCTCGGCCTGGACACGTGGGTCTCCCACTGCACCGTGCACGAAGTGGACCGCTTGGGTGAGATCACGCTGGAGTGAGGGAGCTGACCGATGAAGGCCACGTTTCATGTTCTGCTGGCCATCGCCCCGTCGGCCATGGTGGGGGCCCAGGAGCGGCCCCTGACCCTCGCGGAACTGACGAGCATCGACCCCGCGACACCCATCCTGCGGGTCGCGATGGGGCCCATCGACCCCGCAGCCCCCGGCTGGCTGTTCGGGACGAACGTGTGGGCTCGCTACGGGAACGGTCCGTGGGAGCTCGTCTACCGACCGGCGGAGGGCGGCGCCGATGTCACTCGCGCCGGCCAGCCCGTCTTCCACGTCCTGCTGACCGGTACGCCGAGCGCGGTGCGCGTAGGTTGCGTAGGTTACTACACGGGGCCGTGCTTCGTGGATGACATCGCGCTGATCCTGCCGGATGGTTCGCTGCTCGCGCCCTCCTCGGCTGTGGCGATCAACACTGCAGCCTCCCCTGAGAGCGCGATCGGCGCCGACGGCAAGTGCGCGAGCGTCAGCCACCTTGCGGGTCCGACGCCCGGGACGCCCACTGTTGTCGATGCAGTCGAGGTCACCTTCGACGACGTCCCCGAGGCCTACCGGTCAACCCAACTCAGCCTTCCGACCGTGCGCGTGACCCCGCCCCGGTTCGGCCTCTACCACATCGCGAATGGCGATACCGACCCGCACGAGTCGCTGCCCGGCTGGCACTATGAGCCGGACCCGGCGGCCCACGCGTTCTACGACTTCCTCGTACCTCAGTCGAACAACCCGGCTCTCTTCGCCGAGATCAGGAAGACGAAGCCCGACATCAAGATCATCGCGCGCCTGACTTGGCCCGGCACCAACCCGCTCGACTACTTCTACCGACCCGAGGAACGGAAGAAGATCGAGGAGGCCATCCGCGAGCAGTTGGCGCGTGGGACGGAGGGGCTCTACGGCGTCTACCTCGGCGACGAAGAGCCGCAGCACTTCTTCAACGGCTGGTACGGGGGCGGCGTGCCCGAATGGGCCGCCCGCTACGCGGGCAAGTACGAGGAGGAGACCGGCGCCGACTTCGATTGGAGCCAGTCCGCCTGTCGCGACTGGATCATCGAAAAGGGCCGCGCGCTGTGGGATGACCTGTACCGCATCGTCAAGGACGTCGATCCGAAGCTGAAGGTCATGCCCTTCCTATACGTGCCTGGCGACATCAGCGGCTGGGGCTTCTGGGACCCGAAGACCATCAAGGCCGACGGCTGGGTGTACCAGTGGTACTACCATGACAAGGGCGCCACGGTGAAGGTCCCGCTCGCCCGGCCCCGGGCCGGCGTCACCGAGGTGCTCGCCCGTGACTCGTGGTTCAGCGTCTCGGTACACAAGCTCGTCGAGGCCGGCGTTCCGCTCGACGAGATCTACTGCCAGATCTGGGCCTATCGCCCCGAAGACGACCCCATCGACCAGACGGAGTGCGTCCGCCGCGCGGGAATCAGCAACATCTGGGTCTTCTACACGTGCGCGTGGCTGCCGCCCAAGCCCGTCGTCATGCCCCCGCTGAGGGACGCCGCGTTCCGCCTGCTCGCCGAGGGCGAGGATGGGCCCTTCCTGGCGCAGGAAACGCAGAACGGATTCGCGGCCGTCGGTGTCGGCCTCGCACAGCGCTTCATTGCCGGCAAGGCGGCGCTGGCTACCGTCACGCTTCGTCTCAAGGCCACGACGGCGGTCCCTCACACGCTGCAACTCCTCCCGGATGACGGGGGCAGGCCGGGGCCCGAGCCGCTGGCTTCCGCCCGACTACAGCCCGCCGCAGGCTTCGACGACTGGCTGACCGTGCCGCTGGCCGCCACGCTGCAGCCGGGGAAGGGCTACTACCTCGCCCTGACGCCCGATCGGCGTCCCGAGGGGGTCCGGCTCGGCCCGCGCCCCGAGGACGACGCGAGCGGACCTCTGCTGTGGGCGACGGGCTTCCGCGACCCCTACCCAGGCGGCGAACTGATCCACCGCGAGGTCTACGAGGGGTATTTCGACGACTGGCGGCTGTACGGATCGGAGGCCGCCGGAACATGGATCGGCTCCTGGCGGGCGAGCTACGCCGAGCGCCTGCTCTGGGAGTCCTACATCCGTGACGTTCGCGCACAATAGCCTCCGTCCCATTTTCCGCTCTCTGCAGCCTTGAACTCCGCCGAGGGCTTGTGGTATACTCCGCCGTACGAGCAGGACTTGCGCGAGCAGGCTCTTGCCCGGCCGGGTTCGTGCCCGTACGACGCAGCATCCTCGCAGCACAGGGCGGCGCCCGGGGGCGCAGACTCGTCTGTCCGACGGCGTCGCCGAAGGGGGCAGCAATACACATGAAGATCGCGGGCAACGCACGCTGGATCATGGTCGCAGTCGTCATCGCAGCATTGACGGTCCTCGTTACGTCTGCCTCAGCGAGAGAAGTGCAGTTGGCCGGCATCCGCCTCGACGCGCCCTGGGTCACCGTCCTCGACGTCTTTGGCAGCCCCGATGGCTTTGTCACCTACGGGGGCGGCGGCGCGGCGGCCGGCGGGGGCGGCGGCATGGGGGGTGGGATGATGGGCGGCGGCATGGGTGGTGGAATGGGTGGCGGTATGATGGGCCCTGGGATGGGCGGCGGGATGATGGGTGGGGGGATGATGGGCGGCATGGGCGCTCCGGCAGACATGGGCGGCGGAGCCGCGATGGGTGTCGGCGGGGGAATGATGGGCGGCGCCGGCGGCCCGGCAACCGGTGGCGGAGGGGGCGGCGGCTCAGTGCCGGTGTGGGCCTTGCCGATCTGGGTCGTCCTCGAAGACGGCGAAGTCGAGTGGTTCTACCGCAAGGGCGATGTCTGCCTGGGCTTCGTGTTCAACCGTGACGGGTACGTGCGCGTGATCGCAGTGGCAGGCGAGCAGTGCGACTACGCCCGCACCGCGCTCTGGCGACCGCACCGCTACGTCAAACTGGGCGACGACTTCAAGCGCGTCCTGTATCGGTACGGGTACCCCGATGAGGTGGAGCCGTTCACCGGGGACGTGGGTGGCGGGGGTGGCGGCGGTGGTGGTGCTGCGCCCGGCGGCGGCGCCGGCGGTCCCATGGGGATGATGGGCGGCGGCGGAGGTGAGATGGGGATGGGAGCCGGCATGGCCGGCGGTGGCGGCGGAGCTCCGGCTGCGGGAGCCGGCGGCCTGCCGCCTCCCCCTGGATGGGGTGGTGGAGGCGGAGGCGGGGCCGGGGGCCCGGCAGCCGCGGCGGGCGGAGGCGGTGGCGGCGGCGGAGCCGCGCCGGCCGGTGGCGTCAGCGTCACCTTCAACAGCCAGACCAACACCTTCTCCCGCGACGCCGTCCTGACGTACTCGGACAACAACAACATCGCCTTCACCCTCCACAACATGAAAGTGACCCGCATCCACATCTGGAAGTAGGCGTGTAGGGGCGGACCCACGTGTCCGCCCACCACGCCGATGGGCGGACACGTGGGTCCGCCCCTACAGGGCTAACCTCAGCGCAAAGGAAGCAGCCGGTGACCCCGGCTGCTTCTGTGCGTATATTGCCCTGGAGATCGCGGAAGGAGTCTGCGCGAAGAGGGCGAAGTGAGGGCTAGAGGGAGCGCCCCCCTCCAGCCTCCGAATCGCGGTTGCGCCGCGCCCCCCTCGCAGACAGGGAACGACGAATGGGCCCCGAAGCCGCCAAAGAGGAAATCCGCGAGCGGATCGACTTGGTCGATCTCATCGGCCGGTACGTCGATCTGAAGCAAGCGGGACGCAACTGGAAGGGCCTCTGTCCGTTCCATCAGGAGAAGACGCCCTCGTTCAACGTGAACCGCGAGCTGAAGATCTGGAAGTGCTTCGGCTGCGGGGCGAGCGGCGACGTCTTCTCGTTCGTTCAGCGGGTGGAGAACGTCGGCTTCGTCGAGGCGATGAAGCTCCTCGCCGACCGCCTCGGGATCACCTGGGAGCCCACGCCTCAGCAGCGTGAGGCGCGCGACGAGCGGGAGCAGATCCTCAACGTCAATGCCGTTGCCGTGGACTGGTTCCGGGCGCAGCTGAGAGCGCCGATCGGCGCCGCGGCGCGGGCATACCTGGAGAGCCGCGGTCTCGACGAGGCGACCATCGAGCGCTTCCATATCGGCTATGCGCCGCCCGGATGGGACCGGTTGCTCAACCATCTCAGCAGCAAGGGGATCGCCGGCGAGCGCGCCGTGCGCGCCGGCCTCGCCCGCCGCCACGAGGAGCAGGGAAGCCTCTACGACGTCTTCCGCAACCGGATCATCTACCCCATCTCCGACGTCATCGGGCGGGTGATCGCCTTCGGCGGGCGCGCGATGGACCCCGACGACCCGGCGAAGTACCTCAACTCGCCGGAGACGCTCGTCTTCCGCAAGGGGCGGACGTTCTACGGGCTGGACATCGCGCGCCGGGCCATCGCGGACGAGGGTTTCGTTGTGGTGGTCGAGGGGTACATGGATGTCATCGCCCTCGCGCAGCACGGTGTGAACCACTGCGTGGCGACGCTGGGCACGGCCCTCACCGAGCAGCACGCGAACATCCTCTCGCGCTATGCGCCCGAGATCTGCCTCGTCTTCGATGCGGACGAAGCAGGTACGGAAGCAGGGCTGAGAAGCATCCGCGCCCGCGCCACGATCTTCCAGGGCTGCCCAGCCACCGTCAAGGTAGCAGCGCTCAGGGGAGGCAAGGATCCTGACGACTACATACGGCAGTACGGGGCCGACGCATTCAGGGAACTTCTGGGGGAGCGCCAAGGGTTAGCACAGTACCAGGTACGCGAGGTGTTCAGGCGGCACGCAGACCAGGGCGAGGAGGGCCGCGGAAAGGCAGCCCGGGAGGTCGCGGACATCCTGGCCCATGTGGCCGACTACATGGGACGGGAGGCTCTTGTCGCTTGGGCGGCAGAGCAATGGGCGGGGCCGGCAGGGGGACGCGCCGTCGTCCAGTTCGAGCGCCTCCTACTGCAGGAACTCCAGCGCCTTGCGCGGGCGACGGCCCCCGCCGAGCGTGATGCCTGGCAGCGCGTCCTGGCCAAACAGGGCTTCCCGCGCGCGGGGTCTCGCCGGCAAGGTCGGAGGCTGGCAAGGGTCGAGTGGCTGGAACAGGAGCGGCGTCGCGAGCAGTTCCTGCTGGATGTCGAGGTCGCGCGGGCCAGCGGCATTCCCCCCGATTCCGAGCACTCACCCGTCAGCGCGGACTTCATTGCCGAGACGCTCGCGAAGGGCAGCCATCCTGTCGTTCGCGGCGCGCTCCGCTGTGAGCGCCGGATGCTGACGGCCATGCTGCTCGAACCGGGGATCGCCGGCCAGGTGCTGGGCCAACTGGCGCCCGCCGAGCTGCTGCTCCCCATCCATCGGGAGATCGCCCAGGTGATTGCCGAGCTTCTCGGCAGCACCGCGACGCCGAGCTTCAGCGCCTTCGCCGAGCGGCTGTCGGAAAACGAGGAGCTGTTCGCGTCGGCCGTGGACATCGCCGTGGCGGAAGAGGAGTACGACCCCGGCGCCATCGACCGCGATGTGCTTCTCATCCGGGAGGCGCAACTCCTGGGCGATAGAGGCGTTCGCCTCTACGGCGTCGAATCGGAGCCACTGGAACCGCAGGAGGCCGGGGAGAGTCTGGCAGACATCGAGCAACGCGTCCAGGAGCTGATGCGCTCCGAGGACTTCTCGCCCGATGATCCGGCCTACCGGCGCCTGATGGAGATCCGCAAACGGCTGCACGGCAGGGGCGCGAGGGAGTACTGGGACTACCATTGAGGCGGATGGGCGTGAAGGCAAGCCAGGAGGGGACAGTCCATGCGTCCTGATCCCGCAACGGGATCAGGACTTGGACAGTCCCAAGACGGAAGGAGCGGAGCGAGCGTGACGGAGGGACAGGCATCCAGCCTGCAGGAGCTGAAGGAGGTCCGCGTGCTCATTGCCAAGGGCAAGCGGACGGGCGTCCTCACGCTCCAGGACATCCAGGATGCCCTGAGTGAGGTCGAGACGCTGGACGCCGAGGCGGCGGACGAGCTGTACCGCCTGCTCGCCGAGGCCGGCATCCAGGTGAGCGAGGGTGGGGAAGAGGAAGAGGAGGAGGAGGAGACGGCCGCGGAGGAGGCAGAGCCGGCGGTTGAGGTGGAGGAGCTGGACGAGCAGGACCTCGCCGACCTGGACGGGATTCCGATCGACGACTCCGTGCGGATGTACTTGCGCGGAATCGGCCGCTTCCCGCTGCTGACGCCTCGCCAGGAAGTGGTCCTGGCCCGCCGCATCCAGAAGGGCGACGGCGAAGTCATCTACGACAAGCTGCGGAACGCCCTCATGTTCCGGCCCTTCGAGCGGCTGGAGCATGACGTGGTCTACACGGTTGCGGTGCGCGGCGGGGAGAGCGGCCTTCGCGACCTCACCGGCCGCCGCATGGCGGGAGACTCCCAGTGGACCTTCTGCACCGTGCGCGCCGGCTCGCCGCTGGGCATCTTGCGCACCATCCCCGAGGATGGCGCCCGCACCGTGGATGTGGCGAACGGCATCTTGATCGACTTCAACGACTCCATCGCCCCCTCGGCCCGCCGCGTCCGGCCGATCGTGCTCAGCGACCAGAAGGGGCGGGCGGTATCCGGGACGCTCACGCTCGACGACCGCCCCGGGCGGGTGCGTTTCACGCCCCACGAGCCGCTGCGCTACCGGACGACCTACAAGGTCACCGTGAAGGGCGGCCGGGACGGGATCCGCAGCGAGGACGGCCGCCTGCTGCCGGCCGACGCGAGTTTCGAGTTCGTGACCGCCGCCACCCGCGCGGGCCCCAAGCCCAGCGCGATGTGGCCCGAGAACGGGGCCGAGAGCGTCCCGGCGGCCATGGCCGCGGCCGTCAGCTTCTCCAAGCCCCTCGACCCCAAGAGCGTCAACACGCAGACCGTCTCCCTCGTTGGCGGGGGGGACGTCGAGGTCGCGGGCTCGGCGGAGTACGTGCCCGAGGCCAACGAGATCCGCTTCATCCCGGATACGGCGCTGCAGTTCGGCCACTCCTACACGCTCACGGTTCGGGGCCGTCAACGTGGCATCCGGGACATCGACGGGTTGCCGATGGTGCGCGCCGTGAAGGTGCAGTTCCGCACCGAGGAGACCCCGGGGGAGCCGGCGGCCTTCCCGGTCTACCCGCAGGCCGAAGCGGAGGGCGTGGGGACGGGTGCGCTGATCGAGGTGGGCTTCACCCGGCAGATGGACCTCGCCACCCAGACGCCCGAGGCCCTCAAGGTCAAGGACGAGGAGGCCATCCGCAAGCTGGCCGAGGCGAACCTGCGCCTCGTGGTGAGCATCGCGAAGAAGTACACCGGCCGCTGCTCCATGAGCTTCCTGGACCTCATCCAGGAAGGCAACATGGGACTGATGCGCGCCGTCGAGAAGTTCGACTTCCGCAAGGGCTACAAGTTCAGCACATACGCCACGTGGTGGGTGCGGCAGGCCATCACGCGCGCCATCGCCGATCAGGGCCGGATCATCCGCATCCCGGTCCACATGGTCGAGACGATCAACCGGTTGGTGAAGACCTCCCGGCAGCTCCTCCAGCAGCTCGGCCGCGAGCCGACGCTGGAAGAGGTCGCTGCCGACATGGACATGCCGCTGGAGCGGGTGAGCGAGATTCGGCGCATCGCCCCGGAGCCGCTCTCGCTGGAAGCCCCCGTCGGCGAGGAGGAGAACAGCCACCTGGGGGACTTCGTCCCCGACGAGGAGGTCCGCTCGCCGGTCGATGCGGCGAGCAACCTCGTGCTGAGAGAGCAACTGGAGCAGCTCCTGGGCCAGCTCAACCCGCGCGAGCGCGAAGTGCTGAAGCTGCGCTTCGGCCTCGACGACGGCTACCCGCGGACGCTCGAGGAAGTCGGCCAGCAGTTCAGCGTTACCCGCGAGCGAATCCGCCAGATCGAAGCCAAAGCGCTCAAGAAGCTCCGACACCCGGCCCGCAGCCGGCCACTGCTGGACTACTTGGGGAGCTGAGGGACGGTGACGGAGCTGGCGCTCCGTCCTACGACTGCGGGCGTGGAGGGCGACAGTGAAGGCGATTCGCTCCGCAAACGGCCGGAACGCGGGCGTGCGCGTCACGTTGGACGCCGTGACCGCGGCACAGATCGACCGGCTGGCCGAGCGTGAAGGGGTCAGCCGCGCTGGCCTGGTGCGCCGGGCACTCCAGGACTGGATGCGGGACGAAGCCGAGGACGAGGCGCTCGCCCGCGAAGCCAAACGCAGACTGCAGGACCCCAACGAACCGCGTATCCCGTGGGAACAGGTGAAACGGGAGTTGGGGCTGTGACCTACAGGGTTGAGTTCACTGGTTCAGCGACCAAGGAGCTCGCCAACGCTCACCCTGAAGTGAGGGCCGCGATCGCCCGACGGATTGATGCGTTGGCACGGGAGCCGCGCCCGAGAGGAGCCGTACCGCTGCGCGGCGACCTGAAGGGGCTCTGGCGGCTGCGAGTGGGTGACTACCGGGTGATGTACGCGATCGACGACGTCGCCCGGGTCGTGACCATCGCGGCGGTAGGCCCTCGCGGAAGCGTCTACAGCTGAGCGGATCGCCCGTGCGACCGCTGACGAGCAGTTCCGGTGGCGCGGCGTCGCTCGCGATGGCCGCGGAGGGCCGGGGGCGAAGGCAACAGGGGACAGTCCATGCGTCACGATCCCGGTTCGGGATCGTGGCTTGGACAGTCCCGACTTGGGCCCGTAGCTCAGTCGGTTAGAGCAACCGGCTCATAACCGGTTGGTCGCTGGTTCGAGTCCAGCCGGGCCCACCAACAACGGCCGGAGTCAGGAGCCAGGAGTCAGGAGCCAGAAGAACGGCAACGGCGCCCCGCGGGGCGCGACCGCCGGGGGGAGTTGGTGTGCGCCGTTCTCCCGACTCCTAACTCCTGGCCCCTGACTCCTGCCGTCAAGGACGTCCCATGCTCGGCCCGATCACCGAGTTCGTCAAGCGGTACCGGCACGAGGTCAGCAAGCATGCTCTGGCTGTCGGCAGCGGCATGATCGTGCCGCCGTACGCCAGGAGCCCCTACGACGTCATCGGCGAGGTCGCGATCCGCGAGGCCGGGGAGAGAGCGGGTCGTCGCTCGGCCGACGGACGCCTGGAGGATGCGGTCGCGCGGTGGGCGGCGCAGCAGCCCGACCACGCCGTCCGCAGTCGTCTTGTCGCCGAGGCCCTGGCCAGTGCGCGGCCCTCCGAGGGGCACATCCGCCTCGCCCGGATGGTCAAGGACGGGTACTTCAGCACCCTGATCTGGGGTGCGCCCGATACGCTGCTCGAGCAGGCCTTGCAGCAGCAGCGCCTCGAGCCCGAGCGCGACTTCAACCTCCTCACCGTCGGCATTGCCGAGCCCGAGGAAGTCCGGGTGGCGATCGAGGAGTCCACGCGGATCACCGTCATCAAGACCGGCGGCGACCTCCCGCACGAGTTCCTCCCGCTCACGGCCGCCGAGCTGCGCGCAACCCTCGCCCCCGTGGCGAAGGTGCTTACCGACGCCCTGCGCCCGCTATTGATCTTCGTCGCCTACTCTCCGCGCGACAGCGAACTCCTCGCCCTCGTACCTCCCGACGGCGACCGCATGTTCTGGGTGAACCGCATCGTGCCGGTCGAGAGCCGAGAGCGCTACGACGAGCTGCGCGTGGAGGCGCCGGCCGCCGCGCGCTTCCATTCCTATGAGCCGACGGTGACGGCCCTTCTGGCACGGCGGGGTTCGGCCAAGAACCTGCTGTGCCGCGAGGCCGGCACCTTCGACGAGTTCTTCGGCAAGCTGCACCATCGGCTGCAGCGTCGGAAGGGCAGCCATGGAGAGGGCCGCAAGGACCTGACGGTCCTCCCTGGCGGGCCGTACCGCTATCTCGATTACCTCGACGTGCGCCACGGGGACCTCTTCTTCGGGCGCGAGGAAGAGACGCAGGAACTCAAGAGGCTCATCGCCGACAGCCCCTTCTCGGTGCTGTGCGGCCCGGACGGCATCGGCAAGTCGTCGCTCCTGCGGGCCGGGGTCGCGGCGGCGATGGTAGCGGAGGAGAAGGAGAGCGATCAGCGCCCCGCGCTCATCCCCGTGGTGGTGACCTGCGTCGGCGATCCTGCGGACGACACGCGGCGCGCGGTGGAGGCCACGCTGCGGGACCGCGGGTGGCTGACTGGCTCCCACCTGAATGCCGAGAGCTTCACCGAGGCGATGACGGAAGCGGTCGAGGCCGCGCAGACGGGCCTGGCCGTCCTGGTGGACGGCTTCGAGCACTGCATCGCGCGTCGCGGGCCGGCGACCCGCCGGGGCTTCGCCCAGGTGACGGCGGCCTGTGCCGAGCGTCTGGGCGACCGCTGGCGGATGTGCCTGGCTCTCCGCGAGGAGTTCCTCGCGTACTTGCTTGATCTGCGGACCTACTGGCCGAGCTTGTTCACCTCGGTCTTCCGCCTGGGTCGCCTGCCGCAGAGCGATGCCGTCGATGCGATCATGAAGCCCGGTCCCGCGTTCTACTGCTACCCGGAGACGGAGCTTGCCGAGCGCGTGGCCGCCGATCTGGACGACAGGGGCGTCTTGCCCGCCCACGTCCAGATCATCATGAACCGGCTCTACGAGCAGCGCAGTTGGGGCGCCTCCTCCATCACGCTGAAGATGTACGAGCACGTCGGCGGCGCGGAGAAGATCCTCGAGGAGTGCATCGACTTCCCGCTGTCTCAACTCGGCCAGCGCGACCGACGCCTCGCGCGCACGATCCTCAACCGCCTGGTGGGCTCGCAGCACACCACGGTGCCCAAGTCGCTCGAACGGATCGTGGAGGAGACCCGGCTCGACCGCGAACGCACCGAACGCGTGCTCGCGCGCCTCGTGGACCTGCGCATGGTCCGCGCCGTCGGCCCCGAGGGCGCTCGGCAGTACCGGCTGATCCACCCTTACTTGGCCGAGCGACTGAGCGCGGAGCTATCGGAGCGCGTCCTGGCGGCGGCGAAGCACGCCGACTCCGTCGCCCGCGCGACCGACGAGTGGCTGCACACCGGGGCGCTGGTTCCGGCGCGGCTGCTGCGGCGACTGCGCGAGTGTCGGGACTCGATGTGGTTCGCGCCGCAGGAGCTGGAGAGCCTGTTGCGGGCGGCGGCGATCCACGAGATCGACCTGGAGTACTGGCTGCGGCGGACCGGCGCCGCCGGCGCTGAGCGCATCCCCGTACTGCGGAGGCTGCTGCACGACACGGACGAGCGCGTGCGGCGCGCCGCCGCCGAGGGGCTCGGCCAGGCCGCGGACGAGGACGCGCTCTCTACGCTGGTCGATGGGCTGCACGACCGCGACGACACCGTTCGCGAGCGCGCGACCCTGGCGCTAGAATCCCACGAGCGCGCCCTCACGGAGTCGCTGACCACCGACGAGCCGACCAAGCGGCAGCGCGCTGCCCATGCGCTGGGAATCATCGGGCGCGAGAAGCACGTGGGTCCGCTGGTGGGGGCGCTGCGGGACGATGACGACGAGTTCACCGATCAGGCCACGCGCGCTCTCTCTCAGGTCGGCCCGCACCGCGCGGAGAACCTCCTGCTCCAGCGCCTCATCGACGAGCCCGAGGCCCCCTGGAGCGTCGCCTACGCGCTCGGACACTTGGGTACGGACGTGCGGACTCTCGGCGCGTTGGAGCAAGCCCGCGGCCGCGCGCGCGCCGGCGCGCTGCCGAAGTTCGACTACGCGATCGGCCGCGCCCGTCTGACCCGGGGTGAGCTGACCGAGGCGCAGACGGCGCTGGAGGCCGCCATGTCCGCGGTCCGCGACGCCGGCGGCCGCACCGCCATCGAGAGCGCGCTGGCGGAGCTGGCGGAGACGCGAGAGCGGGCCTCCGACAGCGACCCCGTGGACTGGCCCATGTTCGGCGGCGGCCCGACGCGTCGAGCCTTCCGCCGTCGGCAGCTCAAGCTCCCCCTGAACCGTCGTTGGGCCTTCTCCACCGAGGACGAGGTCGTGGCCTCGCCCGTGGTGGCGAGCGGCATGGCCTACATCGGATCACGCGACCGAGGGTTCTACTGCGTGGACGTCGGCGCCGGCACGCTCAACTGGCGCCTGACGGCCAAGGACCGCGTCGAGTCCACCGCCGCCGTCGCCGACGGCCGGGTCGTCTTCGGCTCCATCGACGGGACGCTCTACTGCGCCGACGCCGCAGGCGGCACGCGGCGCTGGACGCGCAGTGTTGGCGGGCCGATCCGCGCCTCCCTGGCCATCGCAGGCGGCCTCGTGTTCGCCGCAACCCGGAGTGGGGCCCTCGCGGCCCTGTCGCTCGAGGACGGCGACCCCGTCTGGCGCAAGCAGTACGAGGGCGACATCGTCGCCGCGCCTGCGATCCGCCGCGACGCCCTCGTGTTCGGGGCGTGGGACCAGCTGATCCGTTGTCTCAACCGCGACACGGGCGAGGAGAAGTGGCGCTTCGACTCGCGCGGCGAGGTCTCCGGCGCGCCGGCCATCGCGGGGGACCGAGTGTACTGCCCTTCCGATGCCGGCCTTCTGTGCGCCCTCGACCTGGAGACGGGGGAGGAGGTCTGGCGCGCCTACCTGGAGCCGCCGGTTCGCTGCTCACCCGCCGTCACCGACGAAGTGGTGATCGCCGGCGACGGCTCGGGCCGCGTGGTGTCGCTGTCGGTGGAGACCGGTGGGGAGAACTGGACCGTCGAACTGGGCGACGAAGCAAGCGGCTCGCCCGCCGTGGCCGGCGACCACGTGCTGGTCGGTTCGGTGGACGGCTCCCTGCGCGCTCTCAGCGTGGCAACCGGCGAGGAGCGCTGGCGCGAGAAGACCGCCTTCGGCATCTACTCCTCACCTGCCATCGCCGGTGAGACCGTGCTAGTGGCGATGGGCTACTACGACCTGTGGGCCTTCGGCCATGAACCCGAGCCGATGGCTCCCGGAGCGGATGTGGGACTGTGAGAAGCGTCGCTGCGTTTGCGTGCGCCGTCGCCGTGGCGCTTCTCGGAGGCTGCAGCGTCGTCCACGACATGCGGTCCGAGTACGTGGCGAACCGCGCCCTGCGCGACGCCACCGATGAGCTACTGAGCAGCCGGCCCCACCTCGACCGCGCTCGCGCGCACCTCGACCTCGCGTTCCGCCTGCGCCGTGACGACCCCCGGTTCGTGGCGCGCCTCGCCGAGGCCTACCAGACCGCCGGCGGCTTCGAGCGGGCCGTCGAGTGCTACGAGACCGAGACGAAGCTCACCGGGAAGACGCGCGATCTGCAGATCGGCTACTGCCTGCTGAAGCTCGGCAAGGCCGGGGCCGGCACGAAGCGCCTCGAGCGCGCGCTCGAGCAGGCTGCGGCCGATTACGCCGACGGCGACATCGGCTCCGCCGAGTACGCCGTAGCGCTCAACGACGCTGGCTACGCCTTCGTGGACGCGAACCTCCGGGTGGACGAGGCCCTCAAGCTGATCGAGGAGGCCGTGCGGCTCGATCCGCTGCAGCCGGCCTTCATCGACAGCCTCGGCTGGGCCTACTACCGGCAGGGCAAGTACGAGGACGCGGCCTTCCAACTCGAGCGCGCCGCGCGCCTTCTGGGCCGCCGCGATGCCGAAATCCTCTGGCACCTCGGCGCTGTGCACGCGCAGGCGGGGAAGCTGCGCCGCGCCGAGAGCGAGTTGAGGGAGGCGCTGGCCCTCGATCCCGCGAACTCCGAAGCCCGGCGCACGCTCCGCGACATGCTCCGCGAGCTGCCGCCACCGACAATGGCATGACCGTCAACGAAGGGAGTGACGTGACGTGAAGCTATCTGACCGTGTTGCCCGCATGAAGCCCTCGGCGACGATGGCGATGGACGCGAAAGCCAAGGATATGGTCGCTCAGGGCAAGGACGTCCTCTCCTTCGCCCTCGGCGAACCGGACTTCCCGACCCCCGAGCCCATCTGTGAAGCCGGCATCCAGGCCATCCGCAAGGGGCACACGAAGTACACGCCCGCCTCGGGCACCGCGCGCCTGAAGAGCGCCATCTGCACCGCGACGGAGCGCGACCTGGGCCTGGCGGTGAAGCCCGCCCAAGTCTGCGTGGGCAACGGGGCCAAGCACATCATCGCGAGCATCTTCGGCTCGCTGCTCGACCCCGGCGACCACGTCATCCTGATCGCCCCCTACTGGGTCAGCTACGCCGACCTCGTGGAGCTGTTCGACGGTACGTGGACTGCCGTGCAGGCCCCGGCGGAGCGGGACTTCGTGCCCGACATGGCCGCCGTCGAGGCCGCCGTCACCGACCGCACCGTCGCCGTGCTCATCAACAGCCCCAGCAACCCCAGCGGCGGCGTCTTCGAGCGCTCCGACATCGAGGCCCTGGCCGAGGTCGCCGTCCGCAAGGACCTCACGATCATCAGCGACGAGATCTACAAGCACATCCTCTTCGACGGGCGCACCCACTACAGCCCGGCGATGGTCTCCGACGAGGTCCGGCAGCGCACGATCATCGTGGACGGCGTCTCGAAGACCTACTCGATGACCGGCTGGCGCATCGGCTGGCTGATCGCGCCCGAGGCCTTCACGAAGGGCGTCGGCACGCTGCAGAGCCAGATGACCTCCAACCCGAACTCCATCGCGCAGGAGGCCGCCGCCGATGCCCTCCTCGGCCCGCAGGACGCGGTCGAGGTGATGCGCGCGGAGTTCGAGCAGCGCCGCGACCTCATCGTGGGCCTGCTCAACGGAATCGACGGGATCACCTGCCGCACGCCCGGCGGCGCGTTCTATGCGTTCCCGGACGTGAGTTCGTACTTCGGCAAGACGCGGCGGGGTCGCACGCTTGAGACGGCAACCGACGTGTCGGCGTACCTGCTCGACGAGGCCCTGGTCAGCACCGTGCCCGGCGAGGCCTTCGGCGTCGCGGACAACATCCGCCTCAGCTTCGCGTGTTCGAACGAGCAGATCACGGAAGGCTGCGCGCGCATCGCGGAAGCCCTCGCCGGGTAGGGGCACAGCGCGCGGCGCCCGCCGTTGGGCGGCTCACGAGCCGCCCCTACTCAGCACTTCGCACTCAGCACTTCGCACTGCCCTGGAGGTCTCATGCCCCACACAGTAACCCTCATCCCCGGTGACGGCACCGGGCCCGAAGTAGCCGCCGCCGCACGGCAGTGTGTCGAGGCGACCGGCGTGGACATCGAATGGGAGGTCGCGCACGCCGGGCTCGACGTGATGGCCGACCATGGGACGCCCTTGCCTCAGGCGGTGCTGACGTCGATCCGCAAGAACCGCGTCGCCTTGAAGGGGCCGATCACGACGCCGGTGGGTACGGGCTTCCGGTCGGTGAATGTGTCGCTGAGGAAGATGCTGGACCTGTACGCCTGCGTGCGGCCGTCGCGCTACTACGAGGGCGCGCGCAGCCGTTACCCCGAAGCCGACCTCGTCATCATCCGCGAGAACACGGAGGACCTCTACGCGGGGATCGAGTTCGGCGTCGGCACCTCCGACTGTGACGAGCTGATCGAGGAGATCGAGGAGCTGAGCGGCCAGACGATCGCGCCCGACTCGGCCATCTCGATCAAGCCGATCTCGATTGCCGCCAGCCAACGAATCGTGCGTTTCGCCTTCGAGTACGCCCTCGCGAACGGGCGCCGCAAAGTGACCGCGGTCCACAAGGCCAACATCATGAAGGAGACCGACGGCCTCTTCCTCGCGACGGCGAGGCGCGTGGCCGAGGAGGAGTACGCGGACAGCGGGATCGAGTTCGAGGACCGCATCGTGGACAACATGTGCATGCAGCTCGTGCAGAAGCCCGAGTTGTATGACGTGCTGGTGCTGCCGAACCTCTACGGAGACATCGTGAGCGACCTCGCGTGCGGCCTCATTGGCGGCTTGGGTGTGGCGCCGGGGGCGAACATCGGGGAGGAGTGCGCGGTCTTCGAGCCGACGCACGGCAGCGCGCCCCGGTATGCGGGGCAGAACAAGGTGAACCCGACCGCAACGATCCTCTCGGGAGTGATGATGCTGCGGCACCTCGGAGAGACGGAGGCTGCCGACCGCCTGGACGCCGCCGTTGCACAGGTCATCGCGGAGGGCCGCGACGTGACCTACGATATGAAGCCCCAGCGCGACGATCCGACCGCCGTGGGGACTTCGGAGATGGCGGACGCGATTTGCCGCGCGCTTGGGTAGGCCGCGCTGACCGCCGCAGCACCCACGTGAACGCGCCGGCCACGAGGCCGGCCAGCCCACAACCGATCAGCCCGGCGAACAGCGCGGTCGAGAGCGCACTCAGCAGCCACTGCGCTCCGTCGAGCACCGCCTCGGCCCTCTCCGGCCGCAGTTCCATCTCGGGCACGGCGAGGATGCCTACCGCAGATAGCAGCACCAGCACGCACAGCATCACGAAGCCCTGACGGAGATCGGCGCCGCTCGGGGCCAGCTCCGCGCCGATGCTGAAGGCCAGCAGCCAGAAGACGTACGTCTGCCACGCCGCCCAGTCGAGGTGACTCACCAGGAACCAGACGTCGGTCAGCGTGCGCGCGGCAACCGGACGCACGCCCTCTGATGTGACATCCATCGCGGGCAGCGGCACACCCAAGGCCGAGCCGAGCGCGTGAATAGCCAACGCCCCCACGACAATCGGTGCGGCGCACGAGAGCGCGGCCGCCAGCGGCGCCCAGTGCAGCGGCGACCACGGCCGCCCCGTCTCGACATACCCACGGCCCTCCGGGTCGGACCAACACGTCGCGAGGCGCTGGATGCGGTAGCCGCTGATGAGATACGCCGCCGCGTGGCTGATCTCGTGAAGTAGATTCCCGGGTAGACGGAGAAGACTCACCAACCGTCGCCCCCGCGCGCTCGAGCTGCGCGAGGCGAGCGTTCGCAGGACGTAGCCCAGCAGCAGTCGTCGGGAGAGCCAGAAGAGCAGCAGTGTCTGGCCGATCACAACCAACATCCCGACGACCAGCGCACTGGGAGTCATGGCTGCATTATAGCACAAGGCACATGCCGTCTCTGGGAGCGCGGACATCCTGTCCGCATGTGGCGTAGCCTACGCAAGGACGGCTCTGCGGACAAGATGTCCGCGCTCCCGGAGGCGGCGGAGGAATGGCACATGAGAGCCACAGTCGTCGGAGCCGGGCATGTCGGGGCCACGACCGCGGAATACCTGCTCCGCGAGGGCTTGGCGGATGTGTACCTGGTGGATGTTGCGGAGGGGCTGGCCGAGGGCAAGGCCCTCGACATGGCGCAGGCCGCGCCGGTCCTCGGGCATTCCTGTCGGGTCTCGGGCGGCACGGACTACGGTCCGGCGGAGGGCTCCGACCTCGTGGTCATCACCGCGGGGATCGCGCGCAAGCCCGGCATGTCGCGCGATGACCTCCTGAAGGTCAACGGCGGCATCATGGCGCAGGTCGCCCGCGACATCTGGCGGGCTTGCCCGGAGGCCGTGGTGATCGTCGTCTCCAACCCGCTGGACGTGACCACTCACATCTTCCACGAGACCTCCGGCTTCCCCACGCAGCGCGTCCTGGGGATGGCCGGCGTGCTCGACACCGCGCGCTTCCGTACGTTCATCGCCTGGGAGGTCGGCTGCTCGCCCGAGGACGTCTCCGCGATGGTGCTCGGCGGCCACGGCGATTCGATGGTCCCCCTCCCGAGCCAGGCGAGCATCTCGGGCGTGCCGCTGACCCAGTTCCTGGATGACGACGCGATCGCGCGGCTCGTGCAGCGCACCCGCGACGGCGGCGCAGAGATCGTCGGCCTGCTAAAGACGGCCTCGGCGTTCTACGCGCCGGCGGCGGCCACGTGCCAGATGGCCTCCGCAATCCTGCGCGACGAGAAGCGGATCCTCCCGGTCTGCGCCTACGTAAATGGCCAGTACGATCTACACAACCTCTTCCTCGGCGTGCCCGCAAAGCTCGGCCGCCGCGGCGTCGAGGAGGTCGTGGTGATTGACCTAAGCGCCGACGACCTGGAAGCCTTGCACAAGTCCGCCGAACACGTCCGCTCGTCCATCGAGGCGTGGAATGCGATGAAGGGCGCGTCGTAGCGGACGGCGGGCCGGATGGCCTGCGGCCATGCGGCCCCTCCCAACGGCGTACGACCCGCGATCCGGACCCGTCTCCATGCGCACGATCGACTTCGAGACCATCGCCTCCGCCGTCGCCTCGGCCTGCATCGAGGCCAACCTCCACCTGCCGCCCGACGTCCTCGCTGCGCTGCAGGAGGCCCTTGAGCAGGAGACGGCGCCGACCGCCCGGAGCATCCTGGCCGATCTCCTGGAGAACGCGCGCCTCACGCCGGAGACGGGACTGCCCCTCTGTCAGGACACGGGGCTGGTTACGGTCTTCGCGGACGTGGGGCAGGAGGTGCACCTCGTCGGCGGGACGCTGGGCGAGGCGGTGAACGAGGGCGTGCGGCGCGGCTACGCCGAGGGGCTTCTGCGCAAGTCGATCCTGGCGAAGCCCCTTGACCGCGCAAGCAACACGGGTGACAACACGCCGGCGGTGCTGCACGTTCGGTTGGTGGAAGGCGATCGGCTGCGCCTGACCGTTGCGCCTAAGGGGGGCGGCTCAGAGAACGCGAGCGCCGTGTGGCTGCTTACCCCGGCGCAGGGGAGGCAGGGCGTCATCGACGCGGTTGTGGGCCGAATCCGGGAGGTCGGTGGCCGCCCGTGCCCTCCGCTAATCCTCGGGGTGGGGCTGGGTGGCTCCTTTGAGGAGGCGGCAATTCAGGCGAAGCGGGCCGTGGTCCTGCGGCCACTGCGCCAGCCGAACCCGGATACGGACCTCGCTGCCCTGGAGGCCGACCTTCTCGAAGCCGCCAACGCCACGGGGATCGGTCCGATGGGGCTGGGCGGACGCACGACCGCGCTCGGGGTGCACGTCGAGTCGTACCCCTGCCACATCGCGAGCCTGCCCTTGGCGCTGAGCGTGCAGTGCCACTCGGCGCGCCACAAGACGGTGGAGCTATGAGCGAGGCCATCCGCCTGTCAACGCCCCTGACCGCGGAGGCGGCAACGTCCCTGCAGGCAGGCGACGCGGTGCTCATCAGTGGGCACCTCTACACTGCGCGCGATGCCGCCCACAAGCGATTGCGCGATCTCCTTGATGCGGGCGAGCCCTTGCCGTTCGACCCGGAGGGCGCGCTCATCTACTACTGCGGACCCACACCAGCGCCGCCGGGGAGGCCGATCGGGTCGGCCGGGCCGACAACGTCTTCCCGCATGGATGGGTACGCGCCGCTGCTACACGCGTACGGCGTGCGGGCTACGCTCGGGAAGGGCCCCCGTAGCGCGGCGGTGCGCGCGGCCTTGCAGGAGCACAGCGCCGTCTATCTCGTAGCGGTCGGGGGAGTGGGCGCACTGCTGGCCGAGCGCATCGTGGCCGCCGAGCTTGTGGCCTTCGAGGACCTCGGCACCGAGGCGATTCGGAGGTTGACCGTCGAGGACTTCCCGGCCATCGTGACTTACGACAGCCACGGCGGGAGCGCCTTCGCGGGGGACGACTGACGCGCGAACAGGAGTCGCCATGTCCGACGCAACGACCGAACGCACGCTCATCATTGTCAAACCCGATGGCGTCGCCCGCAGGCTGGTGGGTGAGACCATCGCCCGCTTCGAGGCGGCGGGATTCTCGCTCGTTGCGCTGCGGTTCGCGACGCTCTCCGAGGAGCTGGCCCGCGAGTTCTACGCCGAGCATGAGGGCAAGGAGTTCTACGAGCCCCTCATCGCCTTCATGACCTCCGGCCCGGTGGCCCTGATCGGCCTGGAACGAGAGAACGCAATCGAGCGGGCCCGGCAGCTCTGCGGGAAGACGAACCCGCTCGATGCCGCGCCCGGCACGATCCGCGCCGACTATGGCCTGGACGGCCGGCACAACACGGTACACGCCTCGGATTCGCCGGCCTCGGCAGAGCGCGAGCTGGCGCTAGTGCTGCCGGGAGCTCTGGAATCGTGACACGGGGAGGGAGCGCGCATGGTTGCCCGGGACATCATGACCAGTGAAGTGGTGACCATCGGCGAGCAGGCGACGGCTCGCGAGGCGGCCGATCTGCTCCTGCGGCTGAGGTACGACGCCGTGCCCGTCGTCAATGCCGCGGGCGACGCGGTGGGCATCGTCTCCTACGAGGACCTGATCCGGCTGGCCCTGCCGGAGTACCTCGATGACGTGGATCTCAGCTTCCTGCCGGCGTCTGCTCCGTTCCTGCCCGCCGTCGATGCCGCGGCCATCTGCGACGTACAGGTCGCATCCTTCATGCGCCGCGACCGCATGCCCGAGGTATCACCGGAGGAGCCGGTCGCCGAGATCGCCCGCATCATGTTGCGCGACAACGTGCGCCGTGTCGCGGTCATGGAGGAGGGCCGGCTGGCGGGGATCATCTCGCGCGGCGACGTCGTTCGCGCCATCGTTTCTCCGCTCATGACCTGCAGCCCGGGGTAGCAGGATGACAGCAGTCCAGCTTCTCGCGTGCGGGATCTTCCTCGCCGCCTACATTCTGATCGCCTCTGAGCGCGTGGACAAGAGCGTCGCCTCGCTCACCGGCGCCACGCTCATGCTGCTCGTGCGCCTGCTCAGCCAGGAGGAGGCCTTCCACGGCACCGACGTCGTGCATGGTGTGGACTGGAACACGATCCTCCTGCTGGTCGGGATGATGATCGTGGTCGCCATCACCAAGGAGACCGGCGTCTTCGAGTGGATGGCGCTCAAGTCCGCGAAGGTGGCTCGCGGGCGCCCGTGGGCGATCCTGGCCCTCATCTGCCTCGTGACCGCGGTCATCTCCGCGCTGCTCGACAACGTCACCACCGTGCTGCTCATCGCCCCGGTGGTCGTCATCCTCTGCCGCACGCTGGAGGTCAGCGCCGTCCCGTTCCTGGTGTGTTGCGCGCTGTCGTCCAACATCGGCGGCACCGCGACCCTGATCGGCGACCCGCCGAACATCATGATCGGCTCGGCGGGGCATCTGACCTTCCTCGACTTCCTCAAGGTCGATCTCCCGATCATCGCCCTGGTCTTCCCGATCTTCCTGCTGGCGATCTGGGCAGCGTTCGGTCGCAAGCTGCACGTCGATGAGCGGCATCGGCTGCGTGTGCTGGAGTTCGACGAGTCCAAGGCCATCCACGACTGGCCGCTCCTGCGCAAGTGTCTCATCGTCATCGTGCTGACGCTCGCCGGCTTCACGATCCACGGGGCGGTCGGCCTGGAGCCCGCGACCATCGCGCTTGCCGGCGCCTGCCTCATCCTGATCCTCTACGGCAAGAGCCCGGTGAAGGTCCTGGAGGAGGTCGAGTGGCCCACGATCTTCTTCTTCATGGGCCTGTTCATCATGGTGGGCGGGCTGGTCAAGGTCGGCGTCATCAGCATGATGGCCAACGCCGCGATCTCGCTCACCGGCGGCAGCACGCCGGCGCTCGCGATCCTGCTCCTGTGGTTCTCGGCGCTCTTCTCAGGCGTGGTGGGCAACATCCCGGCCACGGTGGCGCTCATCTCGCTCATCCTGGACATCACCCACTCGGTGCACGGCGCTGGGAACGTCCAGGCCCTGCACTCGCCCGAGATCCTGCCGCTCTGGTGGGCGCTCTCGCTGGGGGCGTGTCTTGGTGGAAACCTGACGCTCGTGGGGGCGCCGGCGAATGCGATTGTGGTGGGGATCAGCGGAGCGGCCGGGCACCCGGTGCGGTTTGTGGAGTTCCTCAAGTACGGGGTACCGCTTACGCTACTGACGCTCGTCGTCGCCATGGGCTGCCTGTGGGTGGCGTTCCTGCGGTGAAGGCGAGGAGTGAGGGCAGAGGAGTGAGGAGCGAGAGACGGCAACGGCATCGCGGATGAAGCTGCCCCTACAGCAGCATATGCTCGCTCGGGAGGACGGATGAGGATTCTGCTCATCACACCGGTCATGCTTGCCGGAGCCTCGCGGCTGCCAGCCGCTGTGGAGCGCCCGAACCCCTTCCCGGCGTACTCCCCCTCGCCTCAGGAGGCGGCCGATGCGCAGGCGGCGCTGCAGGCGGCGAGCGACGCGCTGACCGCCGGGAATCTCGACGAGGCCCAAGCCAACGCGCGCCGTGCGTCTGAGCTCATCCCGACCTCCGCCGCACCGATCCTGCTGCGCGCTCTGATTGCCGAACAGCGTGGGCAGACCGCCGACGCCATCGACCTGTACCGCGAGGCCCTCGCGTGGGCGCCCAATGCCCCCCGGCCGCTGGAGGCCCTGGAGCGCCTGCAGGCCCCGCGCTACACCGAGGTGGTTACCCCCTACGAGGACCAGTTCGTGCGCCTCATCAACGAGACGCGCGCGAGCCTGCAGCTCAGCACGCTGAAGCCGCACCCCGCGCTGGCCGAGGCGGCCCGCGCGCACAGCGAGGCGATGCGCGACCTGGACTTCTTCACCCACGAGTCGCCGAAGCCCGGCTGTCACACCACGATGGACCGCTTCCTCAAGCGGTTCGACGGCTACCCAAGCCACATCGCGGAGAACATCACCCGGCGCTACTGGCGCCCCGGCCCCGCGCTGAACGAGCAGAACATCGCCCTCAGCCACCAGGAGTTCCTCGGCAGCCCTGGCCATCGCGCGAACCTCCTCGGCGCGGACTTCGTGTACGTCGGCATCGGGATCGCGGCGAACGCGGAGGGCGACTACTGGGTCACCGAGCTGTTCATGAACCCGCGCCCCGCCAAGAGCATGCGCATGATCGTCCAGCCCGGAAACCACTGATGCCGAGCATCGGCCATCGCCTCATCCGCCTGCCCGAGACGCCCTCCACCATCGACGTTGCGCGCACCCTGGCCGACGAGGGCGCCGAGCACGGCACCGTGGTCCTCGCCGACCGCCAGACCGCCGGCCGCGGCCGCCGTGGTCGCACTTGGACCACGGTCCCCGGCAAGTCGCTCGCCGCGACGGTCATCCTGAGGGAGCTGCCGCCCGCCGACGACCTCGGCCTCGCCGGCATGATCGCCGCCCTCGCCGTCGTCCGTGCCGTGCGCCGTTGGGAGGGGCCGCATGACGCCGCAGGCGTCATCCGGCCCGCGTCGTACGTCCGCACCAAGTGGCCGAACGATGTGGTTGTGAGCGGGAGGAAGGTGGCCGGGACTCTCGCCGAGCTACACCGCGACGCGCTCCTCCTCAGCCTCGGCCTCAACATCAACGGCACCGAGGAAGACCTGCCCGACGACCTCCGCGACAGCGCGACGACGCTGGAAGCGGTCCTCGGTCGGCCGCTCAATCGCGAGGAGGTCACGGCCCAAGTGCTTGGCGAGATGGAGGAGTGCTGGCGGGTGCTGCTGGAGTCGCCGGGGAGGCTGATCGCGGAGTGGGAGACGCTGGATGTGACGAGGGGGAAGGAGGTCGTTGTGAGGGGTGGTAGTGGCGCAGCCATTCTTAGCTGCGGTCGTGCGTTGGGCATCGATCCTCACGGCCGGCTGCGCCTACTCACAGTCGAGGGCAAGGAACTCCTACTCGATGCGGGTGACGTGGCCCTGGCGTAGTCCGCAGGCGAAGGTTCGCCGCGCCGCAGCGCCGAACCGCCGGGCCATGGAACCCCCTCACGCACCCGCTGAGGCCGAGGAACCCTCCGGCCTGGGGCATGTGCTGCGTGCGACGTTGGCGCAGGCGTGGGACTATGCGCAGCTGGTGATCGCCGGGTCGCTGCTGTGGGGAATCAGCCTGGCGGCGCCGATGCTGGCGACCGCGTTCCTGCGCGACCTGCGGGTGGCGGCGCCGGTGTTCTACGTGATCGGGGCGCTGACGGTCGGGCCGGCGACGGTCGCGCTGTACGGCATGAGCGAGGCGATGGCGCGGCGCGAGCTGCCCAGCCTCGGCGTGTTCTTCGAGTCGCTGAGGCGGTTCTACTGGCGCGGCGCAGCGCTCTTCTGCATCCAGGCGTTCGTGCTCGGCGGCGTGCTGCTGGCCGCGTGGTTCTACCGGACGATGTTCGACTCGTGGTTGCTCGGCGCGCTGAGCCTGCTCTGGGTGTATGTGGGGCTGTTCTGGGTGATGATGAGCCTGTATGTGCCGGCGTTGCTCGTGCGCGACGATGGATCGGTGCGGTCGGCCTTGAAGAACGGCGCGCTGCTGACGCTCGCGCACCCGGGCTACACGTTCCTCGTGCTGATGCAGATCGCGTGCCTGCTCGTGTTGGTGCTGATCCCCGTGTTCACGCGGAGCAACATCGCGCTGGGCGTGTCGTTCCTCGTGTTCTTCCTGGTGCTGCCGGGGTTCGTGCCGCTGCTGGCGACGAATGCGGCCAACGACCTCCTACGCAAGCACTTGGCCGAGGGGTCGGAGAAGGAGGGCGGGGAGGGGGAGAACAATGGTACCGCAGAAGTGAGGGGAGAGGAGTGAGGAGCGAGAGGAACGGCAATCACGAACGGCGGGCGGCATTGGGGGGAAGTGTCGTGCCTGAGCGAGACATTGATGTTGCGTCTCTGGGGATCCTGGTGGCCGACGTGTTCGGGCGGCCTATCGACGAGTGGCCGCAGCGCGGTCGGCTGTCGCTGGTGAGGGAGATGGGGATCGGGATCGGCGGGTGCGCGGCGAACGCGGGCATCGACCTGGTGAAGCTCGGGCTGAAGGTATCGGTGATCGGGCGCGTGGGGGATGACGGCTTTGCGCTGGTGGTGCGCAAGGTGCTGGAGTCGGCGGGGGTCGATGTCTCGCACATCGTCACCGATCCGCAGGCCGGCACCTCGGGCACGATGGTCATGGTCCACGGGGACGGCGAGCGCAGCTTCATCCACTATCCTGGCGCAAACGGCCGCGTGCAGCCCTCAGACACCCCCGACGATCTTCTACAGCGCTCGAAGGTCCTGCTGCTGGCCGGCGCGCTCGTGATGCCGGGCTTCGACGGCGAGCCCGCCGCCGAGGTGCTCTGCCGCGCCAGGGCCGCCGGAGCGGTGACCTGTCTCGATACGGTGTGGGATGCGACGGGCACCTGGATGAAGCTGCTGGCGCCGATGCTCAAGCACGCGGACATGTTCCTGCCGAGCATCTCTGAGGCGGCGGAGCTGACGAATGAGACGGAGCCGCGCCGGATTGCCGAGAAGCTGATGGAGTGCGGGCCGCGGATCGTCGCCCTGAAGCAGGGCGACGAGGGCTGCTACATCCGCACACCCGACGAGGAGATCGACCTCCCGGCTTACGACATCACGCCCGTGGATGGCACCGGCGCCGGCGATGCGTTCGTGGCGGGCTTCCTGCGTGGACATCTCGCGGGTTGGCCGCTGGGGGAGACCGGCCGGTTCGCCTGCGCGACGGGGGCAATGGCCACGCTGGCGATGGGCACGACCGCAGGCGTGAAGGGGATGGAGGAGACGCTGGAGTTCATGCGGGAGACGCCGATGCGTCCGAAGGCCTCGTAACTATCGGGGGCGTCCGGGCGTCTATCTAGACAGGGACACACGGTGCCGAGGCTCGGGCGCGATGAATCGCGCCCCTACATGTGGGCGTGATGAATCACGCCCCTACATGGGGACCGCGAGGACGGGAGTCGGGAGTTCGTGTGCAGGTAGGAGGAGTATCTCGCAGGGGAGGGATGAGCCATGGGACCCGTGCTCCGGCTCACGGGAGCTGTGTTGGCGTTCTTCGCCACGATCGCCGTCGGCGCACCGGAGAACGACGGCGCCCCCATCGAGAGGAAGATCTTCCCTCTGGCCAAAGAAGGCGACATGTGGTGGGCGGGCGTCAGTGACCTGTGCGAGCTGGTTGGCGCTCGCTTTGAGGGCGAGGGCTTCTCCACCGAAGTCACGCGCGACAAGGGTGTGCAGGTTCGCGTCTGGGCGCAGATCGGCGGGAAGGGGCCCTTCAAGATCATCGCCGGCGAGGACGCCTACGAGTTCTCGTTGGACAAGCTCGCGATCACCAGGAACGAGGAGCCCTTCGGGGACTTCGTGATGCAGCCGAAGCGCATCGAGGGCAGCATCTGCGCCACGCTGGAGGATCTCGGGCGCATCCTCGGTTTCGAGGTGGGCGGCGAGGTCGATGGTCAGCCGACCATCACGCATCAGGGGAAGCAATACCGGCTGGTGAAGGGTGAGCGCCATTGGCCGGGGATCATCATGAAGGACGGCGGCGTAATCGAGGTCGAACCGGGTGACCTGCAAGAGCGCCTGCGGGAGCTGCCGTTCGTGTGGCGCGGCTGGCCGGGCGGCCCCGGGGCCGGCGTGGTTGTGCCGGGGCACGAACCGGGCGGTTACACTGAGCACAACGGCCTCCTCTACCGCCGCGCCACGGGGCCGTTCCCGGCCGGGTCGCAGGCCGTCCCGCAGATAGGCGGCATGGAGACGCTGTACGGGCCGGTGCTGCCCGGCCGAGCGCACAGCGGCGGTCAATCCGCAGACCTGATGTACCTCAGCATCATCAAGCGGCCGGTCCCCACGGGCGGGGTCGTGCGGTTCGCGCCCGTCCTGCCCAAAGGTGACCCACCGAAGTTCGACGAACAGGGGCGCCCGGTGGGACCGCCGTGACCACGACCCACCTCTGTGGGCCCCGATGACCTCTCGCGAACGTGTCGCAAAGACCCTCAACTTCGAGGAGCCCGACCGCGTGCCGATCGACCTGGGCGGCTCGCGGGTGACGGGCATCATGGCGCAGGCATACGCGAAGCTGCGCCGGCATGTCGGCCTGCCCGACCGGCCGCCGCGCGTCTACGACCTGATGCAGCTGCTGGCGATCGTCGAGGAGGACTACCTGCAGCACTTCCACCTCGACGTGATCGGCCTGGAGCAGGCGGCGGCGACGTTCGACATCCCCGCCCGGGACTGGAAGCCGTGGACGCTGGCGGACGGCACGCCGGTCCTCGTGCCGGGGCAGTTCAACCCGGTCGATGACGGGCAGGGCCACTGGCTCCTGGCGCCTGGCGGGCGCGCCGACGCCGCGCCGCAATGGCGGATGCCCAAGGGGGGGTTCTACTTCGACTCGATCGTCTCGCCCTCGCTGACCCCCGATCTGGATGCGCTGAAGGTCGATCCGGTGGAGCACGCCCGGCGGCTGCCGGTCTTCACGGACGAACAGCTCGACGATCTGCGAGAGCGAGGGAGACAGCTGCATGAGGGCACGGAGTACGCGATCCTCGGTGGGTTCTGGCGCGGATCGCTATGGGGGCCGGGGCACCTCGAGTGGCCGATGTTGATGCTGACCGATCCCGTGTGGGCGCGGGAGCTGATGGAGGCGCAGACGGAGGTCGCGCTGCGCAACGTGGAGCTCTACGCGGAGGCGGTCGGCGAGTACTGCACCGCGATCCTGATCCAGGGGAATGACTACGGTACGCAGCGGGGGATGCTCTTCCGACCGGAGCTGTTCCACGAGTTCCAGGCGCCGGGCTTCAAGCGCATCAACCAGTGGGTACACGAACACACCCGCATGAAGACGTTCACCCACACATGCGGGTCGGTCTACGACATCATCGAGGACATCATCGACGCGGAGTTCGACATCCTCAACCCCGTGCAGTGCTCCGCCGCGAACATGGAGCCGCAGCGCCTGAAGGACGAGTTCGGCGGGCGGGTTGTCTTCTGGGGCGGCGGGATCGACACGCAGAAGACGCTGCCCTTCGGCACGCCGGAGGATGTACGGCGCGAGGTCGCCGAGCGCATCCGCATCTTCGCGCCCGGCGGCGGCTTCGTCCTCAATGCCATCCACAACGTCCAGTACGGCACTCCCCCGGAGAACCTCGCGGCCATGCTCCGGACGGCTTACGAGCGCGGGACGTACTCCTGAAGGCCTCGAACGGCGCTGCGACGAATGTTCCTTCACCCAAGGGAGAGGCGGTGAACTGACGGCTACCGGGCCGACGGTGTTGCGGGTGACGCGCGAGGCGATGGGGACGGAGTTCCAGGTCGTCCTCAGCGGCGAGGACGAACGCGCACTGGAGCGCGCGGCGAACGACGCGCTGGACGAGGTGCAGCGACTTGACGAGCAGATGAGCCTCTACCGGCCCGACAGCGAGCTGTGCTTCATCAACAGCCACGCCGCCGAGGGGCCGGTACCCGTCGAGCCGCGACTTTTCAAGCTGCTAAGTGGGGCGGCCGAGATCTGGGAGGCGACAGAGGGGGCGTTCGACATCACGGTCGGGCCGCTGATGGAGTGCTGGGGCTTTTTTCGCGGCCAAGGGCGCATCCCGCCGCAGGAGGAGATCGACAAGGCTCTGCACCGCGTCGGGATGCAGCACATAGCGCTCGACGCGAGAGAGAAGACCGTCCGCTTCGACAGGCCGGGGATCAAGCTCGACCTCGGCGGCATCGCGAAGGGTCTGGCTGTGGATGCGGCCGCGGTGGGGCTCGGTGCGTGGGACGTGACGTCAGCTCTGATCCATGGTGGCTGGAGCACGGTCTACGCGCTGGGGGGCGCGCCGAACGAGGTCACCTGGCGGGTCGGCATCCGCCATCCGTACGATGCGAACCGGCGCGTGGATGCAGTGACGCTACGGAACCAGGCGCTGTCAACGTCGGGCAACTACGAGAAGTTCTTCGCGGCGGACGGAGTCGTCTACAGCCACATCATGGACCCGCGCACAGGTTGGCCGGCGCGGGGAATGCTGAGCGCCTCAGCCATCACGAAGGCGGGCTTCGCGAGCGATGCGCTCTCAACCGCGTTCTTCGTAATGGGTGAGGAGAGGACGAGAGCATGCTGCGCGGCCCGACCGAATGTCGGGGCCGTGCTGGTCCCCGATGGCGGTCGGGACGTCGAACCCGAGGCCGTGCGGATCGGCGGTGGGACTGGGGAAACGTAGTGTGCCGGTATCGCCCAACCAGCGGCAATCTTGGGATGCCGCGCGGGCGTAGTGTCGAGGACGGCTGTCTACCTGCCCGACACCACACGGCTGCCGTGAACAGCGGCATTCGGTGGCCGGTGAGCGTCAGGGGGAGAGGGGTACGCGCATGGACGCACCCGTACGCAGCGTGACGATGGTCGATGTCTACAGTCTGGGGATCGTCAAGGGAGAGATCTCCCGAACGCTGGGCGAGAACCATGTGACCGCGGCGATGGCGCAGTACCACGAGTTCGTGCATGGGGTCTTCGGGAAGGAAGGAGGGGAACACTCGCACTGCGCAGGGGACTGCTGCGTGGGTGTCTTCCCCACCGCAAGGGATGCTGTGCGTGCAGCAGTCCGCGTGCAAGAGGAAATCTGCGATCTCAATGCTAGGCTGAAGCTGGGCTGCGCGCCTCTGACGGTGCGTATCGGGGTAGCGCAGGGCCCGGTGCCCGAGGTGGAGCCAGGCAGGCGGCAGGCCATGCCCAGCGACGTCTTGGACGAGGCCGGTCACCTCGAGAAGGCGTGCCCCCCAGGGCGCGTCCTGATCTCCCGAGGGGTCCGCGAGTCGCTGCGCATGGGCGGTTGCCAGTGGCGCCCGGGCCCCCTGGTCGATGGGAAGGGAACGTTCGTCTTGGTCGACAGGGCAGTGACTCCGCTCGAGCTAGACAAGCGCCGTAGCCTCTCGGAGAGGCAGCGCCATAGCATGCCCCTGATCGCCTTCCCTTCCTGGGAGGTGATCAGACCGCGGGGCGATACCAACCTGACGAAGCTGCCGGTTCTCCTGAGGGACGCCATGGTGGTGCTGGGCGAGACCCGGCAGGCGGACCAAGGGGCCCCGGTGGGGACGGCGGTGTCCTCGGCGGCCGCCACGAGCGACGCTGTGGGTGCCATCGAGGTCCTTGCAGCAGCGCAGGCGAGCCCCAGCGTCATCGCCGGAGTCGATGAATGGGGGGACACCCAGGACCTCGCGTTCGAGCGGTCCCTCTTCGTGGTCGGGAGCCCGGCCGTGAACTTGCACGCCTATGCGATGAACGACTTGATGAAGCTGGTCCACTTCGACCGAGACCCTAGCGGGTTGCTGACGATCATCGCCGCCGACCGGGCGGCTCGGCGGCGCTTCCCCGACACCAGCCCGCATAGTGGGCAACGGCGGCACTTCGGGTTCGTGGCCCTATCGCGCAGTCCATTGAACGTGAAACACACCCTCCTGTGGGTCGCTGGCATCAGCGGCATGGGTACGCACCTTGCCGCGCGTCTTGTGCGGGACTTGGTGTTGGACCCCCTGGCTACCCTAGCGCAGGCTGGCATACCCGAGTGCCCGCCACCTGTAGCCATGGTCGTGGAACCGGCCTCGGCGCCCTACGGGCGCCTTGTGCAATCCGAGGGGCGATGGCGGATAGATGACTACCAGGTAGTCTGGAGCATCAACGAGGACGGCGCTGGGCAGGCGCCCCCTGCTTGCCCCGTCTACCTGCATTCCCCGGACGTACGCTAGACAGCCCAAGGGAGCGATTTCGATGAACCCCACACCCCAGAGCCGTCGAGAGTTCCTCAAGGCAGTTGGCGCCGCGGCCGCGGCGTTCTCGGTCGGGCTGGCGGCCACGCGCGAGGAGTTGCGCGCGCAGACCGCGGGCGAGAGCACCGACCTGCTGAAGGTCGGGATCATTGGCCCTGGTGTACAGGGCCGCAACGTCATGAGCAACTGCGCCAAGGTGCCGGGGGTGAAGTTCACCGCCGTGTGCGACATCTTCCCCGACAACCTGCAGAAGGGCCTGGAGATCGCCGGGGAGGGCGCGAGGAGCTTCACCGACTACCGCGAGATGCTGGAGAAGGCGGACATCGAGGCGGTCATGATCGCGGTGCCGCTGTCCCTGCACTGCGAGATGACGCTGGCGGCCCTCGACGCGGGCAAACACGTCTTCTGCGAGAAGATGATGTCCTATACGATGGAGCAGGGCCGCCAGATGGTCCGTAAGGCGCAGGGGACAAAGCGCGTCCTGCAGATCGGCCACCAGCGCCGGTACAACCCCACCTACCTGCACGCGCTGAACATGATCGAGCAGGACAAGGTGCTGGGGCGCATCACGATGATCCGCGCGGCCTGGCACCGCAACGGCGACTGGCGGCGGCCGGTACCCGACCCGAAGTACGAGCGGCTCATCAACTGGCGACTGTACAAGGAGTCATCGCAGGGACTGATGGGTGAACTGGGCAGCCACCAGGTCGATGTTGCGAACTGGGTGCTGAAGGCGGTGCCGACGGCCGTCGTTGGCATGGGCA
>VGFC01000021.1 GCA_016869045.1 Armatimonadota bacterium
AGCTCCTGGTACTGCTCCTCGCTGAGCTGCTTCACGTTCGGATCGGCATCGGGCGGCGGCGAGGTCGTGTGCCAGTGCAGCCAGGAGATGATCGGCACCGTGTCGCCCGCGCTCTTGCAGGGGTTTGTCGCCACCAGCAGCATGTTGTAGAACCAGCGGTAGTCCGAGTCCTCGAAGTCGTACCAGCCGAAGGTCGGGTACCATGTATAGACGACCGGCATCGCGAAGGTGTAGCCGGTCGAGGGGAACAGATTCGGCCACTCGCGGTACTTTGCCCGGCAGTCGGTCTTGACCGGCGCGCCCTCGGGCAGGACCTCGAAGTAGTCGTACCAATAGCGATAGCCGTCGTTCGGGTACTCGGCGTAGTTGCCGACAAGCGCGTTGGGGAAGTACGCCTTCACCGTGTCGGCGTAGACCTGCCGCTGCATGTCGGCGCGGATCGTGCGGAGACGCTTCTGGAAAGCGCGGAAGTCACCGATGTCGGGCACGTTCTCACGGCAACGCTTGCAGCGCTTGGAGGCCTCCCACGCCCCGTTCCACTCGATCGGCCCGTCGATCTCCCAGTCCAGGTAGATGAAGCTGACCTGCAGGCCTGCGTCCTTGTACGGACGCAGGAAGGCCTCGAACTGGGCCTTGATGTCCGGATAGCGAAACTCTAGCGCGAAGGGGCAGCCCATCCTGTGCTGCTCGCCGAAGCTCGTGTCGAAGAAGGGCTGGTCCGCATCGTCGATGTGCGCGGTCCGCTCGTCGCCGTTGAAGAAGCTGTGCATGCACGCGTTCGCGTCGATCCCGATCTCCAGCCCGAGCTTCTGCTGCAGCCGCCCGAGGCGCATCGCCTCGGCGAGGCTGTGCTCGACATCGCCCGGGTTCCAGCGGGCGCTGAGCGCGATGCCCCGCGCGTCGAGTTCGCGGAGCAGGCGCTCGTTCTCCGCATCATCCTCCGAGGGCAACCCCTCCAGTCCCATCGCGCGGATCGGCAACCGCTCGCCGCGTGGGAACTGCAGCGGCTCGGTCGCCGCGAGAACAGCGTCGATCCTGTCCCGCAGTGTCATGCGCTTCGCCTCCTGACACCGGCCGAGGGTCGGCAAGATCACCAACAGAGCCAACAGGATGCGTCCCACGGTTCGTCCTCCATCTCAGTGCGTCTTCGCCGCGTCGATCAGTGCCTGGGCGAAAACCGGCCCGACCGTCTGGTTCGCGAGCGCGTTCGGGTGCGAGTCGCCGCCGGAGTGGCTGCCCTCGTATTCCCAGCGCAGCATGTTCGCCGTCGCGCTGCCGTCGTCGGGCTTCGCCAGGAGATCGAACAGGTCGAAGCACACGATGTTCGGGTGGCCGCTGAGGTAGGTCGAGCTCTTCAGCCAGTTCGCGAAGCGGCGGGCGTTTTTCGCCTGCGTGGCGTTGGTGCTCAGACGGTGCAAGGGCGGCGTGGACATCACCACAAACATGCGGTCCGGGCGGGTATCGAAGAAGCTGCGCATCGACACGTACCAGCTCTTGTATTGGTTCAGTGTCGCCGCGTCGGGGATGGCCGAGGCCGGGAAGCAGGACTTGAACGCAATGACCTCGTGGTTGTTCAGGATGAGGTTGCGGCACTGGACGGCGTCGGTGCCGGAACCGGCCCACAGATAGGCCAAGCCGTCCGGGTCAGTGTTGTCGTTGGGGATGCTGTAGTTCGTCCCGGTGGGGTTCCCCTGCGGGTCGGTCAACCCGTCGCCGTTGTAGCCGTGGTCCCAGAACTCGTAGCTCGTGCTGTGCTGCTGGTTGTACGTACGGATGCAGCCGCGAACATCGCCTCCGACGATGATCCCGGCGCCGGTGGAGTGGTGCAGGAAGAAGAGGTTGGTCAGTCCGCCGCCGAAGTTGCCCGCGACGACGGCGCTGGCCTGCACCCGCACGACCCGCGCCATCCACGTCGCATCGGCGTTGCGGCAGCGAACCCTCCACCGGCCGGGAGGTACGTTGGCGAAGCCGTACCGACCGCGGTTCCCCGTGTTCACCGCGGCGGCCACGGCCTCGGGCGCCTCCTCCCCCAGCGCGGCGGATTGTGTAGAGACCGCCGAGATCGTGACCCGCGCCTGCGGGCGGGCCACGCCCTGGTCGCCCAGCACAGTACCGGTGATCCCACCCGTGCCAGCGATGGTGAGATCAGCCGTGGTGACGCGTCGCGAGTAGGCGACGATCCCCGACTGCGCACCGTGGTCCTTTGACTGCCGACCGCCGCCGCAACCACTGAAGAGGACGACGGTGAACGTGACCGCGATCATGAGGCAGCGGCTGCATTGCAGTGGTTGCATCGGTCAGTTACCTCCCCGCGTGTGCCGTACGTTCAGCGCTCGACGGCCTCCAGGTACCCCACTGCGTCGCGGTCCAGCTCCGCGGCGTTACCCTCATCGGTATCGACATGCATGTCCAGGCGGAAGTCCGGGTGCACGCGCACGAGCACCTCGCCGAAGGAGATTGGGCGGGCGCCTTCGACGCGAACGGCAATGCGGTCCTTGTCGCGGACGCGGAAGCGCAGGGCATCCTCCGGGCTCATGTGCACGTGGCGGGCGGCGCAGATGGTGCCCTCCTGCAGGTCGATGGCTCCTTGCGGTCCCTCGATGCGAATGCCCGGGCTGCCGGCGAGGTCGCCCGAGGCGCGGATGGGGGCGTCGATACCGAGCTGGAACTCCTCGGTGCGGGAGATCTCGACCTGGGTCTGCGGGCGCACCGGCCCGAGGACGCGGACACGCTCGACCTTGCCCTTCCCGCCGACAAGAGTGACGGTCTCCTCGCACGCGAACTGACCCGGCTGGCTCAGTTCGGAGCGGAAGTTGAGCGTGTGGGCGGGCCCGTAGAGCGCCTCGACATGGTCCTGGCGCAGGTGGACGTGGTGCGCCGAGATGGCGATGGGGATCGGTTGCCGACGACGCCGGAAGAGCGACGCCAGCCCCGGATGGCCCGTCGCGGACAGGGCCTCGCTTGCGGCCATGCGGCACTCGTCGGTGGAGACGAGCAAGATGCGCGCCGACGAGCGGGCTGCCGAGATGTCGCTCGCTCCGCCGGCGGAGGCCTCGGGCGCCTGGTTGAGCCGGGGGTCGAGTTCCAGGCCCAGCCCCTGCAACCCCTCGCAGGCCCGGGCGCGCAAGGCGCTCTCCGTCTCACCGTAGGGCCCTGTGAACACCAGAGCGTCCAGCCCACCCAGCGCGGCGACGTAGGCCCCGATATGCTTGCGCAACGCGTAGGCCCACACGTCCAGCGCGAGCGCGGCGCGCGAGTCGGTCGCCGTCGCCAACTCGCGCAGGTCGCCCGAGAGGCCGGACAGCCCGAGCAATCCGCTCTCCTGGGTGAGCAGCCGCTCGGTCTCCCCAAGGGAGAGGCCCTTCTGCCGCGCGATGCGGAATACGACGCCCGGATCCAGCTCCCCGACTGACGACGGACCGGGCAGGCCGCCGCCGTTGGGCAGGGCGTCGCTCACGTCAACGGCTCGCCCCTCGCCGATCGCACACAGGGAGGTCGTCCGGTCGAGGTGACAGACAACGAGGCGTAGCTCCTCCGGCGGAGCCTCCAGATGGTCGGCCGCCAGCAACGCGGCCTGATGGTGAGCCAGGCCGTGGCGCCCGTAGCGCCGCAAGCCGCCCGTGCGGTACAGCTCGTAGGGGACCGCCTGGAGGAACGCGGCGGGGGACATGCTCTGAAAGAAGGCTGTGTCAAAGACGGCGATCTGGGGGACCTCGGGCGCCAGCCGGCGGCACGCCTCGATCGCGTCCAGACTCGCGCCCAACTCCGGTCCCGCCACGGACAGGTTGCGCAAATCCCGAATGAGCGTCTCATCGACGGAGGCGGCGCGGTCATGCCGCTCGCCGCCACAGACCAGCCGGTGCGCGATGGCCGACAGCCCCCGGGCCCCGCCCTGAGCAGCCCCGTTCCCCTCCAGGCTGCGGAGCACGGCCTCCAGCGCCGACGGCAGGTCGCCCGGCACGGGCGCCGAGGTCCTGCCGCGCAGCACGGCTTGGACGTGCTCGGCGCGCTCACCGCCCAGCCCCGTTACCGATCCCTCGCGGTTGTGGAACTCCCGCTCGGTATCGAAGTAGCTGTAGGACAGGCGGTCCGTCCCACACGCCAGCACAAGCACGCGGAGTTCGGCCGTTGAGGAGCCGGCGGAGGCGGCGGTAGTCGGTTCGGCGGCGGGCACGGCCTCGGCGGCCGCCCGCAGCGCGATCTGCGCCCGCAGCCTCTGCGACACGGTGCGGGCGAGCTGCTGCAGTGCCTGCGGGTGCCGGTTGAGCGCCTCGGAGAAGGCGTCGTGGGGAATGAGCAGCACCCGCGAGGGAATCAGGGCCCGCACATCCGCCGTCGTCGGCTCGCCGCTGATCAGCGAGATCTCGCCGAAGTAGCTCGAGGGCCCTAGCTCGGCGTACCGCCGAGGCCGACCGCGGTCGTCCTCCCCCACCACCTGGACCCGGCCGTCCAGCACGATGCCTAGATGCGTCCCCGCCTCGCCCGAGCGGATGATCGTTTCCCCCGCTTCGAAGTCCTTCACCTCGCCCGCGCTACAGAGCGCCGTAACATCCTGAGGCGCGAAGCCCGCGAGCAGCGGATGGTCCGACAACTGAGCAGCAATACCCAAACCGATACCCCCTGCTGAGATGCGCGTAGGTCGTCGCGGGGGAGTTCGTACCGGGCACGCAGCTTCCCTTCGCCTCCTCGCTCAACAGGTTGCATCGCCGCGGAGAATCGTGTATCATGGCGGCTCGGTGCGAAGGCCTTGCGCCGAGGCGCCAGCCAGTGTAGCTCAACGGCAGAGCAGCTGAATCGTAATCAGCAGGTTGGGGGTTCGAATCCCCCCGCTGGCTCCATTCTCGATCACCCCCAACACGCCGCACCTGCCAGGTGCGGCGTGTTCGCTCGCGGGCCGCGCCGAGCGTGGTCGCGTTGACACCCGTTCTTCGCCGGTGCTATACTGCGGCGACTCTTGGGGAGACGGCTCGGAAGGGCGTTGGGGAACGACTATGGTACTGCACGAGACGACCCGTAAACTGCGGGTAGAGTTGCGCCGCACGTGGTTGATCTGGAGCTGCGTGCCGCTGATCGCGGTGCTGATCGGGCTGGCGGCAACGACCGCGCTCGCCGCCTCACAGCCCGTCCTCTCGCAGAAGCGCGCGGAGGACTCGTTCTACGCGTTCCTGGCCATCTCGGCGCTCGTGTTCCTGTTCGCGTTCAGCGTGGACGGCCACTGGACCAACCCCAAGCAGGTCGCCGAGCACATCCGCAAGCGCCTGGCCGGCACTCAACCCGACCCTGGAGCGGCCGCACAGGCCGCGCCGCAGGGACCTGCCGAGATGCGGGCCGCCGTCGCGGCCGACATCATACTGGGATCGTCCTCGAGTCTCGGGCTGATGGGCCACGCGATTGGGGTCATCGCGATCCTGTGCCTCATCAGCGGAGCCGGGCCCGTCCATGCCTATCTGCTGCTGGCGGTTGCCGTGTCGTACCAGCTTTACCTCTTCTCCCGGCACCCGTATTACGAGCAGGTCGCGCAGGCCGCCTACGCCGACGAACTCGAGCCGGAAGAGGACGACAAGCAGAAGCAGAAGGGTAACCGTCGCAAGTAGCTGCGCGCTCCGCCGATCAGGGAGCTCCACGCGGCCGAGTCAACAAGACTCGGCCGCGTTTCGAATCAGACGGGCGTTACTTGCGCGCGGTGTGTTCGTAGTGCATCACAAGACGTCCCCGAAGGGCAGGCGAGGAGCGATGGCCACACTCCAGGCTTGGCAGAGGACCCACTGGTGCGGTGACGTCCGCAAGGGCGACGTCGGCGGGGAGATGACCTTCAATGGCTGGGTCCGCCGACGGCGCGATCACGGCGGCCTGATCTTCGTTGACCTCGCCGATCGGACCGGCCTGTGCCAGGTGGTCTTCGACCCTTCGGAGAGCGCCGAGGCGCACGAGGCGGCCGGCGGGCTGCGTTCCGAGTATGTCGTCAGCGTCAGCGGCGTGCTCGTGGCGCGCTCGGAGGAGACGATCAACCCGAACCTGGCGACGGGCGAGGTGGAGCTGCGCGTGCGCCGGCTGGAAGTGCTGAACCCCTCGGAGACGCCGCCCTTCTCGCTGGTCGAGGAGGACGCGGCGGCAGACGAGCTGATCCGGCTGCGGTACCGGTACCTGGATCTGCGGACGCCGCGCATGCAGCAGAACCTGCGCCTTCGCCACCGCGCGGCCCAGGCGGTGCGCGCTTACCTGGACCGACAGGGCTTCTGGGAGGTGGAGACGCCGATCCTGTTCCGCCAGACGCCCGAGGGCGCCCGCGACTACCTCGTGCCGAGCCGCGTGAACCCAGGGCACTTCTACGCGCTGCCGCAATCGCCGCAGATCATGAAGCAGCTCCTGATGGTGGCAGGGGTCGAGCGATACTACCAGCTCGCGCGCTGCCTGCGCGACGAGGACCTGCGCCGCGACCGCCAGCCCGAACACACGCAGATCGACATGGAGATGGCCTTCGTCACGCGGGAGGACATTCTCAACGTCACCGAGGGCCTCTTCCGCGCGATCTGGCGTGACACTATCGGCTATGAGCTGCCCGATCCCTTCCCCCGCATGACCCATGCCGAGGCGATCGACCGGTACGGCACCGACAAGCCGGACCTGCGCTACGGCATGGAGCTGACGGACCTCAGCGACCTCGCGGCGCAGTGCGAGTTCCGCGTCTTCACGAGCGCGGTGCAGACGGGCGGGCAGGTCAAGGCGCTGGTGGCGCCGGGCGGGGCGCAGTGGGGGCGGATGGAGATGGACCGCATGACCGAGGAGCTCCAGCGCGAGACCCGCGCCAAGGGGCTGGCGTGGATCGCGGTCCTGGCTGAGGGCCCGAAGTCGCCGATCGCGAAGTTCTTCAGCGAGGAGCTGATGAGCACGCTGCTCCAGCGGACCGGCGCCCAGGCCGGCGACATGGTCCTGATGGTCGCCGACAGGCCGGATGTCGTCGCCGAGGCGCTGGACCGTCTGCGCAGGAAGCTGGCGCTACGACTGAACCTGATCCCCGAGGGCGCCTTCGCGCCGCTGTGGGTGCTGGACTTCCCGATGTTCGCGCGGAATGCCGACGAGGGTCGCTGGGATGCCGAACACCATCCCTTCTGCATGCCCCACCCCGACGACATCGACCTCATCGAGAGCGATCCGGGTAAGGTGCGCGCGCAGGCCTACGATGTCGTCGTCAATGGCGACGAGCTTGGCTCGGGGAGTATTCGTATCCATCGCCGCGACATTCAGCAGCGCATCTTCAGCATGCTCGGGATCACGCCCGAGCAGGCCGAGGAGCGCTTCGGCTTCCTGTTGAAGGCCTTCGAGTACGGCACGCCCCCGCACGGCGGGATCGCGCCGGGCTTCGACCGCATCGTCATGTGGCTGTGCGGCGAGCCGAACATCCGCGAGGTCATGGCCTTCCCGAAGACCCAGACCGCTCAGTGCCTCATGAGCGGCGCGCCGTCGATGGTCGATGAGCGGCTGCTGAGAGACCTGCATGTGAGGGTGGATCTGCCGCCGCAGGAGTAAGAGGCGGAGTTCGGGAGTCGCGGAGCTGCGGAGAACGCCAAACGACACGGCTACGGCGCGGGTGCTTCAGGCTTCACGGCGCCGAAGTCGTCCGGCTGGAGGAACTGGCGGCGGATGGCCTCCTCTTCCTCCGCGTTCGGGAGCTGACCCGCCTCGGTCAGCAGGCGGGGCGTGACGAGCAGGACGAGGTCGGTGTTGGTCGAGGTCTTCGCAGTGTGCCGGAACACGTTCCCCAGGATTGGGATGTCCCCCAGAACCGGGATCTTCTTCTTGCGGACTTCCTCCTGCTCCTGGGTGAGCCCGCCGATGAAGATCGTCTCACCGTCGGCGGCGCGGACCGTGCTCTCGGCGCGGCGGGTCGAGAGCAGCGGCAGGCCGCTCTGCGGGTCGATCTCCACGATGTTGCTCACCTCGGCCACGAGGTGTGACGTGATCTCCCGATTGCCGCCCGTCCACGGCGTCACCTGCAGCTTCACCCCGACCGGCACCGACTGGATGCGCTCCTGCTGCTGACCCCACTGCACGAAGTTGACCTTGATGAAGCGCTGGGCGCCGATGAAGATCTCCGCTTGCTGGCCGTTCACGGCCGCCATGCGGGGGTTGGCGCGGATCTTCGCTTGGCCGTTGCCGGCGAGCGCATCGAGGTGCACGGCCAAGTCGCGGGTGCGGGCGACGAGGGCGCCGGTCGTGGGATCGACGAAGTCCTCCGGCCCGACGATGCGGTAGTCCACGGCGCCGCTGCGCGGGTCGGTGCCGACGATGTCGCTCGTGCCGAAGTACTTCCAGTGCAGCCCGCGCGTGAGCTGCTTCGTGTCGGTCAACTCGACGGCCAGCACCTCCACCATGATCAGCGGCGGCGCAACGTCCACGCGGCGGAGGTCGCTCTCGATCTTCTCGAGCATCTGGCTGGGCGCGGTGACGACGACGGCGTTCTGCTCCATGTTGGCATGGAGGTAGCTGAACAGGAACGTGGGCAGCAGGCTCTGGGCATCCCCGGCACGCAGGAACCGCATGGGGAAGGAGGCGGTCTCCGAGCGGTTGTAGGTGGCCATGTCGCGCGGGACGCCCTCGGAGATCATGATCACGTCGCCGTCCTGTGACAGCGCGAGCCCGTAGCCGCTCGCGATGCCGCGCAGCACGGCCAGGGGCTCGAGCCCACTCAGCCGGAGGCTGACCTTGTGCTTCACGGCGTCATCGACGGCGGCGTTGATCCCGGCCTGGCGTGCGACCTCACCGATGACCTGATGGATGTCGGCATTGGTGGCGCGGACGGACACCTTGCCGTCCTTGACGCTCACCTCAAGCTCCGTCCGCTTGCCCGAATCGGCTGCGGCCGTGCCGGTGGCGCCGGCCTCGCGCTCCACCGTACGCTCGCTGTGGAAGGTGAGCATGAAGGACTGGCGGTCGGCGCCCATGCTGTTCTCGAACTTCGCGGATTCGCTGAGCACGACGCGCATCTCGAGCCCGATGCCCTGCGGTGCATCTTGCGGGACGGAGACCTGGATGTAGCTCACGGGCGGCACGCTGACGTCTATGAAGTTGTCGGCGAGCTTCGAGCGCGCTCCGGGGAAGCGCACCGTCACCTCAGTGGCGCCCTTCTCGCGCTTGTCCCACCAGGACCCAAAGTCACGGTTCGGCGGTTCCCACTCGAGGAGGCCGTCGGCCTGCACGGCGATCTGCACGCCATTGGTCAGCGGCTTGGCGTCGATCGAGGTGAGGTTGTAGTAGACCTGCGCCCCCGCCGAGCCGGTGACGAGCAAGGCCAGGGCCGCGAGGGAGGCCAGGAGGGGGGCGCGATGAATCGCGCCCCTACATGATTGGGCGCCATGAATGGCGCCCCTACATGAGAGAGGTTTGAGGCTCATTCAGCGGTACCACCTTTGGAGTGCTTCCGGACGCTCGGACGACCAGCGGTTGGGGGGCCGGGCCGACGAGCGTCGGGGTAGGCTCAGGGCGCGCGGCTCGGGAGTCGGTGCGAAGCTGCGCGGGTCGTAGGAGGCCTGGGCTCCGAGGAGCACCAGGGCCTGCGTCACGTTCTCGGTACGGTTGCGCGCGCGGCCCAGGTCACCGATCAGCGGGAGGCGGAAGGGCCGGGCGCGACGGTGGCGGTCCTCGGACGACTCGAGACCCAGGCCGCCGAACACAATCGTGTCGCCGGAGGCCACTCGCACGGTGCCTTTGGCGGAGCGCGTCGCGACCAGCGGAAGGCCCTGCCGATCCACGGTGAGAACGGTGTTGGCCTGCACGCTCAAGGCGAGGGTGATGGTCTGGCCGTCGCCGCTCCACGGTTCGACGAGCACGCGGGAGCCCACGTCGGCCGATTCGAGCACGACCTCCTGGGTCATGGTCTCACCCGTGTAGACCGGGCGGGCGAAGGCGAAGAACTGACGCCGCCCGAGAAACAGCTCGCCCTGCGCCCCGCTGCCGACGGTGACGGAGGGGCAGACGCGGGTGCGGATGGTGCCGGCCTCGCGAAGGGCGCGCAGCTTGAGTTGCAGGTCGCTGAGGTGATCCTCCACCAGGCGGTAGCCCAGCCGGCCGGTGTCACCGTTGGTGGTGAACTCATGCCGACCATCGGCGAAGATCAGCGCGGAGGCCGCGTCGAGCGCGCCCTGCGTCACCTGCTCGACGATCATCGCGGAGAGCCTGATCTGCGGCGTGGGCCGGTCGATCTTCCGCAGGTCGGCGTCGAGCTTGTCCAGGAGCTGCGGAGGGCCGGTGGCAACGACGGCGTTGTCACCGGGATTCACATGGACGTAACGCAGGAGGAAGTCGGGCAGCAACTCCACAGCCTCATCGGCCGGCAGGTGCTGTAGGCGGAAGGTGGCGGTCGGCGCGGCCCAGTACGAGTCGACTTCGGTCGGCAGGCCCTCGGTCACGTAGTAGACGCCGCCCACGGAGCGCACGCTGAGGCCGTAGGCGCGGGCGATGGCGCGCATCAGGTCCTCGGGCGGGACCTGTCGGACCGCGAGGCTGGTGCGGTAGTTGGCGCCGCCGCCAATGGTGACCCGGAGTCCGGTCGCCTCCGAGATCCGGCGGAGGACGTCGCTCAGCGGGCGGTTCAGCGCGTGCACGGTCACGCAGCCCGCGTCGTCGGCGGTGACGCTCAGCGATGACTCGCTCGGCGCGACCTCCGTACGCGGCGGCTCCGGCTCGTAGTAGCGGTCGCTGGTGGCGATGACCACGATGCTGTGGCCGTCGCGCGAGCGCTCGGCGCTCACCCCCGGCGGCTCGGGCACCCACATCCCGAAGCCGTCCTGGCCGAGCCAGATGTAGTCCAGGTAGCCGCGCTTGTAGAGGACCACCTGGACCTCGAGACCGACGCCCTCGCGGGATTCGCGCGGGATGCTCAGGGACACGTGGCTGATCGGGTAGGCGCTCACATCCACGAAGCTGCCGAGCTTCGTGCGGCAGTTCACGAGCCGGAGCGGGAAGCTCCGCAGTGGCCGAGGCCTGGAGTAGTTCCCCTCGCGGACCTGGAAGTTCCCAGGGTCGAAGGTGCCGCGCACCATCCCGTCCGTGTTCAGCGTGATCCGTGTGGCATTGCTCAGCCGGTCAACCTTGATGTCGGTGAGGTTGCAGTAGACCTCCGTCTGCGCGCAGACGGACGGCAACGGCTGAAACACGAAGAGCAGGGGGAAAAGGGGACACCATACCAATTCGGGACGTCGTGAATTGGTATGGTGTCCCCTTTTTCCCGCGCATCGTGCCTTCACGGCTTCGTCTCCTGCGGTGGGGCCGGGGGCGCGATGTCGAAGCGGTCCATGAGGGCGCGCTCCTCTTCGGGCGGACGGTGGCCGGTCGGGGTGAGGATGCGCGGAGTCACGAAGACCGCCAGATCGGTCTTGGTCTTGTCGATTCGCTTGGACTTGAACAGGCCGCCCACGATCGGCAGACTCGACAGCACCGGGATTCGCGAGCGCACCGAGCGGGTCTCCTCCTGCTGGAGGCCGCCGATGATGATCGTCTCGCCGTCGTTGGCGCGGACGACGGTGCGCGCCGAGCGGGTAGACTTGTCAGGCAGCCCCGTGTTCGGGTCGGGGGCGCCGAGCGTGCTGATCTCCTCGTCGATCTGCAGGATGATCTCGCCCTGGCCGCCGGTGAGGGGCGTCATGTCGAGCCGTACACCCGCGTCGATCGAGTTCTTGGTCATGTAGCTGTCCTGATCGCCCATCGTGACCGGCGTGCTGAGGTAGCGCTGTTGACCGATGAAGATGCCGGCGGGCTGCCCGCTGACCGTAGAGATGTGAGGGTTCGCGCGCACGCGGGCCCTGCCGGCGCTCACGAGGGCGTCCAGGTTCACGTAGAAGTCGGCCGGCAGATTGGTGACGCTGCGGAACAGGAGCGTCCCCAGGAGCGTATTGGCCGAGAGCCCGTGGCCGGCGTGCACGAAGCCGGCGTCCAGGGCGAAGGTATCGAGGCTCGTATCAGTCAGCTCCACGACGAGCACGTCCAGCGTGATCTGCGCGGCGGGCTGATCGAACTTACGGATGTCCTCGGCGAACTTGTTCAGGACCGAGCGCGGCGCCGAGAGCACCACCGCGTTCTGCCCGGCATTGATCTTCACATGGTCCTGCAGGAAGACCGGCAGCAGCGACTTGGCCTGAGGCGCCTGCACGTACTTGGTGGTGATGCTGTCGATCTCGCTGAGGAGGTACGAAGATGGGTTCTTGGGGATGCCCTCGCTGACGATCAGGATGCCCTCGACCTCCGCGAACGAGAAGCCATAGGCGGCGACGATGTAGTCGATGGCCTCGCGGGGTTGCTTGTCCACCAGGTTGATCGTGATCTTGCGCTTGACGCTGTCATCGACGATGAGCTGCAGGTTGGTCTTCTCCGCGAGCTGCGTAAACAGCGCATGTGCATCGGCGTTGACTGCAAAGAGCCGGACGCCGCCATCCGTGACCTGTATGTCCAAGGAGCTGCCGTCCGTCTTCTTCTCCTCGGTCTCACCGGTCTTGGCTTCCTTGGGGGCGTCCTTCGCTCCCTCGGCCTCCTGGGCGAAACCGCCGACGGCAGAGGAGAACGCCAAGAGGGCTAGAGTCAGGGCGGGCACAAGGGCTACTCGTATCGTGCGCAACGCGGGCACCTCGGATCGAGCATGGGGGAGTGGACGAACGGCACTCGAAGGGCAACGTCGCCCCGGGCCCTCCCTTCCCGGGGACACGCCGATACGGCCACACTCACAATACTGATGAACACGCCCGAAGGTTCTGCCAGTCAAAGGACGGATTCCGAGTGGCAAACGTTACGTCGCCTCCCGGGAATTGTGCTGCCCGCACCGGGGGCTACCGCACGTGACCGACCACGGAGAGGTAGACGGCCGTCTCGGTCTCGCCGTCCACACCGACCAGCGCGTTGACTTCATCGTCCAGGAACGCCCCGATGGCACAGCAGCCCAGACCGAGGGCGACGGCGGCTAGATGCAGCTGCGCGCCGAGGTACCCGGCGTCCAAGTAGATGTACCGATGGCCTCGGTCGCGGTACTTGGGCTTGCAGCGCGCGGGGACCGCGACCCAGATGAACACGACCCCGCAGTCGGCCGCCATCTCCTGCTCCAGCGCCGCGGCAGCAACTTCCTGGGAGAAGTCGCCCTCCGCCAGTAGATTGAGGCCCGCCGCGCGCACGTCATACTGCGCAATGCCCGAAGGGATGCCGCTCACGCGGTTGATCACCAGGTAGGTGTCGAGCGGATGGAGCGCGCCGGCGGACGGCGACGCGCGGAAGCGGTCATCGGATGGGTGAAACGTCAGGCCCTGTGTCGCCCAGAACAACTGGGACAACTCGGCCGGGGTCATGGGTCGGGAGGGATCGAAGTCCCGCAGGCTGCGGCGGGTCCGGATCGCCTGCCACAAGCCCGCGCCGTTCTCGGTGACAGGGGGCGGGAGGTCGATATGTCGGCCGGGTCGGGCAATCGCAACCGGCTGAACCGCCGATCCGCCGGGCCTGGCGTACTTGGTGGCCCGGTGGTACGCGTCCCCAAGGCTCTCATTCGGACTCATGGGCCGGTTCCTCACCGGCGGCAGGTTCGGGTTCCTCGGCTGGCGGCTCCGTGGGCTCCTCGGGCGTCTCGGCCGGGACCTCAGCAGGCGGCTCGATCGGAGGATTCCACGCGGACCGGCGACGCTCGGGGCCCCGCAACTCCACCATGAACGGACGCCCGACGTCGGCGAGCACCGCGTCGAAGGATCGGCCGCAGTACGGGCAGGCCGGCGCCGGGAGAGGACCCGACAGCTCCGTAGGCCGCCAGAGACTGATGGCGAGGCCTTGCCGACACCCGCCGCAGGCCACCCACGAGGCCTCCTCCCAGCGCGCGGGCGCCTCGGGAGGAGCGTGGGCTACGACCTCGGCCGCCAGCACATCCAGGCGCGCGATGACATCATCGAAGACGAACATCCCGCGCTCCGAGAGCAGCACGTAGTCGGGGCGGTACTCCGCGAACGGCGCTCCGGCCGCAGTCTCCGGCTCGTGCACGAGGCTGCCGCCGGACTCGGCCACCTCCGCTGGCCCACGACCGCAATCGGCGAAGAAGTCATGCACTTCGCGCCAGGGCACGCGGGTGACGGCTCCGAGCCCGCGACGGAAACTGATGGCTGTGGGGTCGGTCTTGATTCGGAACTCGGCCTCGCTCACGACCGCCCAGAGCAACACGATGAGGGGCAACGGTAGCAGGCGGAGTGTCCAGGTCAGCCAGGCGGGGTAGGCGGCGGCAACCGGCGAGTTCGGGAGCGTGGTGAGGAGACCGATCCCGGCCACGAAGAGCACGCCGACGGCGGCCACGAGACCGCCGCAGGATTGGGTAGGGATGAAGTAGCGGGTCGTGGGAGGCGACTCAGCGGCAGTGACAGGCTCGGATTCCATGTGGTAAGCGCCCTAGCCGCACTGGGAATACGCGCAGTCGCGGCAGACGAGGCAGCCGCCCTCGGGTTCCATGGCGCCACCGCACTCGGGGCAGGCGCCGGCGCCGCCGTTCTGGGTCTCGCCGAAGTCGATGGTGAGCTGCTCCCCATCCGGGCTGATGGCCCGTTCGATCGTCTTGGCGATCGCGTCGGGGCAGGAGAGGATCTTCCCGCCGCCCTTCTCCCACCCGGGCAGGTGGCAACTGATGCCCTTGAGCTGCTTGATGATCTGCTCGGGATCGACGCCCGACCGCAGAGCGAGCGAGGCCAAACGCGCCAGACCCTCGGACTGCGAGGCCGCGCAGCCGCCGGCCTTGCCCATCTGCGCGAAGACCTCGAAGGGCCCGTGCGGGTCGCTGTTGATGGTGACGTACAGCTTGCCGCAGCCCGTCGTCACCGCCCGCGTCTGGCCCTGGACGACGTCCGGCCGCGCGCGCGGCTTCAGGCGCACGGGGCCCGTCTCGGCGGGCTGCTTCTGACCGCTGCCCAGCGTCAGCACCTGCTGGTCGAGGCAGCCATCGCGGAAGATGGTGATCCCCTTGCAGCCCAGGTCGTAGGCCAGTTCGTAGACGTTCGCGACGTCCTGGACGCTCGCGTCGCGAGGGAAGTTCACGGTCTTGCTGACCGCGTTGTCGGTGTACTTCTGGAAGGCCGACTGGATGCGGACATGCCAGGTGGGGTCGATGTCGTGGGCGGTGGCGAAGAGGCGGCGGGTCTCCGAGGGGACGGTGGGCAGATTGCGGACCGTGCCGTGGGCCGCGATCTCCTTCATCAACTCCGGCGTGTGGAAACCGCAACTCAGCGCAATCTCCTCGAAGAGGTCGTTCACCTCGACCAGCTCATCCCGGTCCATGACGTGCCGGGTGAAGGCGACGGCGAACAGCGGCTCAATCCCGCTGGAGGTCCCGGCGATAATGCTAATCGTGCCCGTCGGGGCGATGGTGGTGGTGGTCGCGTGACGGAGGCGGCGCCCTTCGGAGCCGTTGAAGATGCTCCCGGGCCAGTTGGGGAAGACGCCGCGCTCGTCGGCCAGGCGCTCCGATTCGGCGCGCGCCTCCTGGCGGATGAACTTCATCACGTCCTCGGCGACGGCGACGGCCTGATCCGAATCGTATGGCACGCCCATCTTGATGAGTAGCTCCGCGAAGCCCATCACGCCGAGCCCGATCTTGCGGTTGGCCCGCGTCATCTCGGCAATCTGGGGCAGGGGGAAGCTGTTCATGTCGATGACGTTGTCCAGGAAGCGCACGGAACGCCGGACGACGTCGCCGAGGTGCTCCCAGTCGAGGGTCGCTTCCGTCGGGCGCCCGCGCGTCATCTGGGCGAGGTTTATGGAGCCGAGGTTGCACGACTCATAGGGCAGGAGCGGCTGCTCGCCACAGGGGTTCGTGCTTTCAATCCAGCCGACGTGGGGTGTGGGGTTGTCGCGGTTGACGCGGTCGATGAAGATGATCCCCGGGTCGCCACACGCCCACGCCGACTGGATCAGCTTGCTCCAGACCTCGCGCGCGTTCAGCCTGCCGCTCGGCCGCCCGTTTCGTGGGTTGATGAGGTCATACTCGTGGCCCGCGCGGGCGGCCAGCATGAAGTCGTCGGTCACGGCGACGGAGATATTGAAGTTGTGCAAGCGTCCCTGGCGCTGGGCCTTGCACTCGATGAACTCCAGGATGTCGGGGTGATCGATGCGCAGCACAGCCATGTTGGCGCCGCGCCGCGTCCCGCCTTGCTTGATCGCCTCGGTCGCCGAGTCGAACACGGTCATGAAGCTCACCGGCCCGCTCGACACACCCTTGGTGGAGCTGACGACATCGTCCTTGGGCCGCAGCCGGCTGAAGGAGAACCCCGTGCCTCCGCCGCTCTTGTGGATGAGGGCGGTGTTCTTGACCGCGTCGAAGATGCTCTCCATCGAGTCATCGACCGGCAGCACGAAGCACGCGGACAGCTGCTGGAACGGACGGCCCGCATTCATCAGCGTGGGAGAGTTGGGCATGAAGTCGCGGCTCAGCATCAGCTCCAGGAACTCGTCCGTGCGTGTCTCGACCTCGGTTTCGGTGGCGCCGTAGTAGCGATCCGCCTGCGCGATGTTGCCCGCGACCCGCGCGAACATGTCCGCAGGGGTCTCGAGCGGCTGACCCTCCTCATCGCGGACAAGGTAGCGGCGCTCGAGCACGGTGAGGGCATTGTCGCTGAGTTCGATGGAGAGCTGCGTCTGCTGGGCCATCGCGGCATCGACCTTTCTGCGAGTGGCGACGGCGGTCGCCGATGGAAGTGATGTGGAGAGTGAGTTCGTGCGTCGGTCCGAGTGTGCTTGTCGGCGTCGGCGGCCTATCGCAGCTGAGGCCTAATCAAGGCGGCTTCGGAGCGGTCAACACGTCGTAGAGCCCAGATCGCAGAGCCTGGTGAGAGGTGTCTAGCTTTTGCCCCAGAGGGTTGCTGCGAACTGGACTATATTCCAGAGGCCAGCGCCTGTCAAGGTTCGCCTTCGCCAGCCTCCGAGCCGCTCCAAAGGACGCACGGGCCTGCTCCGTCGAGGGGTCTATCTTCGTCAGAAGGACCGACACTCCTTCTCGGCGAACGGCATTCCTGCGTTCCTGTCTGATCCCGCCAGAATGGCTCAGAGGCCCCCCATGAAGGCGATTTGGCTGTTTGGACCCCGTAATGCGAGGCTTGTAGACACTCAAAAACCCTCAAGAAATGCGAATGAAGCCCTCATAGAGGTTAAATCATGCGTTATCTGCGGCTCTGACGTGCATCAGTGGGATGGACGTCGATACCACGGGCCGTATCCCTATGACTTCGGCCACGAGACCGCCGGCGAGGTTGTCGAGGTCGGCCCCGAAGTCCGCGGGCTGCGCGTGGGTGACCGCGTGACATGGTACCTGCAGCACGGCTCTCTGTGCGAGTACTTCGCCATCCGCCCCTCGGAGTTGGCCGTGGGGAAGATGGCGGATCACCTCTCCTGGGAGGAAGGCGCGAACGTCCAGCTCCTGTGCGCCGTGCTGCGCGGGGTGGACAACGCCGATCCCGGCCCCGGCAAGCGTGCGCTGGTTCTGGGCTGCGGCGCGGTTGGCTTGACAGCGATTCAGGGCGCGCTGACGATGGGCGTCGATGAGGTAGTGGCCGGCGACCTCATCCCCTTCCGCCGGGAGTTCGCGCTACGACTCGGCGCTTCGCACGTCGTTGACCCCGGGCATGAGGGCTGGCACACGCAGCTGGATCCCTTCGACATCGTCCTCGACTGCGTGGACGAGGACCGCAGCCCGCAAGGCGATACGCTCGATCTCGCGCTGAGTCTGGTGAAGCCGCTTGGTTGCTGCGTCGTCATCGGGCTCAGCTCTCAACTGCGCCGCATCGACACCTCCCGCATCGTCAACCGGGGCATCCGAGTGATCGGCGCCCACCACACAGACATGGCGCGCTGTCGCGAGATCATGGCGCTGAGTTGCCAGTGGGTCGCCGACGGCACGATCCGCGTGGCAGACTACGTCACCCATCGCTTCCCCATCGAGCAGACGCAGCAGGCGCTCGAACTCGCCGCGTCGCAGGCAGAGGGCGTGCTGAAGGTGGGGATCACGGTAGCAGCCGATGAGTAGGCTTGTGCAGCTCCGGCTGCTCCTCGTCCTGCTTGCCGCGTTGTGTGCCACGGCTCGCGGGGACGTCTACGTCGGCGCATGGACGCCGATCTACCGGGGCGTGTCGTATGCCATCGGCTTCGCGAGCCCCGGCGACCCGTGTGTACAGAAAGTGCACGCGATCCGCATCGACACCCAGGCTCCGGGCATCCGGTTCACGACCACTCCGCGCTGTGAGGGCTGGGTTCCGAACGAACGGGAGACCCAACGCCAGACGACCCGCGAGTTCCTGACACAGACCGGCTGTCAGGTGGCGATCAACGGCGACTTCTACGCGATCTCGTCCCCGCGGCTCACAAACCTCACCGGCCTGGCGATCTCCGAAGGGCAATTGGTCTCACCTTCCGCCCGCACCGATTCGCTCCTGATCGACCGCCGCAACCAAGCGCGCTTCGAACGCACCACGAAGCGTACGGACCTGCGCGGCGTGTGGACGGCGGTCAGCGGGCGCGGGCGGATGCTGGTGGATGGCGTGGTGCAGGAGACCTGGCCGCAGCGACACCCGCGCACTGCGGTAGGAATCTCGCGGGATGGCCGCTACGTCTACCTCGTCACCCTTGATGGCCGGCAGAAGGGAATCAGCGAGGGCGCGACAACCGGAGAGCTGGGTGAGTGGATGAAGCGCCTGGGCGCCTGGAACGCGCTGAACCTGGATGGCGGCGGATCGACGACGCTCGTGCTGCCCAGCGCGAACGGCGGAACGGCGGTGTTGAACGTGCCGGTGGGCGACAGCAAGACGCCCTACACCGAGCGGCGCAACGGCAGCCACCTGGGCGTGTTTGCTGGGCCGCTGCGCACGTCGAAGAGGACCGATGAGGAGGGAGGCTGTGCTATGAGCCATCCACCGAGACTACGGGTCGAGCGACGGACGGACGCCCCGCTGTTGGTCGCCGACCAGCCGCACGAGGACTACTGCATCGGCTACTGCACGGTAGTCCGCGAGGCCGGGCGGTGGCGCATGTGGTACGAGGCGTATGACCACACGTACCGCACCGACGCCGACGGCTATCTCTGCTATGCGGAGTCCGGCGACGGTGTGCGCTGGCGGAAGCCGAAGCTGGACCTCGTCGAGGTGAACGGCTCGCGCGACAACAACGTGCTGATCAGCGGGCGGGAAACCGGCGGCATCCACGGGCACAACGTGTTCCTCGACCCCATGGCGCCTCCCGCCGACCGCTACAAGATGGTCTTCACGCGCTGGCGAGAGGGCCAATGGCAGGTCTTCGGGGGCGCGTCGGCGGACGGGTTCTACTGGCGTCTCTCCGACGCGCCGTTGCTGGCCCACAACAGCGACACACAGAACGTGTGCTTCCGCGACGGGGATGTCTATCGCCTCTACGTGCGCCAGTGGAGCCAGCCGAACTTCGGGGGGAAGCGAATCGTCGGGTACACCTCATCCCCAACCTTCGGGAGCTTCCCCGACCCCGAGACGATCCTGCGGCCGGGTTCGCTCGACCCGGACAACCTGCACTTCTACAATAGCGCGGCGACGCGGCTGCGCGAGGGGCTGTACCTGATGCTGCCCTCGGCGTTCTACACAGGTGAGGATGCGCTGCGGGTCCACGCAGCATGGAGTACGGACGGGCATACGTTCCACCGGCTGGGGCACGAGCCAGTGCTCAACCCCGGCAAGGGCTTCGACAGCATGGGCCTGTACGCCGCGCCGGGCGCAATCCCCGCTGACGAGCCGAACGCCTACTGGTTCTACTATGTGGGCACGAACCTGGGCCACGATGCGAGTGTGCCGGGCAAGGCGCACTACATGGGAGGGATCGGGAGGTTCCTGCTGCGGGTGGAGTAGGCTGGAGCCGGCCGGGAAGGAGAGGAGGACGAACCGATGAGGGCACTGCTGTGGGTGGTCCTGGCGGCCCTCGGCGAGGCAGCGTGGGGGCAGGGCGATAACGAGGTGAGGCTGCGCCTGGTCGATGCTCTGACCAACGCGCCGGTGGCGAAGGTGCAGGTGAAGGTCTGGGACGACAGCCATCCGTTCCTCTCGGAGGAGGCGTCACGGGCCGAGGCGGCGGGTCTGGTCGCTACGAGCGATGAGCAGGGGATCGTGGCGTTTGCGGGTCTCGCCGACGGTAAGTGGACGCTGCGGCTGCCCGACCTGTACGTGACGCGGCGAGTGTGCCAGGCCGATGCGATTCTGCGGGTGACGGCGGGGAATCGAGGCGAGCTGCGTGAGATCCGCACGGTCGAGAACGGTCGGCTGAGAGTAACCGTGCGATACGCGGACCTCAATCGGCCCGTGCCGTTCGCGGCTGTCCGCTTCGAAGCCCTGCCGTGGGAGGGGCCGAATCCGCTCCCGTGGCGCAGCGAACCGATCGAGGCCATGTCGTTCCTCCCTCACACCGACGAGCAGGGGCAAGTTGAGAGGTCTTGCTCACCCGGCCGGTACGGCATATGGGCCGAGCCAGTGGGCATGGTGCCCACCGAGCATGTCGAGGCCATCGTGGAACCCGGGGGGGTGTGCGAGGCGCCGGTGCTACTCGTGGACCCGTCGGCCGCCTACCCCCGCGTGCTGGGGCATGTCCGCAACCAGAGCGGACAGGACGTCGAAGGGGCAACCGTTGCCGTACGCAAGGTGAACCCGACCCTTCTCAAGACAGCGGCCTTCACCGTGCCCGACGAGACCGGGCAACACTGGCATACGTCCCGCACCTCAACCGAGGGCGTCTACGAAATCCGGGACGCGCGTTCGTGGGGCTACCACGACATGCGGGAGGCGGAGGGCCCGTTCGGCATCGCGGTGCTGAGTGACAAGCACGCGATCGACTGGATCGACATGCCCGAGCCGCAGATCGGGGACGCGCCGCGGGTGATCGACTTCGTGCTGCGGTCCCCGGTCCGCGTGTCGGTGGGCCTAAGGGACCGCAAGACGGGCAAGCGGATCGAGGGAGACTCGTGGGCGATCGACCTGTACTGGCGGGGTCGCGAGCGCGGGGAGGGGCCGCTGCGGTGGCTGCTAAGGCCTGACGAGGAGGGGACGATCCGACTGAACGGCTGTCCCCCCGGCGAGTGCCGGTGGGAGCTGATGCGTGTCACCGAGACGGATCACTGGGGCGTGCCCACGGCCTGGGGCAAGGTGGCGGAGGGAACAGCTTCGGTCACCTATGGAGAGGGATGTCTCATCCGGGCGGAGGTTGACGTTCCGTGACGCCGGGAACCCCTACAGACCTCGACCTTCCCGTCATCTTCCTGGACAACGACGGCGTACTCACGGATGCCGAGGCGCATCATGTCGCGTACTGCCAGCGGTATGGCGCACTGATGGCCGCGCGGTTTGGTGGAATGGTTGAGGCGTGGGCGGAGGCGAACAGCGCGGCGTTCCATGCGATGATGGAGTGGTATGAGGCGAACGCGGACCGGTACACGGAGGCGAGGTTCTTCGAGGACTTGTACCAGGTCGAGTTGGGGGCCGCGTTTGCGCACATGCGGATGCGGGCACCGGACTGGGAACCGGAGGGCCGGCTGCTGATGCGGCGACTGCTGTTCGAGTGCCCGCTGGGAGCGTGTGCGCTCTTCGCCGGGGCAAGGGAGGCCGTCGAGGAGCTGGCGCTGGCGGGCTACCGGCTCTGCCTGGCCTCGAACGCGCACAGCCTGCACTGCGAGGGCGTCTTGATCGGCTGCGGCTTGCGGCAGCACTTCATCTGTGCGTTCGGCCCGGACCTGGTGAACTGCGCAACAAAGTCCGCCCAATTCTACCGGCGAGTCTGCAACCACGTGGGCGTGCGACCAGAGCAGGGGATCCCGGTCGATGACAACGGGCTGCCGCTGGCGATGGCAAGCAGCCTCGGCATGAGGACCGTGTTCGTGGAACAGGGACACTCGCGGGAAGTGCCACAGACCGAGCCGGACGCGCGCATCGCATCCATCGCCGAGTTACCGAGCGTCCTGGATGCACTCACCGAAGGAGCGAGGAAGTGGGATTCACCGTCAGTGTCTGCCTGACCGCCGCACTGCCCGTCTCTGCCGGCGCGACATGCCTGGCGGCGCCGGTGACTCTCACAGCGCAGAGCACGCCGCCGGCGTTTGCGTGGCCGAGGGCGGTCCCAGCGCGGGCGCGCGAGGTGGAAGTGCGCCTGAGGATGACGCTCGAGGGGCCGCCGGAGGGGGCGGGGCTGGTGCTGCTGCAACCGGGCGCTGCGGTTGAGGGCCTCAGCTGGGTCGAGCCGAACGTGAAGGGCTGCTTCGGCGTGGGGTTCGATACCTCAAACCCGCCGACGGAGAACATCTTCAACGCCGACGGCAACGTCTACGACCGGCCGCAGCGGGAGGTCTCGCTGCACTGGAACGGCGCCGAGGTTGCCAATGCCTTGTCGCCCGTCGAGTTCACCAACGGCCAGCCGCACGAGGTCTTGGTGAGGATCGAGTTCGAGGTGGCGGCGGCGGAAGTGAGCGTCTCAATCGACGGCGCGCCGACCCACGACCGCGTCTTCGTGCCGGGGATGCTACCGTACGCGAGCCGGCCAGCCTTCGGGCTGAGCCCACTGGACAAGAGCCGGTGCACGGTTGAGCTTCTGGGGCTGACCTCTCGGGGCAAGGCGCCGGTGACCCTGTTGGCGGAGCACCGCGATGCGGTTGTGGGCGCGGTCCTGAACTCGGGCCACCAGCAGGAGGAGGCGACGGTTGCGCTGCCTGACCCAGGCAAGCCCTACGCGCGCGTGCTGCTGACGGTCGCGCTGGCCGTCCCGCCCGACGGCATCGACCCGTGGGATCGCGCGGGGTCGGTCTACGTGTGGTCCGAGGCGGGAGAGCGCTTCGAGATCCTGCGCTTCATCACGCCCTTCGGACGCGCGGCGACCTGGCAGGTGGATGTGACGGGCTACCAGTCGCTGCTGCGGGGCAGCCGGAAGATGGCGGTCGCGATCGGCACGTGGGTGAAGGGGTGGAAGGTGGATGTGGGCGTGGACTACTACGCGGGCAAGCCCGCACAGTGCGCGCACCGGGTGACGAACCTCTGGAACGGGGACTTCGAGTACGGCAACCCGGCGGCGCCGATGGCCGCGCAGTTCCCGACCCGCAACGTCACTCTGGACCCTGAGACGCGCCGGGTGAAGGTGCGGGCCGTGGTGACGGGACACGGGATGTCGCCAAACACGGACAACGCCGCCGAGTTCATGCCGGCCGGGCGCACGGTGACCGCGAACGGGCATGTCTTCGAGAACCTGCTCTGGAGGACGGACTGCTACCTGAACCCATGCCGGCCGCAGGGCGGGACGTGGAAGTTCGACCGCGCAGGCTGGTGCCCGGGTTCGCTCGTACGACCGTGGGACATCGACCTCGGCGAGGTCGCGAAACCAGGTGAGGCCCTGAGGCTCGACTACAAGCCGCAGCCATACACCAACGAGAACGCAGGCCAAGGGCGCGCCTCGCACCTGGTGGAGGTGCAGCTGATCGAGTACCGCTGAAAAAGAGGGACACCATACTAATTTCCGAAGCCAGAAGACAGCCCTTCTGGGCCCCCTGACGCGGTTTGGCTTCGGCAATTAGTATGGTGTCCCTCTTTTTCCAATGAGAGCTCGCTGAAGACGGCGTAGGCGCCGGGAGGGCCCTCGACGACGAGTTCCAATCTCGCCAAAGGCCGGGCGAGGTTCTGGCGGAGGCCGGGGTGAAGCTGCACGGTCAGCAGTTCCCGTCTGCTGCCCGCGCGCAGCGGGAGCCAGTGCTCGGTGTGGATGTTGAACCGGCCGTCGCGGTTGAGGTCGCCGAGGAGCTTGACCGACCACTTCGCGCCGCCGCCCAGCTCCGAGACGCGGATCGTGAGTGTGCGCGCCGACTCAGGGATGAGGAACTCGGGGATCGAGGCGATGGCCCACGTCTTGCCGGGAGCGACCTCGACGCGCAGGCCGTTCGGGGCGCCGGTGACAAGCGCCTCATTCATGCGGATGTGCCACGCTTCCGTGCGGCGGATCAGGTCGGGCGTCCAGGGCGTCGCCGTCACGTAGTCCACCACGACTCCGTCCACCAGCATCCTCATCCCATCGTGCGTGACCTTCCCTTCTGCCGGGGCGAGCACGATCAGGGCTGCACTGTCGGGAGCGAGGCGCAGGCTCGTCTTGCCGCGCACATGGCGCGCTACGAAGGCATCGCGCGTGGCGTCGTAGAGGTCCTTGGACGCCGGGCCGACGTCCAGGCGGATCGTCTTCGCCTTGCGGTAGGGGTTGTAGTAGAGGTATGTCGGGTAGGCCGGGTCCCGGAAGAAGTCGGTGGCGAGGCAATCGAGGCGGATGATCCGGGGGTCGCTTGTACGAGCGACGATCCCGCCGAGGAAGCCGACGTAGGATGAGCCGTAGAGCCCGAGGTCGGTCTTCGGGCCCCAGTTCATGCGGACTGGGTCCCCGGTGGCGACGGGGCTGCGTCCGCTCCACTCCTTGCGCAGGCCCTCGTAGGCGATCACGTGGAGCGGGTCGCCGGCCCACGAGGCGCTGGTCTGGTTGCGCGCGGGCAGGGCGTCGGGATAGAAGAGCCGCGCAGCGTTAGCGGCATTCAGCATCCACTTGCCGATGGCGCGGGCGTAGCGGTCGTCGTACCGCACGAGAGGCACCAGCGCGCCGGCCTGGGTGAAGGTGTTCATGGCGAAGGCGTAGCCGCCGTTGTCATCGACGCTGCCCAGGAGACCGTGGCAGTCGTAGCCGTCCCAGTTGTCGGCGATGACGCCCCAGCCCCCGCGGCATTCGCTGGTCCCGAAGCACCAGTTGATGAACTTGTCGGTCTCGTACCACGTACCGCGCTCGGCGTTGATCCGCGCCGCCGCCAGCGCGCCCCAGGGCATCAGGTTCTCGTAGAAGGGATTCGCTCTCCGCTCGTGCAGCCAGGTCAGGCACCACTCGGCGGCGCGCAGGTGGCGGACGTCGCCGAAGCGCTTCCAGGCAGCGTACTCCAGCCACGCGATGCCCGCGGCGCCGTCGGGCTCGCGCCACAGGCCGTTGTCCACGGGCTTCATCGTGTCGAAGTCGAAGGCGGTGTGGTCGAAGCTCGCGTCCGGCGTACCGCACCCCATCGCCTCACAGGCATCGCGCCAACGGTCGGCGGCGATGCGCACCTCGTCCGCCATGCCGGGCGTGTCGGGGTAGCGGTCAAGGAGCGCGTAGTAGACGATGTGCGGCCAGACCTCATACCAGAAGCTCCCACCCGTGTCGCCGCGCTGGTTATCCAGCACGAGGTTCTCGCCGGTGTCGCGGTTGAACCACTGGCGGCACATGACGACCCAATCGTGCGGGCCGGCGCGCTTGTCGATTCCGGCGACCGTCGCCCCGAGCACCGCGCCCATGCAGGTGATGCCCTCGGCGTTCGGGCCGGACATCCGCTCGTCGCCGACGTAGCTCGGCATGCCGAAGCCGGGCCCGGGGCAGTTGACCTGGCTATCATCGAGCCAGACGAGCGGAAGGTACTCCCCCTTTGCGTTCAGGTCGAAGGCGAGCGCATCGTAGTCGCGGGCGAGGCGATTCCAGTCCTTCATGCAGAAGGGCGCAGGGAGGTTCGGCATCTGCTCGACGCGGGGAATCGGGCGCTGCCAGGCGAGGGCGGCATGGGGGGCAAGCAGACAGGCAAGGACGAGCAGGTGGCGTGTACCGGGCATGGGCAGGCTCCTTCGATGGGGCGTTCCCCCTTGGTGCGAGGGCAACCTGTGAGGCCAGAAGGGGAATGCGGTCAAGGCGTCGAACTCGGCCGGGCACAGCTAACGCTTGTACCTGGAGGCAGGTTGGCCATGCCACGACAGAAGGCAACGACGCCCGCGAAGAAGGGTGCCGCCAAGAAGGACTCGATCGGGTTCGGGATCATCGGTTGCGGGGTGATCGCCCCGTTCCACGCGCAGAGCGTGCAGGCGGCCGTCGGCGGCGAGCTGGTCGCGTGCTGCGACATCATCGAGGAGAAGGCGAAGGCGTTCGCCGGGCAGTTCGGGATCAAGCACTCGTACCGCGACCTGGAGGACATGCTGAAGCAGGACGACGTGCAGGCCGTCTGCATCTGCACACCGAGCGGGCTGCATGCAGAAAACGGCATCGCTGCGGCGCAGGCGGGCAAGCACATCATGTGCGAGAAGCCGCTGGATGTGACGCTGCAGGCCATCGACGACCTCATCTGCACGGCGGACATGTGCAACGTGAAGTTGGGCGGCATCTTCCAGCGCCGCACGTATCCGGTCAGCCAGACGGTGCGCGAGGCCGTGCGCGGCGGGAAGCTCGGGAAGCTCGTGCTGGGCGACTGCTACCAGAAGCTCTTCCGCTCCCACGAGTACTACGCCAGCGGCGACTGGCGCGCGACGTGGGAGCTGGACGGCGGCGGCGCACTGCTGAACCAGGGCGTGCACGGGATCGACCTGCTGCTGTGGATCATGGGCAAAGTGAAGCGCGTCAGCGCGTACGCCCGGCACCTGGTGCGCAACATCGCGGTGGAAGACACGGCGGTCGCGATCCTGGAATACGAGACGGGCGCGCTGGGCGTCATTCAGGGCACGACTAGCGTGACACCCGGCGAGCCGACGCGGTGGGAGTTCCACGGCGACGACGGCACGATCATCCTGCAGGAGGCCTCGATCACCAAGTGGCACTGCGGCGAGGAGCGTGAGGCGCCGGAGATCCAGAAGGTCGATAGCGGGGGAGGCGGCGTCTCCGACCCGACGGCCATCGGCGCGGGCGGGCACATGATGCTCATCCAGGATCTCGTCAACGCGATCAAGGAGGACCGGGAACCGATGATCCCCGGTCGCGAGGCGCGCCGGGCCGTGGAGCTGATCCTCGCGATCTACGAATCCGAGCGCACGGGGGCCCCGGTGGACCTGCCGTTGTGCTGCTGAAGGCGCAGGCGGACAACCACGAAACACACGTGATACACGAAAGAGAGTAGCGACAACTTCGGGGATAGACAACGGAACCCGGTACGACTGGGTTCCGCCGTCAGTCCCCATCCACTAGGGGGATGTGATGGTGACCTTCCTGAGTCTGTCGGGACGTACCCGCACTGCCTGGCTGTGCCTTGCCGTTGTAACCCTCTGGTCGGCGGCTGGGACTTGGGCGCGGGCCGAGTTCGTCGAGTACCCGCAGTACCGGTACGTCAGCGGCCTGCCCGGCAACGGCTACGGCGTGACGGCCGACGGCCAGGTCGGGTGGGACGGCGCGATGTCGCAGTGCATTCCGCTGGGCTACACGCCGAGCAACGGCTCCGTGGCTGTCTCGTACCTCTCGGGCAGCCGCTCGGGGGGCTTCAAGGTGGGCTTCAGCGGGAAGGACGTGGATGGCACGCTTCCCATTACCATCGGGTTTGGGCCGAAGGGCCATGGCGTCGCAGTGACCGCCGACTTCGTGGACAACGAGTGGGACATCGCCATGCACGCCCAGGGCCAGGTTCTCAAGGAGACGAAGTCGCGGCCGGCGGTCTCCATCGGCGTGCTGGACTGGGCCAATCGCAGGGAGGCGACCCTCGGCCACTTCGCTGAGCGCGGCGCACGGTCGGTCTACATCGCGGCCACGAAGGCGTTCGATGCGGGTAGCCGCCCGCTGCACGTTACGCTTGGGGTGGGCACGAACCGCTTCGGCGATGGGCCGTTCGTGGGCGCATGCTACGACGTGCACGACCGGGTGAAGGTCCTGGCGGAGTACGATGGGCTGGGCGTCAACGCTGCTGCGGCCGCGCAGCTCCTGCCGCAGAAGCGCGGCCCCGGCCTCGACAAGCAGGAGGGGCCGGGTCGGGCCGACGCCCTGAACCTCTTCCTGGGCGTGGCGGACATGGAGTACCCGGTGGTGGGGTTAACCTACGCGAGGAAGGGCGTGTTCTAGGCGAGGGCAGCGCCACAGGCAACAGGGGACTGTCCCCGACTACCAGGGGGGGCGGCGGGAGCGTTCCTCGTTGTCCCAGTCGAGATCGGGGGTTCGGGCCTCGGCAACGCCGGCTTTCACCCACACGCGGTTGACGTAGTCCTCGTCATAGGGGCCTAGCTCGCCGGCGCGGCGGTAGCACTCCGTAGCGTCTTCGGCAGAGCCCGTCCGGTCGAGCATCCAGGCGAGCAGGTAGCGGTACGACTGGTTCCGCGGGCGGAGGATGACCGCGCGGCGGAAGGTGTGGAGGGCCTGCTCGGCCTTGTCCTGTCGCAGGTACGTTGCGGCGAGGCAAACGTGGTAGAAGTCGTCCAGCGGGGCGCAGTCGATGGCTCTCCGGTAGTGGTCCTCGGCCTCCTGCCACCGCTCCCAGCGGAAGCAGGCGTCGCCCAGCCGGTAGTGGTAGTACGCGTCGTCCGGCGCCAGGCGGACCGCCTCGTTGAGGCTGGTCTCCGCACCCTCGCGGTCTCCCAACTTCAGGTGCGCCTCGCCGAGCCGGCAGTGGAAGTACTCGCGCAGAGGGTCACAGCGGATGGCCCGCTCGAAGGCCAGGACCGCCAGGCGGATACGCTGCAGACCCATCAGGAACTCGGCCAGGGCGAAGTGGCACTCGGCGTTCTTGGGGTGAATGAGGAGGGCCTGCTTGTAGGCGCGGTACGCCTTGGTGGGCATCTCGGCAGCGAAGTAGGCGTCGGCCAGCTTGAGGTGCAGGCCGGCGTTGTCCTTGTCGAAGGTCGTCGCCGTCTCGTACGAACGGATCGCGTCGTGGAGCCGGAACGCCTCGACGAACTGGTCCCCGACCCGCGTGTGCCTCGCCGCCTTCTGTTTGTCCCGGTGTCGTCGCCGTCGTGCAGCCATGACCCAAACGTCTCGTGGATGATGGGGGACTACTCCGCTTCCCCCCGGTCAATGATGAGCGTGACCGGCCCGTCGTTGACCAGCTCGATGTGCATGTGCGCCCCGAACTTGCCGCCGACGACCGGACGGCCGCCGCCTTGCAGGTGTCGCACGAACTCGTCGTAGAGCGGCGAGGCCGTCTCCGGTCGGGCCGCGTCGGTGAAGGACGGTCGGCGGCCCTTGCGGCAGTCGCCGTACAGCGTGAAGTTCGGGACGACAACGAGCCCGCCGCCGATCTCATCCAGCGCGCGGTTGAGGTTCCCCGCCTCGTCCGGGAAGACCCGCAGACCCAACACCTTGGCCGCCATCCACTCGACGTGCGCCGGACCGTCCTCGTCGCGGAAACCCGCGAGCACCACCAGGCCTTGCCCGATGCTCCCCGCCGGCTCGCCATCAATGAGCAGCACGGCCCGGCTGACCCTCTGGACGACGACCCTCATGGGCAAGGTCCCTTTCGGAGGACAGGCAAGAGTGCCTGTCCTCCAGCCCCTCGGGAAGGAGGCGTGCTACTCGGTGGCCGCGGCCTTCTGTAGGTCCTGGATGAGCGGGCCGAGTGCCTTCACCTTCGCGGCGTAGCCGGCGAAGTCGCCCGACATGCGCAGGCGCTCGGCCTCGGCGTACACATCGCTGAGCTGCTGGGCGATCTGGGCCACGGAGGCGGCTCCGGCGCCGACCGGCGCGGAGGGCCCGGGAGCCGGCCCGGCAGTCGATGCCTCGGGGGTAGGCCCGCCCAGGAGCATTTTCATCGCCTCAGACAGCGTCGTCCCGTAGCCGATTCCCGTGGCGGAGGCGACCGCCACCAAGCTGAGTTTGGGCACCGGGTTCAGCTTGGATTCCAGGTAGATCGGCTCCACGTAGAGCAGCGAGCCACCAACCGGGATCACCAGCAGATGGCCGCGGATGATGTAGTTCGACTCGGACTTCAAGCGGAAGTAGTCGGCGAGCCACTCGTTCTGGCTGATGCGGGCCTCAATCTGCATCGGCCCGTAGGACAGCTCGACCTTCGGGAAGCGATACAGGCGCAGCTCGCCGTAGTTCGCCTCGTCGCAGCGCGCCGCCATCCAGGCGATCATGTTCTGCTTCTCGCGCTTGATCGGCGTGAACGGGCGCATCAGCAGGAACTCCGGCTGGTCGGCGCCCGGCAGGCTCATCTGCACGTAGTAGGACTCGACGGGGCGCTCGTCACCGGCCAGCGTCTCAGATGGCACGGACCACGCGTCCTCGTTCTGGAAGAACGTGATCGGGTTCTTCTGGTGGTAAGTGGCGAACATCAGGCTTTGCAGCTCGAAGAGTCCCTTGGGGTAGCGAACGTGCCGCCGCAGGTTCTCCGGCATCTGATCCTTGGTGGCGAACAGCTGCGGGAAGGCTTTGCGGTAGGACTGGATGAGCGGGTCCTGCTCATCCCACACGTAGAGGGTCGTCTCTCCCGTGTAGGCATCTACGGCAGCCTTGACGGAGTTCCGGAAGTAGTTCGGCGACCGGTCGGTGCGCCCGAGGCCCACGCCGGTCGAGTACGGGTACCGCGTCGCGATCGTGTAGCAGTCTACGATCCACACGATGCCGCCGTCGTGGATCACGGGGTAGGGGTCGGGATCGGTGATCAGGAAGGGGGCCAGCGTCTTGATGCGATCAGGCACCCAGCGGTTGTAGATGATCCGGCTGCCCGGGTCGAGGTGGTAGAAGATGAGCGGCAGGTCCCAGAAGCGGGCAAAGAAGGCGACGCGGCGCAGCCCGCGGATGGCCGTCCCGCCGGGCGAGAGCGGCACGCCGGCCGGGCCGTCGTAGACCGTCTTGCGTGTATCCTCGCCCTTCTCTCCGGTGGGGTAGTCGATCTCCTGGACGCCGCTGCGGACGATGACGTAGTCCTCGCGGATCGCGTTGTCCTGGGCGAACGGGTTGACGCTGCGCTTCGTCTGGCGGCGATCGGGCGGCGGTTGCTGCGGCTGCTCCGGGGCGGGGCCCGGGGCGCCCTCCGGGCCAGCCTGAGGCGGAGGCGCAGGCGTCTGCCCGTAGCCGTACGGATCGACGATCTTGTGGGCCATGAAATACAGGCCCGGCCGCTCGATGGTCAGGTCGGGGTTGCCCTTGGCCTCGCGCTCCGGCTTGGGGGGGAAGTTGCGGATCCAGTAGTGGGGCATCCCCTCGGCGTCCACCATGTTCACCGGCGACATGCACAGCCCGTAGCCGTGCGTGTACTGCAGGTGCCGGTTGGGCCACAGGGTGCCGACCCGGTCGTACTCGATCTGGCGGGCCGAGATCGAGACCTGCCGCATTTCCCCGCCGATCGGGTAGCGGTCCACATCCACGCCGGCGAACTCGTAGTACTGCCGCAGCGCCTGCTGCTGACGGTAGGTGTCCTCCAGGGGTCGATCATCCCAGATGCGCACGTTCTTGATCGTGGCCGGCGCGCTCGTGACGTCGGCCCGGGTCAGTTCGGGCTTGATGTTGTGGGGGGCATCGATCACGCCCGACAGGCCGTAGGCGTCGTTCGTGGCCTCGATGTTGTACGTCAGGTACTTGGGCTCTTTGTCGAGCGCGTTGGGCCGGACTTGCGTACGCTCCATCAGATAGGGGAACGAGGTGCCCCCCAGGATCGCGAGCAGCCCCAACCCTACCACGAGGAACAGCGGCACGCGGAGGTTGCGGATCCAGAGCGTGGCCACCGACAGGACCGCGCAGATGAAGCACGCAATGATCTGGAGGGTGAAGACGGGCAGCCGGTAGTGAACGGCCGAGAACCCGGGCCCGCCCGGCACGGCGCCGCCGGGCGTGAACAGGAGACCGTACATGCCGAGCTTGTACCCCGCCGCCTTCAGGATGAAGCACCAGGCCAACAGGCTGAGGCAGTGCGCCTGGGCCTGCGTGGTGGCCTTGACGGTGGAGCCGTGGATGCGGATGGACTCGTTGTACAGGTGCACGAGCGTCGCCACGACGAAGCCGATGACGGCCGCGTAGAACCCGGTCTTCCAGACATACTCGATGAAGGGTAGGCGGAAGACGTAGAAACCGATGTCCTTGCCGTAGAGCGGGTCCGTCTTGCCGAAGGGCACGCTGTTGAAGAAGCGGATCCACTCATGCCAGTGGCCGCTCGCGGAGATTCCCGCGAGGATCGACACCAACGCCGCGAAGCCCAGGAGCACCTTGTCAATGTGCTTCTCGATGGAGGCACGCTCGGCGTCGGGCAGCAGGCGCTGGCCGATGATCTCCTCGCGCGGCACCAGCTTGCGAGCGATGCGGATGTTGGCGTAGAGCCACACAAAGAACACCACGCCCACGAGGAACGCGAGCTCCAGACGTACGAACCAGATGGTCTTGAGGACCGAGAGCTGGCCTAGCTCGCCGAACCAGAGGAAGTCGGTGTAGATCTGCAGGACGCGCAGGATCAGTAGGACGGCCGCCAGCACCAACAGCAAGATGAAGAACGCCTTGGACGAACGTGACACCTGACTAGCCCTCCCCAGACTCCGACATTTGCTCGTCGGCCCCCGCTCCTCGGTCGCTCCCGAAGTCCGGGCCGTACGTCTCCGCCTGATCACCCATGGTGCCCATCAGCCGGATGAACGTCTGCATCTCTTCCTGCTCCGCCTGGTCGGACGGCCGGTTCGCCTGCTCCAGCACTTCCTCGGCCACGTAGATGGGCGCCCCCACCCGTAACGCGAGCGCAATGGCGTCGCTCGGGCGCGCGTCGATCTCCAGCGCCCCCATCGGCCCGTCCAGATCGATAGCGGCGAAGAAGGTGGTGTCTTCGAGTCGCGTGACCCGCACCCGGAGGACCGTGTGCCCCGTCTCCTCGATCACGGACCGCAGCAGATCGTGCGTCATCGGGCGAGGGTACTTGATGTCCTGCATCTTGCTGACGATTGCCTGCGCTTCCGGCAGGCCGATCTGTATCGGCAGGATGCGGCGGTTGTCCTCGTCCGTCAAGAAGATCAGCGCGCGGTGCTGCGGGTCGAGCGCCACCTTGTGGATGAACATCTGTATCATGGCGAACCCCCTCGCCTCGTCGTCCGACGGCCCGGCACACCCCGTAAAGACGGCAAAGGCCGGGAGCGATGGCCCCCGGCGCCAGCACCGCTTCTGCGTTGGTGTGCAACAAGGTTGGCGCTCGCGCCACGACCCCGGACCGGTCCCGAGCGAGCAGCACGCGGATTCTAACACAGGCCCCCGGCAAAGTCAAACTGCGGAGACACGCCCTGCAGGCCCGACGCGCCCTGCCTCGCAACCACCGGCGGAACCGCGACAAACAAACCCCTGGGTCTACCCCGCATTCCCGGTTCCCCCTCTTGGTGAGCCGGCCCTACCCGTCTGCCGGCTTCTTCGCGCCGTCGGGCTCGAACTCACGGCGGGTCAGTAGGAAGCAGTCGAGGCCGAGGGACAGCAGCCCCGGCGAGGTTTCCATCTCGAAGGTCTGCTTGCCCTGTGGGAGGTCAACCTGCCCGAGGCGGTACCAACCGTCGGTGAGTTCCCACTCGTCGTCCGTCCCGCGGACGACGCGCACATCGACCGGCTCCTGGTCGCCCGCCCAGCTCTGCCAGGGCTGCCCACCGAACCGCCAGCGGAACGGCTCCTCGAAGACCACGCCGCGACACCAGAGCGTGTACGAGCCTGCCTGGGGCGCCGAGGGCTCCCACTTCGCGGTCTGGCCTTCGTTGCCGTGGAACTGCAGCCACGCCCCGTTGGACAGCACCGCCTGCTCTTCCACGTTGTGGGGCAAGAGCGCGCCGCCGGGCGGGAAGGTGTGCTCGACCGCGTCCTCCGCCTCCCACCAGACCCAGTCGTCGCCCGCGACCTGCGCGCCGGGCTTGGGCCGCACGTATAGGGTTGGCTCGATCGGAGGCTTCTCGTCGATGAGCGCGTCGATCTCCACGTGATCGACATACGTATGGTGCGGCACACCCCAGCCGTCCGTCGGCCTCAGCCAGATGAAGGTGATGACCCTCTTGTCCGCCGGCACCAGGTCGTACTCGTCGGACTTGGCGAGCACCCCGCGGGCTTCGTGCCACTCATCGTCGGCGATGAGCCGTCCATCGCCGCCTCCGCCGTCCAGCTCGGCCTGCAGCACGTTCACCGGCCGGTCGGTCACCTGGTAGCGGTACGCCCAGACCTCCAGCGTCCACTTGCCGGTCCACGTGTCGGTCCGGTACCAGAGCTTCGCATCGCTCTCCCCCGTCGGCACCTCCGTCAGCCTCAGGGCGGCGCCGTTCCGGAAGCGCACATTGGGCCACCCGGTCTCGTTCTCCAGCAGGACACTGCACTCGCCGACCTTCGCCTGCTTCGGGTCGCCGGTCTGCTGTGTATCGATCTCCGTGACCTTCACGTCGTTGACCACGATCTCCGGCGTCCAGTACTCATCCAGGAGTACGACATCGGCGGACGCGAAGCCGACCTGCAGCGTCAACAGTCCCACGACCATCCAAGGGGGCATGGGTCACCTCAGGGTGTCCAACGATCATCGCCCCAAGCCTTCGCGGGAGCGACGCGCAAGTCCTTCGGGGAAGGCTCCGACGGCAGCCGAGAGTCGGGAGTCGTAATGGGGGAAGGGGCGACGGCAACGTCACCCCTTCATCACCCCGAGCGGCCGCATCTTTGCCACCAGCCGGCTGATGCCCGCGCCGTCGCAGACGCGGACCACGTCGTTGACGTCCTTGTAGGCCTCGGGGGCCTCCTCGGCGACGGTCTTCTTGCCGGCGGAGCGGATGTAGATGCCCGCGCGCCGGAGCTTCGCGATGACCGCCTGCGAGTGCTGCAGTTTCAGGGCGGCGGTGCGGCTGAGGCGACGGCCCGCGCCGTGGCAGGTCGAGCCCCACGTCTGCTGCATCCCCTCCTCGGTGCCGACCAGCAGGTACGAGTTGCGGCCCATGTCGCCGGGCACGATGACCGGTTGGCCGACCTGCCGGTACGCTGCAGGCACCTCGGGTCGGCCGGGCCCGAAGGCGCGCGTCGCCCCCTTGCGGTGCACGCACAGGCGCGTGGGCCGGCCCTTCACCTCGTGCGTCTCGAACTTGGCGATGTTGTGCGCGACATCGTACACGATGTCGAGCCCGAGCGCCCGCTCGCTCTTCCCGAGGACCTGCTCGAAGGCCGCGCGGACCCAGTGGGTGATGCACTGGCGGTTGGCCCACGCGTAGTTCGCGGCGCACGCCATCGCGGCGAAGTAGCGCCGACCCTGAGGGCTGCCGACCGGCGCGCAGGCGAGTTGGCGGTCCACCAGCGAGAGCCCGTACTCGCGCACCGCGTCCTGCATCTCCTCGAGGGAGTCGTCGCAGGTCTGATGACCCAGCCCGCGCGAGCCCGTGTGCACCATCACCGTGACCTGCCCGGGCCCCTCGATCCCGAACACGCGCGCCACGCGCTCGTCGAAGACCTCGACGACCTCCTGAATCTCCAGGAAGTGGTTCCCGCTGCCCAGCGTGCCGAGCTGCGGCGAGCCGCGCTCAATCGCGCGGTCGGTAAGGGCGTCGGGATCGGCCCCGTCCATCGCGCCCTCCTCCTCCAGGACCGTGAGGTCCTCGGGCCGACCGAAGCCGCGCTTCACCGCCCAGCCCGCGCCGTTCACCAGCACGTCCTCCAGCTCCTGGCGCTTGACGGGGACCTTCCCATCCTTCCCGGTGCCGGCGGGGACGTTCGCGTAGATCGCGTCGATGAGGTTGTCCACGCGGCTGCGGATGTCGTCGGTGGTCAGGTCACTGCGCAGGAGCCGCACGCCGCAGTTGATGTCATAGCCAACGCCGCCGGGGGAGATGACTCCCTCCTCGGCGTCGATGCCCGCGACCCCGCCGATTGAGAAGCCGTACCCGTAGTGGAAGTCCGGCATCGCCAGCGAGGCACCCATGATGCCCGGCAGCGTGCCGACATTCGCGACCTGCTGCAGCGCCGGGTCGTTGCGCATGTCGTCCATCAGCGCCTGGTCGGCGTAGATGATCCCCGGCACCGTCATGCCCAGGTTCCGGTTAACGGGAATCCGCCAACGGAACGCGTCGAGCTGTTCGAGTTTGCCGGTGTACTTCTCGGCCATTGCCTGCCACCCCCTGACGGCGGAGATACGGAGTTCCGGAGATGCGGAGTTGCGGATGACGGACACGACAGCAACACGGCCGGGACGGCGCTACAGCGTTCGTCCGCACTTCGTGCAGTGCTTCAGCGGCGGCGGCGTCAACCAACCGCAGTGGCGGCAGGCGGTGTAGCCATGCTGCGCGCGCCACTTCTGAGCCTTGCGCTGCGCGATCGCGGTCGCGCGGAAACGCTCGCGAAGAGCTTCGTCCTCTATGTGTGCGGCCTCGGCGTCAATTGCCTCCACAGCGCGCGGGAGCAGCCGTATTGCCTCCAGTTCCGCGCGCGTGGGTTGTGGAGCGCGAGGGAGGTCCAGCTCGGTCGCCCCCTGCGCACGTCGGCGGCCCGTCGTCGTCGGGCGGATCTCCTTGACATAGTCGCCCGCCAACTGCGCGTTCAGGCGGCGGATGATCTCCTCCGCGTCCAGGCTCAACTGATGCGCCAACGCCGGCGAGCTGCACCAGACCCACATGATCCCCCGCTCGACTCGCGTCACCAGCGTCCGCTCGGCGTAGAACCCGCCCACGCACTCCCGCCACACCAGCGCGGCCAGCCGCTCCTTCACCCGCACGCGCGCCTCGCGGCGAGCGAGCAGATTCTCGAGGGCAACGCTGAGAGGCGCAAGCCTTCCGGAACGTCGCATGACGGCAGTCCAGAGTCCAGAGCCCGGAGCCCGGAGTTGACGGCA
>VGFC01000022.1 GCA_016869045.1 Armatimonadota bacterium
GTGATCTTGAACTCCATCGGGAAGCGGTCGGCGGAGCCGTAGTAGTGCATGTTGCTGAAGTCGGTGCACTCGACCCCGAGGATCTTGTCCGCCGGCGGCATGCTCGGCAGATACCCTACGCAACTGAGCGTATCCGGGTCCCCCGCGCGGATGCCGTCCACGTTCGCCTTCACCCAGCGGTTCAGGAGCACCGTCTCGAAGCGCTTGCGGTCGGCCGAGCGCACGTCGTACCAGTCGTCGGTCGTGTTGCCGAGCGGCACGTTCGGCAGCGCGGCCTCCGGCGGGTTCTTGTCCCACGCCGCGCGCAAGGCCTCGTCCGACCCGTAGCGCTCCTGCAGGAATGCGTTCCACAGGGCCACGATGTCCGGCCGGTCCTCGGCGGCGACGCCCGGCTCGTTCTGGATGTCGTAGAGGATGCCCGGCACGTCCTTGTAGCGCTCCGCCCAGAACCGGTTCCAGTCCGCCTGGGCCGCCAGTTCCTCGTCGGTCAGCACTGTGCCCAGCCAGTCGTGCAGCGACAGGAAGATCGCCACTCGGTGCTTCTGCGCGAGTTGCACAATCGCGTCCATCTGCCGCACAAGCCTCTTCGGCCGGTTCGCGAGGTCGAGTGACGTGTGCTTCCCGTCGCCCTCGTAGCCCTTCGCCGCGAAGGGCGAGAAGTGCAGGATGCGCCAGATGTGGAACCCGTGCACTTCCATCGCCGCGAAGTCGCGGTCCCACGTCGCCGGGTTCTCGTCCGGCGAGAAGTACATCATGCCCGTCTGGTTCGTGCCGACCAGGAAGCTTGGCTTCCCGTCCACCGTCATGTAGTTGCCCGCCCAGCCGATCCTCGCACCGCTCGCCAGCACCTTCTCGTCGCGCAGGCAGAAGGCCGACGCCAGCGAGTCCACGCGCCTCCCTCCGTCGCTGAGCGTTGCCGCGATGGGGATCAGGTCGCCCTTCAGGCCATCCACCGGCACCGCTGCCTCGACAGCCTCGCTCGCGCCCGCCGCGAGGTCCAGGCTACGCTTCGCGACCTCCCGTCCGCCCACTGTCAGCGTCACCTCGCGCTTCGCTGGCCACCGACCGTTGTTCGCCGCCTGCACCGAGATGCTCGCCGTCTCCCCCGGCCCATAGCAGGCGAGGTCGGTCGCCAGGCTGTGCAGGAAGACCTTCTGCGTGATCTCGCTCATCACGCGCTCCAGCAGCGCCCGGCGTTCCGGGGTGCCGAGGAGGAGGTCTTGACCCGATGTGATCCCGCTGAACGCCCAGCTCGACTTCGGGTACTCACCCGCGAAGTTGTGCGCCATGCTGAGCGCCGTGCCGCGCAGCGCGCCGCCCTTGTCGAAGGCCTCAAGCACCGGAATCCACCGTCGGTGTACGGGCGGGAAGACGGGGCTGTTCACGCCCGTCTGGCAGCAGGCCGAGAAGCCCTCGACCGGCGCGTCGAACGAGTACGACGGAACGCCATCGCCCACCCATGCCGACGGGCGGAACTGCGTCGCCTGCTCCAAGTGGAACTGCGGATCGAAGGCGCCGATCTGCGAGGGATCGAGGGCCATCGCGTCGCCCGGCTTGCCGATCCGTGTGTTCATGCCCACCGACGCCGGGGGCTCCTCCGCCGCATCCATCTCCGATGCCTTCCGGCCGACCACCGGCAGGTCCGTCCAACCCTCATTCGTCAGGATGAGAAGCTGGTCGAACGCATACCCATCGGTAGACAGGAAGCTCCCGCCCGCCTTCAGGTAGGCCTGAAACGTCTCCCTCGCCTCCGCCGGGAAGCACGGCCCGAACGGCAAGACGACCGCATCGAACGCCTCCGCGGTCAGCACCTGTGGGTCGGCAAGGTCGCCGGGCCGGAGCATCGTGACGCCGAAGCCCGCCTCACGTAGCGCCTGCGCGAGGTCCGCCGGTGCGTGCGCCGTCCTGAAGCCGCCCGGCAGCCCCTCGCCCGTGTCGAGGATGCCGACGCTGCCCTTCTCCGTTGACTCGATCTGCAGCCCCTCGGTCTTCGGCAACGGAACAGCCTGCAGCTTGGGCTCGGTCTCCCACTTCATGCTGTCGATCGTCACCTCCAGGTCCCCGTAGTTGCAGCCGATGAGCATTCCGGTCGCCGTCGTCATCTGCCGCGTCTTCTGCCCGCGCGGCTGGAACGCGAAGCCCGCGATGGGCACACGGACCTCCTGCCAGCCGGGCTTCTGGTCCGCCAGCTCGCCCTTCGTGAACCGCACGCGCTGCGCCCACATGTCGTTGTCCGGCTCGATCAGCCAGATGTGCATCGCAGCGCCCTTGGCGGCGGAGTGGACGTAGAGCTGAAAGGTCAGCGCGTACGCGTCCCCCGGCACCGTGCACGGCCCGCGCAGGTTGCCCCAGTGCGGCGGCTGATCCGTGTACCTGATCCGCATTGCCTGGCCCTCGCGCGCGAACTCCGTGTCCGCCGACCACGCCGGCGCATGGCCGCCGTCGCGGTTGTCCACCCACACAGCGATGTCCTCGAAGCCGTGTAGCGCGACATCAGACCTCGCAGGGGCGGCCAGAACGGCCGCGAGGAAACAGTAGGGTATCACGTGCACGTCTCCTCTCCGGGGACGGGGGGCTGAGGCGCGGGTGGAGCACTGCGCCACGCCCGCCACGCCGCGAGCGACACCAGCGTGGTCAGGACTGCGTGGAACGCGAGGAAGCCGCCGCCCACGCTGGGCTGGTAGAAATCCCATCCCGCCATGGTTCCGTGGTCGGCGGCCCCGTCGAGCAGCGTGAACGCCAGCAGGGCCAGCAGGCCGAACCCCAAGGCGTGGCGGCGGACCGCGACGTAGACCAGCAGGCGTGTCGCCGTGTGGAACACCAGGGTGATCGCCCGCTCCATCGGGTAGTTGAGCTGGACGACTATGGGGAGCGGGTCCGTCGGCTCCAACGGCGCCGCAGTGCAGGCGCTGGCGAGGATGACGGGCACCTCGAAGGCCCCGATCCCCGCGCCGAAGGCCAGGACATCGGCCAACTTGAGCCGCGCCCACACCAGGATTAGCGCAGCTGCCGCGAGTTCAGTGGCCCCGGAGACTACCCCGCTCAACGTGCCTCGAGCCAGTTGCAGGCCCAGGCTATCCACAGGATGGTCGAGGCCGCAGCCGTAGTGGATCACAACCTTGGCCGTACACCCAACCACCCAGCTCGCGATGCCCAAGAGCGCCCAGCGCAATCGTGCGCCGTAGCGGAGCCGCAAGACCAGCAGTGGCCCGAATGCGACGGCCAGCAGCGAGACCCAGAACACCCCGTCCACCAGCGCCTGCAATGCAACCACCTCCCGCCGCGCGCGAACGCCCCCATCACTGGGCAGGAACCTCGACGCCCGGCGCCGCCAGTTCGATGAACGCCTCCAGCATGATCCGCTTCTTCTCGATGGGCACGCCGATCGCCGCGCCATCCCCGTAGTCGCTCAGCACGAAGCCGCCCTGGGGTGTCGCCCAGTGCTCGATGAGCTGCTTGGCCTCTGCGCGGATGGCGTCCGCGTCCTTCCAGGGGAGCGTCATCTGGATGTCGCAGAGGCTCTCGAAGCAGATGCGCCCGCGATACCTCTCCCCCATCTCCTCGATCCCCAGGTTCGTCGGTTGCTGCAGGTTCACGAGGTCCAGCCCGCAGTCGATCCACTCGCCCACGATGTCGTTCACATGCCCGCACGAGTGCATCCAGGCGTGCATCCCCGCGTCGTGGATCGCGTCGAACAGCCGCCGGTAGTAGGGCTTGAAGAACTCGCGGAACATCGGCAGGCTGGTGAACGCCGCCTCCTGCGTGCCCCAGTCATCGGTCATCGCGAACCCGTGCACGCGCCCCCGGAAGCGCTTCCCGATCTCCTGCGCAATCCCGATGGGGAACGCGACCACCCGCTCCGCGAGCGCATGCACGCCCTTTGGGTTCTCATACAGCGCGACGAACAGCTCCGGCATCCCATACAGGTAGTGCATTCGCTCGAAGAACGTGAATCCGCACCCGACCATCACGTACTTCTCGCCCGCATTCGCCAGCTGCCCCTCGATGGCCGCGAAGCGGTTGTCATCGTGCGGGTCGGGCCACTTCACCTCGTCCAGCCGATCCAGCGACTTCAGGTTGTGGCCCTTGGGCTGGCCCATGTTGGTGACACCCTCGGGCGCCGGATGCCATACGACACCCCACTCATCCTCGTACGGCTGCGACGCCTGCCAGCCCGCCGCGGCCTGCAGGCCGACACCAAACGTGTCGTCAATCCCCAAGGCCCCGAACCGAATCGGGATCCGCTCAGGGGTGTCGAACTCCAGCGCACGACGGACGATCTCGTATGATGTCATCTGGCGCGACTCCTCGATGCAGCATAGCCCCTCGCTGCCACCCTCGCCCTCATCCTGATCATCCTGTCCATCCTGTTAGCCTTGCCTTCGTTGCCCTCCGAAGGTCTCCCTCCCGCCATCGTCGAACCGTGCGCCGACTCGGTCCGCTCTCAGGAGAGGAGCCTTCCGCATGAAGTCCGTCCACCTTCTCGGCAACTGCAAGCTCGAGATTGCCGACTACCCGATGCCTGAGCCGAAGGAGAACGAGGTCCTGGTCAAGGTCACCGCCAGCGGCGTGTGCGGGGGCGAGATGCACAGCTTCCGCGGCCCGAACGCGATGGACATGAACGGTGGCCACGAGGTCGCCGGCATCATCGCCGATCCGCACGGCCACCCGCAGTGGGAGGAGGGCGATCGGGTTGGCATCTTCACGCTCGGCGGCTGCGGCAAGTGCCGGTGGTGCCGCCAGGGCAAGGACACGTTCTGCCCCGAGGTCGGCACGCCGCGTGCGTGTCACTCCGAGTACATCGCTGTCAAGGCGAACGCGATGGTCAAGCTCTGCGATGACGTGTCCGCCTCCGTTGCGGTCCTGCTCTGCGGAGACGGCCTCGGCGTGCCCTATGGCGGGACGATCCGCGCGGGCGTGGGCAAGGGAGATGTCACCTGCGTCTTCGGCTGCGGGCCGGTCGGCCTGGGGATGGTGCTGATGCAGCGCTTCCTCGGTTGCTGGCCGATTGCCGTCGAGCCTATCGCGGCGCGCCGCGCGCTCGCCCTGAAGATGGGCGCCTGGCAGACGCTCGACCCCACGGCGGAGACCGACGTGGTGGCGAAGCTGCGCGAGCTGACCGACGGCCTCGGGCCGGATGCGTGCTTCGAGTGCTCGGGCCGCCAGGACACGCTCGACTGGGCGATGGATGGCACCAAGTGCGAGGGGATCATCTGCCAGGTCGGGCACGGTCCACAGTCCGTTGACCCGCAGAAGCTCATCATCAAGCGCAACCTGACGATCTTCGGCAACTGGGTCTCCCACCCGCGCTACTACCCGGACATGCTCTGCATGCACCGTAACGGCCTGCCCATCGAGCGCCTCATCACGCTGGAGACCTCCTACCAGAACGCGCAGGAGGCCTACTCGCGCCTGGAGCAAGGCCTGGAGGGGAAGGTCATCCTGACGTGGGACTGAGCGCACTCCGGGGAAGGGGTGTCGCGCAGGCCGGCGAATGTCACTGCGCGAGTCGTGCAGCTCGCGCAAACGCCATGCTCACGGAGGTGAACCGCCTTGAGTACTAGATCACTGCTCCTCGTCGCTGTCGCCGCACTCGCAGTTGCCGCCGCAGTCCTCCTTGCCGGCTGTCCTCCCAAGCAGACCACCACTGAGACGCCTGTCACCACAACTCCCACTCCGGCGGAGATGCCGAAGACGCCGGCCGAGCCTGCCGCGGCCCCGGGGGAGTTCACCTGGAGTGATGCGCCGACGGTGGCTCAGGTCCCGGACGCACCGATCGAGGGGATGATCAACGGCAAGGAGTTCACCGCCAACACGGTACGGATCGAGAAGGGTGATAACGGAAAGGCGACCCTCGAGATCTCCGACGCCAAGCTCGAAGACCCCACGGGCATCATCACCGAGGACACCGGCGTGGACCTGGACTTCACCCTTCCCGAAGGCAAGCCCGGCGAGATGGTGAGGAAGATCGCCGATGAGAAGAACTTCGACCAGGAGCACGCCTACTACCACTACCCGCAGGGCGGCGACAAGGGTCCGATGAGCGTGAACGACCCGTGGGGTTGCGCGCTGAAGATCGACAGTTGGGACATGACGGCCGACCCGAAGAACGAGAAGATCCTCGGCACGGTCAAGGGCAAGGTCGCGATCGTGTTCGAGGACGACCCCAAGAGCTGGGTCGCGGGCACCCTCGACGCGCCGTACTACAAGTGGTAGACAGGCCGGCTGAGCGGCGACGGGCCGGGCGCCGGGCGCGTCCGGCCCACACGTTTCCGGCACAGGAGGCTATCGGATGGGCCGCTGCGCAGCCGCGGTCGTCGCCTTGTGTTGCGTCGTCTGTGGCCGATCCTACGCGGCGCCCGATCTGCTGGTCGCGGACTTCGAGGGCCCGACCTACGGCGACTGGCAGGCTGAGGGCGAGGCCTTCGGGTCGGGCCCTGCGCAGGGCACACTGCCCGGCCAGATGGCGGTGAGCGGTTTCCTCGGCCACGGCCTCGTGAACAGCTTCTACCACGGTGACGGGACAACGGGCACGCTCACGAGCCCGCCGTTCGAGATCGAGCGCCCCTACCTCAACTTCCTCATCGGCGGCGGGATGTACCCCGGCGAGGCGTGCATCGACCTGTTGATCGACGGCCAGGTCGTCCGCACCGCGACCGGCCCGAACGACAAGCCCGGCGGCAGCGAGCGCCTCGGGTGGTGGACGTGGGATGTCGCCGAGTTCGCCGGCCGCACGGCCGTCATCCGCATCGTCGATCAGCGGACCGGCGGGTGGGGCCACATCAACGTAGACCAGATCGTCCAGAGCGAAGAGCGTTGGCAGGAGGTCGAGAAGTCGGTGGAACTCACCATCGAAAAGCAGTACCTCAACTTCCCGGTCAAGAGCGGCGCCCCGATGCGCCGACTCACCGTGCGCCTCGGCGAGGGCGCCGTGCGCGAGTTCGACATCGAGCTGGCCCTCGACGAGCCCGACTTCTGGGTCTTCATGGATGTGAGCGCGTTCAGGGGGCAGAAGGCGACCGTCACCACGAAGCTCTCCGAGAAGGAATCCTCTGTTCTGCAGCGCATCACGAACGACGACCGGATCACGGGCGCCGAGAACCTGTACCGGGAGCGCTATCGGCCCCAGTTTCACTTCTCCTCCCGCCGCGGCTGGAACAACGACCCGAACGGGCTTGTGTACTACGCCGGCGAGTACCACCTCTTCTACCAGCACAACCCGTACGGCTGGAAGTGGGGCAACATGCACTGGGGCCACGCCGTCAGCCCGGACCTCGTCCACTGGACCGAGTTGGCCGACGCGCTGTACCCCGATCAGCACGGAACCTGCTTCTCGGGCTCTGCGGTCGTGGACGAGAACAACACGGCGGGCTTTCAGACGGGCGACGAGAAGGTGCTGGTCTGCATCTACACCGGCGCGGGCGACCCCTTCACGCAGTGCATCGCCTACAGCAACGACCGCGGCCGCACGTGGACGCAGTGGGAGGGAAACCCGGTCCTCCGGCACATCATCGGCGGCAACCGCGACCCCAAGGTCATCTGGTACGCGCCCGAGCGCAAGTGGGTCATGGCGCTCTTCCTGGATGGCAACGACTACGCCCTCTTCTCCTCACCCGACCTGAAGCGGTGGGAGCGCATGTCCGACATCAGCCTACCCGGCACCAGCGAGTGCCCCGAGTTCCTCGAGATCGCGCTCGACGGCAAGCCCGGCGACACGCGTTGGGTCTTCTACGGAGGCAACGGGCAGTATCTGATCGGCCGCTTCGACGGCAAGACCTTCACGCAGCAATCGGGTCCGCACCGACTCAACTTCGGCAACTGCTTCTACGCCTCGCAGACGTTCAACAGCACCCCGGACGGCCGACGCATCTTGGTCGGCTGGGGCACCTTCGAGATGCCCGGGATGCCATTCAACCAGATGATGGACTTCCCGGTCGAACTCACGCTGCGCTCAACCGCCGAGGGGCCGCGCCTCTTCGTGCTGCCCGCTCGCGAGATTGAGACCCTCCACTCCAAGAAGCACGCCTTCTCCGACCTCACGCTCAAGGAGGGCGACAACCCTCTCTCGGGAATCACCGGCGACCTCTTCCATATCCGTGCGCAATTCCAGATCGGCGCGGCGTCGCAGTTCGGCTTCCACGTGCGCGGTATCCCGGTGGTCTTCAGCACGCTGCACAACACGCTGAGCTGCTTCACCGTCTCAGCGCCCCTGGAACCGCAGAACGGGAAGATCAAGCTGGAGCTGCTGGTGGATCGCACCTCCATCGAGGTCTACGCCAACGATGGCCTCGTGTACATGCCCGTCGGCGTGATCCCGTCCGACCAGCTCCACTCGCTCGACGCCTTCACTCGCGGCGCCGATACGAAGCTGACCTCTCTTGAGATCTACGAAGTGAAGAGCGCCTGGCAGTAGCCTTTGCCGTCCACCTGGGAGCGCGGGCTTCCGGCCGGCTGGCACGCGGTGGCAGCCTTTGCCTTTCGAACCGCCCATCAAGGAGCCTCCCCATGCGACACTTCATCCTCGCCTCTCTCGTCCTCAGCCTCATCGCCGTGCTCTGCGGCTGCCCCAAGCCACCCGAGGAGAAGTCCCTAGGCCCGGCCGTCGCGCCGAAGACCTCGACCCCGGCGCCCACCGGCAGCAAGATCGGCCTCTCGGTACTAACGATGACGAACCCGTTCTTCAAGGACATCGCGGACGCGATGGCGGACGAGGCGGCAGAGAGCGGGTACGAGGTGATCACTGTCAGCTCCGAGCAGGACCCGGCCAAGCAGTTCAGTCAGGTCCAGGACTTCATCGTTCAGAAGGTCAGCGCGATCGTCCTCACGCCGGCCAGCTCGCAGGCCGTGGGCACCGCGATCAAGGAGGCGAACAAGGCGGGCATCCCCGTCTTCACCGCCGACATCGCGAGTCTGTCCGATGAGGGCGAGGTTGTCTGTCACATCGCCACGGACAACTACAGCGGCGGGCGCGAGGCCGCGAAGGCGATCATGAAGGCCCTCGGCAACAAGGGCAAGGTCGCCATCATCGACCACCCCGAGGTCGAGTCGGTGATCCTCCGCACGAAGGGCTTCCGCCAGGAGCTGAAGGAGGCGAAGAGCCCCATCGAGATCGTGGGTGCCTGGCCCGGCAAGGGCTCCAAGGACGAGTCCTTCAAGGTCGCCCAGGACATCCTCACGGCCCACAAGGACCTCAACGGCATCTTCGCGATCAACGACCCCTCGGCCCTCGGCGCGTGCGCGGCCATCGAGAAGGCCGGGCTGACCGGCAAGATCAGCGTCGTCGGCTTCGACGGCCAGCTGGAGGGGAAGAAGGCCATCCTGGAGGGGAGGATCTACGCCGACCCGATCCAGTTCCCCGACCAGATCGGGCGCCAGACAGTGCAGACGATCCTGAAGTACCTCGGTGGCGAGGAGGTCGAGCCCGAGGTCCTCATCCCCACCAAGCTCTACTACAAGGCCGACGCCGAGCAGGACCCGGCGCTCAAGGCTGGGTAGCCAATGGCCGATCGCGCGGAACATGGAATTCGGGGACATGACCCAATTCGCGCCGTTTGCGAATTGGGATCGTGTCCCCGCAATTCCACCTACTCACCATGAACCACCGCCTCCTCGCCAACTACGGGATGCTGCTCGTCCTCGTGCTCCTGTGCGGGTACTACAGCTGCGCGACCTGGAACGAGCAATACCCGAGCGGGGGCAAGGCCGGCCGGCAGTTGGCGGAGGCCCTGGCGCGCACCCACCGCCCGCAGGCCAGCGTGTTCGTCGTCGGCGGGGCGGACGCCGAGGATCAGCAGTTTGTGACCGAGGCCCGGCGAGCGCTGGAGGCCGAGGGGATCGAGGTTGTCGCAAGCGCCGGCGCCGCCCCTCCCGCCGTGCTGAACCAGATCGACGGGCTGAAGCGCACCAGCAGGCTGCCCACGGTATTCGTCGCGAGCGCGCAGGCGGCCCGGTGGGACCTCTGGCAGACGCTGCCCCAGCGCTTCCCCCAACTTGCGAACGCGAAGGTCGTCTCGCCTCAGAGCTACCGTTTCCCGGACTTCCTGCGCCCGGCCAACCTGCTGGCCATCGCCGACCGCATCGTCGTGATCGCCATCGTCGCCATCGGCATGACGATGGTCATCATCACCGGCGGGATCGACCTTTCGGTCGGCAGCCTCATCGCGCTTTCGGCCGTGTTCGCGACCGTGCTGATCCGTAGGTTCGCCGGCGCGCAATCCGCCAGCGCCGCCGGGATGGTCCTCTGTTGCCTGGCGGCCATTGCGCTCTGCGGAGCCGTCGGCGCCTTCTCCGGAGCGATGGTGTCGGGCTTTCGCATCCCGCCCTTCATCGTGACTCTCGCCATGATGCTCGTCGCGAGCGGCCTAGCCTTCACTCTCGCCAGCGGCCAGTCCGTCTACCAGGTTCCCGCCTCCATCGACTGGCTCGGACGCGGCACAAGCCTCTTCGGCCTGCCGAACACGGTCATCCTGATGGCGGCTCTCTACGCGGGTGCGCACCTGTTGATGACGCGCACGGTCCTGGGCCGCCGCATCTACGCGGTCGGCGGCAACCCCGAGGCCGCGCGCCTGTCCGGCGTGCCCGTCGCTAAGGTCATCCTGTTCGTGTACACCGCCTGCGGCTGCCTCGCGGGCCTTGGCGGCATCGTCCAGGCCTCGCAGTTGCAGAGCGGCGCGCCGACCTATGGTGTGATGTACGAGCTGTACGTGATCGCGGCGGTTGTCGTCGGCGGCACCACCCTCGCCGGCGGCACCGGCCGCGTGCTCGGCACGCTCATTGGCGCGTTCATCATCGCGGTCATTCAGAATGGCATGAACCTTACCGGCGTCGAGAGCTATACGCAGAAGGTCGTCATGGGCCTCGTGATCCTCGGCGCCGTCCTGCTCGACCAGTTGCGCAACCGCGGCTGGAAGCGCAGCCTGTAGCCGTACGAGCAATCGGAGGACAGGCATTCCTGTTGATTGCCAGCATGCGTAACGCTCGTTACGATGGGTGGGAATGTGACAGAGGAACAGCCTCCGCTGCCCCAAACCACCCACTACATCCTAAATGAGCGCCTTTGGTGCCGTTGATGATGTCAACGGGCATCTCACGCACCCATCGCGTCTAGGGATGCTCCACGTCTGGAGCGGGCCTCAATGATGAGCAAGCGTTACGCTGGTTTGGCAAACCACATTCCTGCCCGTCCGCGCCCCTGTAGGAGGCACTTGCCATGCGACGTCTCATCGTCACCGTGGATGACGCCGGCGGGCTCATCCAGGACCTCACGCAGTTCCGCCGCGCCCAGAGCTTCTTCGACGGGGAAGGCGTCCCCGCGACCTACTTCGTGGTGCCGCGCGGCGGCGAGTTGGAGGGGCCGCATGGCCCCGCAGGGGCCATCCGGCCCGACGTATGGGAGATGGACCGCCAGCCCGAATGGCTGGCGTTGGCGCACGCAGCCCGAGACCGGGGCGATGACTTCCAGCTCCACGGGCTCGACCACGGAACGTGTGAGTTCGGCCCGTATCCGGCCTTCGTCCGCGCTCTGAGCCGGGAGGACCCTGAGCCCCTCCTGGTGCAAGACCGTGAGCAGTACGGTCACCTCTGGCGGCGCGACCTCTTCGTCGAGAGGCTCAAGGCCGCGATCGGCATCTTCGAGCGCGCCTTCGGTCGCCGGCCGGATGCCTTCCGTGGCGGCGCCCTGTCGCAGTCACCCCCGCTGCACGAGGCTCTGACCGATGTCGGCATGAGGTATGTCTCGAACAAGGTCGTGGACCCGCGCGGCTGGAAGTATATTCTCGAGGAGTACGACGACCCCGGCGACTGGGACCCGGAAGTGCCGCCTGCGCCGTACTGGCTGACGCCAGAGATCATCAACCTCCCGATCATCAGCGAGTACGCCTGGTACCTCACGCCGGAGAAGATCGAGCCGCACCTCGCGCTCGCGATCGAGGACCTCGGGCGCGTCTACGACGCCGGGGGCGTGTTCATTCTCGTCTGTCACGTTCAGTGTGTGGGCGCCGAAGACTCCTACGCGCGCGACCTGCTGCATCGCTTGCTGGCCGCAGCGCGGGACGACTTCGGCGTGACGTTCGGCACCATCCGCGAACTCGTTGCCGACATCGAGGCCGGCGCCATGCCGGTGATTCAGGGAGACCAAACCCATGGGCATTGATCGTTTCGACGGGCCGGAGATCGACTACCTGCGGGACGTGCTGGAATCGTGCAAACTCTCGGGCCGCTCCGACCGCTACCACGGCAAGCTCGAGGCCGCCTTCGCGGAGGCCTTCGGCGTCAAGCACGCCATCGCGGCGAACGCGGCGATGTCGCTGCTCATCTCGTCGGTCTACGCCGCGGGCGCCGGCGCGGGCGACGAGGTGCTCTGCGATCCCCTCGTTCAGTTCCACGCGATCGGCGCGCTCTGGATGAACGCACATCCCACGTGGGCCGACGTCTGCCCGGACACGTGGCTCATGGACCCCGCGTCCGCCCGCGCGCACATCACGCCGCAGACGAAGGCCATCTGCGTCACCCACCTCTGGGGGCTGCCGGCGGAGGTGGACGCGCTGCGGCAGGTTGCCGACGAGCATGGCGTCATCCTCATCGAGGACTGCGCCCATGCGATGTTCCTGCCGTACAAGGGCAAGTACGCCGGCACTTGGGGCCACATCGGGGTCTTTAGCTTCTGCCAAGGCAAGCACATGACGACCGGCGACGGCGGCATCGCGCTCACCGACGACGACGAACTCGCGACCCGCATCCGCAGCGTCACCTGCTTCGGCGAGTCCCCGCCCGAGCTGGCCACCGTCTTCCGCATGACCGAGATGCAGGCCGCAGTCGCACTCGCACAACTGGAGAAGGTCAAGGGCTACATCGAGGTCTACCAGAAGTCCTACGCTCACCTATCGGAGGCCCTCGAGGGTTGCATCTGGCTGCAGCCTCGCGCCATCAAGCCCGGCTGCGGCAACTCGCCGTACATCTTCTCCTTCCTCTTCCGTGGCGAGCAGGCGGGCATCGACCTCGACGCTTTCAAGCACGCGCTGTTCGAGACGGGCGAGAACTTCAACATCGGCTTCACGCAGGTGCCCGCCTACAAGTACAAGCTCTTCACCCAGCCGATGGCCTACCAGAACAAGGGCTGCCCGCTGCATCGGTGCCCCTACTACGAGGGCAGCTACGAGTACCGCGACGGTCTCTGCTCGAACGCCGAAGCGATTCTGCCACGCCTGGTGAACGTCAACTGCATGATCCCCGAGGCGGACGCCCAGCGCATCGCGGGGGCACTGCGGCGAGCCATCGAGCAGGTCGAGGGCGCATGAGCGACCTCTCCCGCCTCTCCGACGAGAACTCGAACCGCATCTTCGCGATCGTCGAGGAGTTGCAGCCCGTCAGCGCACAACGCGTGCGGGAGGAGCTGGAGCGCCGCCACGACCTCTCAGCGCCCCTGGAGCAGGTGACGCGCTACATGGAGTTTCTACGCTCGGGCTTCCCGCGCAAGCTCGCCCATGCCGGCCCGGAGCTGTGGATCGTCGTGGACTTGGGGCCGTAGTCGTTGACGTCCCCTGGGACCGCCACCGTCTCGGTGGCAGCCGGTGCCGTCTCTCATTCAAACGCTACCGACGCCGACGCCAGCGTCTCGCTCAACGCGCCCCCCACGAGGTTCGCGCGGAACACCACCGGGTAGCCCTCGGGCTTGAACTTCCCTGTCCCCGGTCCGACGGTCACTTCCCCCACCCATACGCAGTTCGCGTCGTCCAGCGGGAAGAGCTGCACATACCCCTCGCCGTTGACCGCGAGCGGGCTATAGTTCGGACCGGTCAGCACTTCGACCGTCGCGTCCTGCGCAGGCTTCTGCAGGTGCACTTCGAAGTGCAGCGTGTCGCCGGGCTTGATCGCCTCCGGCAGCGGCGTGCCGTCGGCCATGGTCACGATCAGCCCGTCGAGCGGCAGATCGACCAGGCGCAGCCCGTCATAGGTGAACTGCGGGCCGGGGGTCACGGTGCCATCGGGGTTCTTGGCGGAGCCCGCGGTGCTTAGCACGATGAAGCACGTCTTGTCCGTGCCGTTCTCGTAGGCCTCGTTGATGTAGTGCGTATCGACCGTGTAGAGACCCGGCCGATTCGTGTTCAGCGCTCCGCGATAGCCGGGCTTGCCCGACGAGTTGCTGAAGCCCACGCTCGTGAACTTGTAGCCCTCGCCCACGATGTCCCTCAGCTTCACCTGGAAGAAGCGATAGGCCGGGTCATAGGGGAAGATGTGGCTCATCGAGTCCCAGCCCTGTGCGTTGGCGCACGCGACCTTGAGCCCGCCGCCCGGGAGCGCCTCGGTCAGGAACGTATCCTGCTTCACCCACTTCGTATCGTTCCCGTCCCAGTTGTACTTCGGCGCGGTCTCGAAGTGGCTGAAGTCCTCCTCCCACAGGGCCTTCCCTTCGCCGTCGAACAAGGGCTTCACGTCCGGCCTCGGTGGCGCGGCAACCACTTCGACGGGCGTCACTGCGCCCTCTCCCGCCTCCGTGTACGCCTCGATCTCCGACAGCACCGGCGCCGTCGGTGCACCCTCGACCGTCCTCACAGCGCTCGCCGTGAACCGCAGCTTCAGGCACGGCACCGCGGGCTTGAGGTTATGCGTGACCACGGTCTGCGTGTTGCCTGTCACGCTCGCGCGGCACGTCCGCCCGCCCGACGCCGTGAACTCCAGCTCGTAGTCGCTGATGTTCGGCGTGTACAGCACCACGCGCCCGATGTCGGCCGCCTCCTTCAGTGTGAGGGTGATCCACGACGGTCTACCTCCCGCGTGGGACGCATACCACCCGAGGTCGTCGGTGATCCCGTTGATTGCGTAGTAGTAGTACTGCTCGAACCACGGCGCGTAGTACCCCTCCGAGCAGCGCGCGAGCGTGCCCCGCGTCCAGTGCAGCAGGTTGCCGGGCCTCGCCGAGTCCTTCTCGCGCTTCGCCAGCTCATCGACGATGCTCTCTACCGTCGGCAGGTCCCGCGCCTTGGGGTCATCGGTGTAGATGTGCACATCCCCCTCGGCGAAGTGGTCGCGGAACGTGCCTTCTTCCAGCGCAACCTCGCGGCCCTCGGACATCACGATCAGGCTCTTCAGCCGCCTCAGTGGCGCCCAGCTCACACTCGCGTCCACGGCTCCCGGCTTGTGCTGGACGAGCACCAGGTACATATGCCCGCCGACCTCCCGGGCCCACGCCGCCAGTTCCGGCGCGCCCTCCACCGTCGGGCCTTCCGTCGGCGCCGGTGTCAGGATGGCCGTCTCCAGGAAGCGCAGCTCCCGCCATACCGGCGGCAGGCCGTAACGGTATTCGATCTCGGGCATGAAGAAGGGCGAGGTGTATGCCGTGAAGCCCTTCGCGCCGTACGCGATCGACGCGAAGTACTGGTTGCGGAACACGCGGTAGGGGTACGGCGGCGCAGTCCCCATCTCCTGGTTCATGTGCGTCTGGCCTGTCGAGTGCCAGAGCGTCACATAGGTCGTCTTGCCCCGCGACGCGACCTCGTTCACCTTCTTCAGGAAGTTCGGCACATAGTCCCACTCGGGCGAGTACGGGTCGGGGTCGATCACGTCCGCGCACTTGTAGCCGTGGGTCACGATCCCATCGATGGTATCGTTGGTGACGAACACCGGGTGGTATGGGTCGATCTCGGCGAGGTACTGGTAGTAGGCCTCCAGGTACGAGGAGCGGCAGTTGTGGATCTCCGGCTCATCCGCGATGTAGTACCCGAGCAGCCCCGGCTCGCCCTTCACGCACTCCACCAGCTCCCGCGCCATGCGCTTCACATCCTCGCTGGGCTCGTCCAGCCGTTGGTACTCGTCCTGCGTCGGCCGCAGGGCCTCCTTGCCCGCCTGCCAGAGGTTGAAGGAGTAGAACAGCCGCCCGTTCTCCACCGAGACGATCGAGTACGTGCCGCGTTCCTCGAAGGCCTTCCTCACCGGCGACGCATCCGGAACGGTCAGCACTACCGGCGTCTCGACGTCCTGTAGCGCGACCACCTCCGCGCGCGGGTCCTCGGTCGGGATGTTGCCGTACCAGCCGATGGGCATGATCGGCTTCCCGTCCACCAGCACGTTGCGGTTCTCGTCGATCCGCACCTCGTGCCCCGCCGGCGGCGGGAGCTTCCTCAGCCTCGTCTCCGCGCTCGCCTGGTCCTTCCCGTCCGCTCCCACGGCCCTCACCACCAGCATGTACGTGCCGACCACCAGGTCATCCGCCGCCATGCGGATTGGCTTGCCCAACCCGCCGACTGCCACGCGCCCCTGCGCCACGACCGTACCCGTCACGAGCGTCAGCGCGTACCGCACCTCCGCGGCCGCCTGCCTCACCTGCGCCGACAGTTCGACCTCGAACTCTATCTCCTTCAGCCCCTCGCTGGCGTAGATGCAGTTGCGGTAGCACGGCTTCAGCACCGTGACTGTGATGGGCCGGTACTCGCTCGATAGCGACTTCACTACCGCCCGCAGCAAGTCCCCGTCTCCATCCCGCAGCGCGAAGACGACGTTCGTCTCCGATGCACTGCCGCGCGACTCGAGCGGCGGGAACTTCGCGGTCGCCTCTGCGCCGTTCCCGAGCGTCATCGCCTCCGCCTCGACCCGGCTCTTCGCGTCATCCAGCAGATACGCGCTCGGCACTATGGTCCTCTCCGCCCCCGTCTCGTTGCGCACCGTCAGGCTCATACCCAGCGTCGCGACGCCGCTCGCCGCGCGCGAGACATCCACCTGCGGCTCCTCCACGCGGAAGCGGTAGGGTGAGTAGTCCTCCGGCATCTCGGTGAGCTTCCCGAAGAGCTTCGGCTGGTGGAAGTTGCGCCGCATCGGCGCCCACGAGGTCAGCTCCAACTCGCCCCCCGCGTGTCGCTCGCGGCTCACGTTCCACAGCCACGTGCTCCCCGCATCCGCGCCGAGCACGATTGCCCCGAAGGGGATCCTCAGCTCCACGCACCATTCCCCTACCTCCCGGTCCACGCTCCCCGCTGCCTCGAACACCCCGTTCCACAGACGACTATGCACGAGCCCATAGTCTGCCGAGAAGCTGTCGTACACCGCGCCGCGCGCGTTCACCATCACCTGATGGTAGTACCGCCCCTCGCCCGCCGGGTCGAAGAACACCTCGATGCAGTCATCCGACCACACCGCGCCATCCCGCCACGGCGTCTCGGCCTTCAGCTTGTCGATCTCCGGCTCATCGCACTCGGCCGCTACGTACGCACTGTCGGCGCCCACGAGCACCTTGAACCGCGTCTGCACCGCCGCAACCGGCAGCGCCCCCTCGTCCCCGGCGACGCTCGCCACCGTAAACCCCGTGCTCCACTCTGCCGCCGCCCACGCCGCCTCGTCAAGCACCCCGTCCACCTTGACCTCCCCTTCTGCTTTCACCGCCCGCGCGGTCGGCTGCGCCTGCACCATGCCGACGACGAACACAATCGCTGCTACCATGCGTTGACCCTCCGTCGCCTGGGACCGCGCGCTACGAGCGCGCACGCCGTCGCCGTCCTCTCACTCCTCACTCCTCTTCACTCACTCCTCAGCTTCGCGAGATCCAGCCGGTACATGATCTGGTTGTAGTCATACCTCGGCGTGCCCTGCTCGTTCCCGGAAAACGTCTTCGTGTACGTGCCCTCGAAGTAGATGACCCGCCCGCCCTCCTCGTCGAAGTACGGATGTTGCTTCGGGTTGTAGAAGCTGTACTTGTCGTGGGTGACGATCTTGCGCGCGGCGGTCCACGGCCCGGTCGGCGAGTCAGCCTCCGCGTACCAGACCTCACCCAGCATCGACGTACCGAACTGCTGCGTCGCGATCATGATCCAGCGCTTGCGGTACTCGTTCCAGCACACCGAGCCCCGGTGCGCAAGCACGGGCTTGCCCGTCTGCGCATCCCGCAGCTGGAACCGCGCCTCCTCCGCCTTCAGCTTCCCATCCTTCAGGAGCTTCGCTTCGTCCTCTTGGCTCAGGGCCTTCACGCCCTGCTTCCAACTCCACCCGACCTTGCCGTCCGCCCCGCGCTCAACCTCCCCGTTCTCATCCACGCACGTGAAGCACTCATACGAAGTCAGGTGCAGGAAGTGCTGCGGATCGGCGACCGTCCTCGTCACCGGGTACGGATCGCCAAAGTGGACGTACTCGCCCTCGATGAACGGGTGCCCGTACGGAGCCGCGGGCGCGTCGATGGGGAACTCGAAGCGCTTGTCGAACTGCTGCGTCTCGTCGTTCCACTCGACGATCCCCCGCTGATAGGTGTCCATCGGGGCCTTGATCTTCGCATACGCTGCGAACATCCGCTCACGCCCGTCGGGCTCGCGAAGCACGGTGAAGCCCGTCGCCCACGTCGGCCCATCGCCGGGCATTCGGCACGTCTCCTTCGCGAACCCGTTCTGGTCCACGAAGTACTCCAGGTCCACGCCGACCGCTGGGTCGAGTCCTCCATCCGCCGGCAGCCTCGACGTCGCCCCCGGCATGTGGAAGTTGCCCAGGGGATAGCCCGGCCGGTTCGTGTCACCCCAGAACCAGTACAGCCTGCCGTGGTAGAGGGCGTTCTGCACGCTATCCTGGCCCAGCACGAGCGCATTGACGAGGGGCTGCTTGATGGGGGGCTGCAGACCCGCGAGGACCGTGTCCCGATAGAGGCCTTCACCCGTCATGCGGTACAGCCGCTCGGCAATGTTGAGCCGCTTGATCTTCAGCGTAGCACTGCCGCCGGGCGAGACATCGAGGGCCGTCCCGCGGTACCCGAACCCATCCTTGGGGAACTCATAGCCGTGGCTGCTGACGAAGAAGAAGACCCGCTTGTCCATCAGCCCCGGCTCATCGAACGCCGCTACGCCTCCGCTGTCGGTCCAGTACGAGACCTCATTCACCGTCCGCAGTTCCACCAGCGGCACGCCTCGCCCGGTCTCCTCATCCACCACCTTGATGACGAAGCATGCCTGCCCCAACGCGCACCCCCCCCCTAGCCCGAGTGCCGTTAGCATCCAGCCTATCGCCTTCTTCGCCGTTCTTCCAATCTTCAAGTCTTCCCCTTTCGTTCCGTTGCCGTCATCCGTCCTGGCATACGACCCGGAACCCGACATCGTACACGCCCCGATAGGCCGGGTACGCCTCCCGGTACGCCGACCTCGCGCGCTGTGGCACGTCGTACCATGACCCGCCGCGGACCACCTTGCTTCCCGCGCTGTAGTCGCTCGCGGTCCACTCGGCCACGTTGCCGTGCGTGTCATACAGCCCCCACGGGTTCGGTTGGTAGGTGCCGACGGGCGCGGAGACCCGGAACTTGTCGTTCACCGAGTCCACCGCCGGCCGCCACGGCGCGATCGCCCCCGACGGCAGCGCCCAGGGAGCGTACGTATCGACGAACCGGAGACAGTGATCCGCGAGATTCGCGTAGGGGGAGAAGTCGGTCTGGGTGTCGCCGAACCACAGCGGCGTCGCGGTGCCGGCGCGGCAAGCCCATTCCCATTGGGTCTCGGTCGGCAGCGCGAAGGTCATCCTCGTCTTCCCGCTGAGCCACTTGCAGAAGGCCTCCGCCTCATTCCAGGAGACCCGCGCGACGGGCTGCTTCGGCTCGTTGACGGGGTAGCCGCGCTCCTCGATGCTGAACTGCAGGTAGTCGCCCTCCTCCAGCCGGCTGTCGTGTTGGGGGTCGAAGCGCGCGTACTGCTCATTCGTGATCTCCAGCGCCCCCATCCAGAAGGGCTTCTCGACCCGCGCCGCGGCCACCGGTTCATCCGGCGGACCATCTCGGCTGCCCATCACGAACTCGCCCGCCGGGATCCGGACGAGCTTCAGTTCCATCCCGTCGCCCAGATCGACCGTCCGCTCGGCCTGACCCTCCGGCGCCAGCCGCCGCTTTGCCTCCTGCGCATCGAAGGGCCAGCCTGCTACCGTCGGCGTCTTGCTCGCCGCGACCTCGGTCTGCACGACCGGGAACTGCGCCGAGAGTGTCGGCAGGTTGAGCACCGCCTCCGGGTCCTCGTCTATCCCGGCATACTTCGTGAACATCGCTCGCCGCCGATCGCGCATCGGGTCAACTAGCCCGTTCCCCACGATCTCATGCCACGTCCCGTGCGCCGGCGCGTTCAGGTCGATCCACGTCGTGAGTCGGTCCCACGCCTCCGGCTCCAGCTGCACGCCATGATGGCCCTTGCGCAGCAGCTGCATCAGCCGCGTCGTATCCGCCGCGAACTCACCCGGCATCAACAGGTGCATGTCGCTCTCGATCGTCGCGTTGCGCACGTAGCACTTCAGCGCCATGTAAGAGGGGGTGAACTTGGAGCCCTGCTGGTACCCATTGTCCGGCCCGGGCGGCCTCACCGCTGGCGCATCGCGCAGGTCCGCCACCTCTTCCCCGTTCGCGCCGGGCTTGCCGTCGTGGCAACTGATGCAGTACTTGTCCAGCACCGGCTGCACCTCGCGCACGAACGAGAACCCGCGTGTCGGGCCGTACCAGGGGGTGATCTCCACCGGCCCGCGCCGCGAGGCGGCGGTGGGGTACTTGCTCGGCGGCGCCATCTGCTGCCTCTCGTGGCAGCCGACGCACGACAGCGTCTCGCCGGGCATCGCCGTCATCCACGAACGCATCAGCTGGAGCGCCTGGCCCTTGTCGTCGAGCGGCTGTAGCGAGACCGGGGTGTTCGCCGGCACGCGGAAGAATGCCGAGCCGTCTTCCTCAACCGGAACCGTGCCCATGATCCGCTTCACATCCCACGGGCCGTCGTAGCCGACCCGGTTCACCTGCCCGCCCATGCCGTGGTAGGCGAACTGGTAAGTGAACAAGCGCAGCTTCTTGACGGCCCCGCGCGGGACGCCCTTCAGCCCCGGCCCGTCGTAGATGTCGGCCACGTAGACCAGACCGTCCTTGCGGCTCGGATCGACGCGGTTGGGGATTACCGGCGGTCGCGGCGTCGCCCTCAGGGGCACCGGCTCCAGCAGCGCATACCCCGGGACCTCCTTGATGAGGGTCAGGTTGTCGAACACATCCGCGAGGTAGATGCCCCAGTTCGACGCCGGCGTCGGCTTGCAGGCCACCAGGAAGTACCTGTCACTCAGCGGGTACGGGTGCAGGTACTTCGGCCAGCTCCCGCCCGTCAGGCCGTCCAGCAGAATCGGCTGCACCTTCTTCCCGAAGCCCGGAATCCGCTGCAGCGCGCCATCCGCCTCGTGCTTCCCGCGCGCGGTATCGAACAGCAGCAGTTCCCCCATGCGCGGGTTGTCGTGGTGCCCCACGACCACCGCGACGAACTTGGTCGGGTCATTGGGGATCGGGCGCGCGTAGAAGGTCGAGTTCGGCCAGTAGGAGTTGCTGCCGTAGTACTCCATCTGCTCCGTGCCGTCGGGGTTCATGTGGAACAGAATCCGCGACACGAAGTGCGGGATGTCCGAGTACTCCCAGCGCAGGTACAGCACCCGCCCGTTGTTCAGCACCGTGGGGCACCAGTCGTGGTCCTGCTCGAAGCCCAGTTGCCGGATGGCGCCGGTCTTGCGGTCGAGGTAGTACAGGTTCGACACGTGTGCCGAGCCCGTGACGCAGGGCACGCCCACGAAGGGTGCGGTCGAGGTGAAGATGATGTCCTCGTTCGGCAAGTAGCAGGAGTCGTAGTCGTCCACATCCGGCTCGTCGATCAGCGGAAGCTGCGTGACCCCCGAGCCGTTCGCGTTCATCTCGAAGATGCGCCACCGGCCGTTGTCCGCCACCGACGAGAACATGAGCCTGCCGCCGTCCCAGTGCAGATCGACATCCCCCACGAACACGTCCTTCGCGGGCCGATAGAGCGTCGTCAGCTCACCGTCGGGGTTCAGCCCGTTGAGCACCGCGATCTCGTTGTCGAAGCCGTTGCGCGGCAGGCTCGAGTTGCTCTCCCAGTTCGCGGGAAGACCCAGATTGCCCGCCGAGCGCTGGATGACCAGGAGCCTGTCGAAGTCCAGCAGCGGGTTGTCCAGCAGCGCCCCGTTCAGGCGCTCCACCATGCTGCGGGCTTCGTCTAGCGCTCCCTCGTCGCCGTCGAGCGCCCTCTTCTGCGCCTCCGGCAGCCGATCCAGCAGCGCCAGGTACTCCGCGCCGTTCGCGTACTTCTCGGGGTAGGTCGCCACCAGGTCGGTGATCGCGCGCCGTATCGCCTCCGCGTCGATCCGCCCGATCTGCTGCTGCAAGAGCCTCGCCCGCGAGTCCACGATTTGGCCGAACCACTCGCCCTTCGCCAGGTACCGCAGCACGTTTCCGGTCAGTTGCTCCAGGTTCGCGCGGTGTTGGTTGTCCTCCAGGCCGTAGTGCGGACATCGCCAGCCGAGGGTGATGATCCGCCCCTTCCCGTGGCCGAACTCGCAGAACGGGTTCTCTCCCGCATCGGGGGACGCTTTCCCGATGACATTCCCGCCGTAAGGCCCCCCGCTACCATGAAAGTCCGAGAATGCCGGATACCCTCCACTCACCAGCCGGATCGGCTGACCGGGCGGGAAACCCTCATACACCGGGTGTTCGGGCGGGTTCGGCATCACGCCCGCCACGAACGTATCGACGCCGGACCCTCCCATGCGCGGCGTCGCCGGCTCCAGGCTGAGCGTCTGCACGTAGAACAGCGCGGTACCCGACAGGTACAGCCCGTGCCCCTGCTCCAGCCACCCGAGCAGCGCCCTCTTCACCGCCCCCGCATCCATCCCCGGCGGAGTCCCCGCATGCTCGCTATGCCACCACAGCACCCGTAGATCATCCGGGAGCGCCAGTGTGCCGTCCGCGCCCAGCGCAACCTCCCGCGCGCCGAACGTCTCCACCGCCAGCTCCCGCGCCGCGAGTTCGCCGGGCAGAGGATCGCTCAGCGCAAGCACACCCAGGCCAGGAACCGGCTGGGCCGACGCGGCCAGTGCTGAGGTGAGCATCAGTGCAACGACTGTGAGTGCACGCATGTGTTATCCTCGGGTCGTCGGGACTGTCCAAGTCTCGATCCCGCCTTCCGGATCGAGACGCAGGACTGTCCCTTGTTCGCCTTCCCAAAGCCAGCCGGTGCTCCCCTATCCCGTCATCTTCCGGAACCTCCGAAACGACCGATACAGCCCCATCCACTCCCTCACCAGCCCCGTCAGCCCCTTCTTCGGAGTCCCCTGCCCCATGTCCTTCAGGATCTCCAGCGCGGCGTTCCTTCCCGGCAGGCCGGTGATGCCGCCGCCGGGGTGTGAGCCGCTCCCGGTGAGGTACAGGTTCGGGATCGGTGTGCGGTACTGCGAGAGTTCCGGCAGCGGCCGGAAGCCCCATGCCTGGTGCATCTCCATGTCCACGTGCCAGGCGCAGCCGTTCGTGTTGTCGGTGAGCCGCCGCCAGTCCAGCGGCGAGGTGATCAGGCGCCCCAGTACCGCGCTCTTGACGTTGGGCGCATAGCGCGCGAACGTCTCGATCGCCCGGTCGGCGGTCTCCTCCCGGATGCCATCCCATGACCGGCCCTCGCCCAGGTGGAACGGCGCGAACTGCGACAGCCACAACGTGTGTTTGCCCTCGGGCGCGAGGCTCGGGTCCAAGGCCGTGCAGCACGCGCACCACAGGCCGGGCTCGCGCGAGGGCCGCCCGCTCTCGATGTCGATCCAACCGTCCATCACGTAGCTCAGCGAGGGCGCGATGATCGGCGAGGCGAGCGTCTGTTCCGGCAGACCACCGTAGCGTTCGAACACAGGCCGTTCGGAGAGCGCCAGATCAACCTTGAACAGTGAGGCACTCGTTGTCGAGACCTGCCTCACCCGTTGCAGCAAGCCGCTCGGCACGTCGCTCTCATCCATCAGCTCCAGGAACAGGCGCTTCGCGTCAATGGCGGAGATGACGTGCTTCCCCGCCTCGAAGGTCTCTCCGTCCTGGGTCGTCACTCCCGTCGCCCGGCCATTGGCCACATGCACCTTGCTCACATGGCTGTTGAGGGCGACCGTCCCTCCCGCGCCCTCGATGATGCTCGCCAGCGCGCGACAGAGCGCCCCCGACCCGCCCTTCGGCCGCGCACCGCCGGACAGGTGGCTGCCCGACTGCAACCCCATCGCGAGGGTTGAGCCCGGTCGCGTCGGCGGGGTGCCCGTCTGCACCGCCCACCACGCCATCGCACCCTTGAGGCGGTCGTCGGTGAAGAAGCGGTCGATGAACACGACGGGCGGCGTAACCAGCGCCCGGTACAGCTCCTGCATCTCCGCCGTCTCGGTGACCGCCAGCATGTCCGCCATCGTCGGCGGCGGGCCGACATCGAACGCCTCCAGCAGGTGCAGCGCGTGCTCCCAGAACTCGTGCCAGCGTCGGTAGTTCTCGACCTCCTGCGGCGCGAACTTCGCCAGCTCCTCGCACGTCCTCTCGACATCGCGCCACACCAGCCAGCTTGCTCCGTCGTCGTACGGGAAGAACCATAGCGGCTCGTGCCAGAGGTACTCGAGCCCGTGCTTCTCCAGCTCCAGCTCCTTGGGCACGGGGCCCGAGCACATGTGCTGATGATCCACGCCGCCCCGGTTCACGAAGAAGCCAGGGTTCTCGGGCATCGCCTCCGTTGTGCAGCATCCGCCCGCCACCTCCCGCCGTTCCAGCACAAGGACGCGCAGGCCCTGCTTCGCCAGGTACGCGCCGCAGGTCAGTCCGTTGTGCCCGCCACCGATGATGATCGAGTCGTACTCAGCCATCCGTCACTCCTCGCGGCTCGCGTTGCCCGAGTCATCCACCGCCACCACCCTATACTGCCTCCCCTCTCCGCCTTCCCTGTCCGTGTACTCCGTCGCGATGGTCGAGACGATCTGCGTCTCCCCGGCGTACACGCGGTAGTACGCGGTGTCCGGCTCCGGCGGCGCGTCCCACTTCACAAGGGCCTGCCCCTCGGCGTCCCTCTCAACGCGCACGTTAGTCACGGGAGAGGGCGGCTCGTCGTGGTACGCCGTCGTGTAGACCGTCACCGTTCCGGCGGCGACCGCATCGCTCAGCTTCCCGCCCCCCATCCCCACGACTCCCGCCGGGGCCTGCAGGTCGCCGAAGGCGTTCATCGGCGGGTGTTTCGGGTCATACACGTACTTGCGCAGCCTCAGGTCCGGCGCCCGGCCCTTCACCGCCAACGCGACGCGAACGTCCTGCGCATTGCGGTTAATCACCGCGATGGAGTAGGTCTCGGTCACGTTGTTCCGCAGCGCGCAGACCCTGAGGCGCGGGTCGTTGCAGCCCACCTCGAACACGGTCGCCGGGCCGCGGAAGTACTTCGTCATCAGCCCATAGGCGTAGTAGTGCGGCCGCGTGCTGAAGTCGCTGCCGCTCCACCTGAAGGTGCCCCACTTGTTGATGTAGTGCGCGTTGTACTCGTCCGGGAAGTCGGCGTAGGTCCAGTTGCCCATGGCGCAGATGCCAGCACTGATCGCTGCGATCGCCGCCTCGCAAAGCTGAATGCCGATCATCGGCTCGTCGGGCGTATCGAAGTAGACGCACCGGTCGAGTTCCACCCCGTCCACCGTCCGCCCGTCCTGCTTGCAGCCGAACTCGCCGAGGATGAAGTCCTTCCCCTTGGCCTTCGCGATCCCCCTCGCCCACCGCAGCTTGTCGAGGAACCACGGGTAGAAGCGCTCGTCGGTCGGTGGGTGCTCAGCGAAGTAGTGGTGCCCGCCGTAGATGGCCGTGATGTCATCCATGTTCTGCGCGGCCCACTCCAGCGTGTGCCAGTAGGAGAAAGGCGCGGCGTCGCTCGCGAGGAGCCCGATGTCCAGCTTCCGCGCTTGCAGCTCGTCGTAGAGGCACTGATGGTAGTCTCTGAACGTGGGCAGATCGCTTGCCAGAGAGCCCCACCCGCCGAGAGTCAGCTCGTTCGTCACGCAGTACCAGCGGATGTTCGAGCAGCCGCGCTCGCGGACGAGGTACTCCAGGTTGTCCACCATGTGCTTCGCGTACGCGCGCCGCTCGTCACCGGGCTGCGTCTCCTTAGGCCCCCACGTGGTCATGTAGACCTCGGTGCCTGTGCCCTTCAGCCGCAGGATGTAGTCGGCCGCCTTGTCCAGCATCGCCCGATCCCAGTCCGGGCTGTCGTTCATGCGCGCGAAGGACGGGCTGATCTCCCGCCAGCGCTTGGCGATGACTGTGTTCACCAGCTCCGGCGTGGTCGGGAAGGTGTGGTCGAACACATGGAAGCCGACGCCGCGGAAGTCCGGGAGCACGACCTCCTCCGTGTTGACGGTGATCTCCCGCTCGGCATCCCCCAGGTCCGGCCACGCTTCCAGCCGACCCGTCTGCGCGATTCGGACATCGTCGAACCACGCCGTGCCGTGCGCGTGCAGGACCAGATCGAGTCGCGCCTGCGCCGTGCCTTCGGGAGCTCTGCCATCGATCGTGAGCTGCTCCCATCCGTTTACCCCGTTGCTCAACGCGACCTTGCTGTGCTCGATCCCGACGCGCTGCTCGCCGGCGTCCATGAACTCCAGCGCGGCATACGCCCCGCTGCCGTCCGCCACACCCTCCGCGCGCACCCAGAGCGTCACACGGAGCTCATCTCCGGCCGTAACGGGGCCCCAGGAGTGTCCTAGCTGCTGGTACGCGGGCTCGACGCCCGCAGCCACAACGATGCGCGCCGACTGCTTGCCCGAGTGCGCAACCGCGTCATCCACGTCGAACTCCGCCTGCCCATGCGTGCGCCAGCCCTCGATGCCGTCCTCGAACGAGGTATCCAGAATCACCGGGTTGTCCCCCGCCTTCTCTTGAGCCAACACGGTCAGTCCCAACGCCACAACCAGCGACGCCACCCCGGCCGCTCGCCCCATTGCCCCAGTATTCGGTGGTTCGTTGCCGTTCACTTCGCCTCGCCTCCACCCTTTGCCACGTCTGCCCCGAACGGCGCGCCGCCGTCGAACGTCGCCAGGAACGTCGTATGCTCATCCGCTGTCGGCTGTCCCTCCGGGAACTCCTGTCTCACCACATCCGATACGCGTATCCATCCGAGCACCGACTCCACCGACGTATTCGGCGAGTACGTCGAGTTGCAGCCCAGCAGGAACAGGTCCGAGGGCCGCGAGGGGAAGTGCGCCGCGTCCTTCTGCTCGCCGACCTTCTGCCCGTCCACGTACAGCGCCATCGTCCCGGCGCCCGGCCCCGTGCGCTCCCAGGTGAACGCCACCCGATGCCACTCCCCGGCCTTCCAGGGGCAGGGGCATGTCACGTTCGATGACTGGTCCTTGTCGGCCCACGCCGCGATCAGTGACCTCCCTGCGTTCACCTCTCCCCCGTCCCACACGAACACGGTCAGGCCGTAGTCGTACTCCCCGTCGCGGGAGTCGAAGAACTGGTGGTAGTGATAGGGCACTGCCTCGCGTCTCGTGGCCGTGTCCTCCCACAGCGGCTGCACTGCGAACTCGATGGTCCCGCGCTCGTACGGCACGTTCCCTGGCGCCGCGTACCGCAGCCGCGCCAGATCGACCAGCTTCACCCCGCCGCCGTCCGGCGTCCGGGCCGCTTCGGCCGGAGGCGCATTGCTGAGCGGCGTGTCGGAGGTCAGCTGGAACTGCTGCTTCGGTGCATGGACGTCGATTCGGTATGCCCCCGCCGGCGCGTCCGCCGGGGCCCCCAACGTGAACGCGTCGAGCCCGCCGCGCACGATGTCGTGCGATGCCACGACGCCCTCCGGTCCGGTCAGCTCCGCCTTCCCCTCCAGCGGCTCCGACCGCACCCGGTATCCGCTCTGCTGGCTCACCCACACCTTCAGGGGCTGCCCCTCGGCCTTGGTTGCCCACGCACGCCCCGTCTCACCCGTGCCGAGCGTCCCCCGCCAGGGTCGGTCCAGCGGATCGAGGCCCAACTTCGCGAGGCTCACCGTGATCCGCGGCACCTCGAAGAACGCGGTCGAATGGTAGCCGTGGTTCATGTACAGGTCGAAGTCGGGCAGCGTCCGGTCGATGAAGGAGCGGTCGCCGGTCGCCTCGTAGCAGAACGCGAGGTCCGCGAAGTCGCCGTGGCAGCGACTGTCGAGGAAGTCGCGCAGGTAGCTCCACACCGGCCCGACGCTCGTCTCGACCTTCGTCTCCTCGACCGCGTCCAGCCATTCGCGGATCATCGCCACGAACCGTTGCCGCACATCCTCGTCCCCGGTCACCTCCACGTAGTCGCGGATGAACTGCCCGATGGTGTAGTAGGGCGACATCAGGCGCCCCTCCTGTTGCGCCTCCACGCGGTCCGTGATCTCGTGCCGGTGCTCCCAGTGGTACTCGAAGCCCCGCTTGGCGAGGTCCAGGTACCGCTGGTCGCCGGTGAGCCGGTACATGTGGACCACGTCGATCATCTTCCAGTTGTCACGTCCCTCGCCCAGCGCAGTCAGCTTGGCCAGGATCAGCTCCCCGCTCAGTCTGGCGGTCTCCAGTGAATGCGGATCGCCGGTTAGCATGTGGTGCGCGATCGTGCCGATGAACCAGCCGTGCCCGCCGATGGTGCATGTGCCCCCGTACAGCCGTCCGCGCTTGTACTCGTCCTTGGTGTCGAGGGCCGCCGGCGTGAAACCCGCGTTCTGGTAGTGGTTGAAGCTGTGTCGCCGCAGGCCCCCCATCGGCGGCGGCTGATCGCCCAGGTAGTAGAACAGGTCCGCCCGCAGCTTCTCGCCCACGCCGTCGTCACGCGCACACTCCCTCGCCAGCTTCTCCGGCATGTACCCCGGCATCAGCCACAGGCCGTAGTCGAACTTGCCCTCCGTCAACTCGCCGTGGCTGGTGTCCACGTCGCGGAAGTGGTTGATCGCCCGCTCGAAGTAGTCCCAGTACTTCCGCTCACCCGTCCGCAGGAACTGGACGAACAGCCCGTAGTCCAGCGCCGTCTCCATGTTCAGCCACTGCCCGCCCGAGTAGAGCAGGTCGCCGTAGTCCCAGATGCCGTACAGCGCGTTGCTCTCCACGCCGTTGACGAACTGCCCGTCGATCCAGTCCTCCACCCGATCCTCGTAGTAGCGAAACTGACCGGGCGTCTTCGGCCGGATCGGCCCCCACACTCCGCTGTTGCACATCCACTCGGGGCTCGGGTAGACCATGGGCGGCCGGTCCAGCCCGCGACGAAACTGCTCCGCGGTCTCTGCGTCGTCCGCCGCGTGGAAGGCCAGCAACACGGTGTGCGTCTTCGCAGTCCCCAGGTGTATGTGATGCGGCCTGTCCACCGTAGGCAGTAGCCCGAGGCTCAGCCCTTCCGGCCCGACCGATACCGCCTTCGGGTGCAGTTGCCAGAACCACCTCACCGCGGCGGTGACGGACCACGGCCGGCCCTCGCAGGTAACCGTCGTCAGCCCGTTGGCTCGCGCCGTGTGCCCGCGCTCCTCGCCATTGACGCTCAGCGCCGCCTCGAAGGTCTTCCTCCGCTCATCGCGCTCCCAGAGGCCGTCCTCCTCCGGACTGCGCCACGTCTTGCGCTCATCGCTGATTCGCACGAAGTCCGGGTTGTCCAGGCCCGCGATCGCCTGCGGTCGCTCCGGTCCGAGCTGCAGGAGCCTCAGGTGATCCTCAGCCCCCAGCGAGAACGCCTCGCCTCCGTCCGTCCGTACCTCTCTCCCGCCCCCCGATAGCCCGAACCGCAGCTCGATCCCCTCCACATCGGCAAACACCCGCCCCGTGTCCTGCACGAAGCTGCAATCCGCCAGTATCGCCGGCCAGCCCGCCCACACCTGCAGCCTCAGTAGGTAGCTCAGATGATCCGACCCTCCGGCCCCCAACCGTCCCCGTACCGCGATCATCGCCCGAACCGGCCCGGCCTCCTTCACCTCGATGCTCGTCGGCGGCGCGCTGTCTCCCGAAGCAGGCAGCTCGAACAGCCCTCCCGCTCCCAGCGCCGTCTCGCTCTCCTCGAAGCGCCCGTTGCCGTTCGCGTCGTACCACACGCCGGCAATCGGCCCGCCTCGGCCCGTGGTCAGCGCGAGCTTCAGCGGCCCGTTCGTCACCGTGACTGCCCCGCCGTCCTGAGCCACACTCACCGGCTGCTCCGGGGCCGGACTGGCCGGGGCGCCCTCGCCGTAGACCAAGCGATAGCCCTTCACCTGGGGATCGGCTACGAACCGCACCAGCAGCGTCTGCACGCTCCCTCCTCGCGCCCACCACCGTGTGCCCACGCTGAGCTGCGCCGGGACCGGCTTGCCACTTGCATCTACCACCGCAACGCGCTCCGTAGCCGACAGCTCTCCCACGGGGAACGGCACCCCGATCACCACCGGCCACGCCGGCAGGCTCACCCCCTCCGGATTGCTCGCGGTCAGCAGAACCTCTCCCGCCGACGCTGTCGCCCCCATCAACATCCCTGCCATCGCGATCAGCCCTCGCATAACGCTACCTCCCGCCGTCCGCCGTTGCCATCTCTCGCTCCTCACTCCTCTCCCCTCGCTCCTCGCCGTCCGAACACCTCCGCCGCCGCCGCCACGTTCGCCGCCGGGTACTCCGGGCGGTGCCACCGCATTGATACGCCCATGAAGCCCCCATCGGGCGTCGCGAAGGTCTCCATGAGCTTCCGCGCCTCCGCCCGACACTGCTCAGGCGTGCCGGTCGCGAGGGTCGTCATCATGTCCACCGACGCCTTACAGGCGACCTTCCCTCGCAAGGCCTCGCCCCACCGCTCGATGCCTACGATGTTCGGCTGCACGATCTCCACGACGTCGGGCCCCAGCGCCAGGTAGTCATCCAGGATCGCGCTGATGTCCCCGTCGAAGAGACACCCAGCGAACATCCCGTGAGACTGGATGCGCCCGAACAGCTCCTCGTAGAAGACGGCGAACCCCTCGCGCCACAGGTCCGGCGCGAACATCAGCCCATCGGTGCCGGCGAACTCGTCGATGATCGCGACCATCGGCACGCCGATGTCCGCCCAGCGGTCGATGATGCCCTTCTGATAGATGACGACCTGCTCGACGACCTCGAGCACCTCCGCCAGGTTGTCGTGCAGCCGCATCAGCAGCCCGTCGTAGCCGTACAGGTTGAACGCCACGAGCAGCGGCCCTGGATCGACGTACCCGCACACGAACCGGTCCGGGTAGTGCTCCCGCAGCACGGCGGCCGTGCGCTCGAAGAACGGATCGCTCACGGACGGATCGGGGAACTGATACCGGTCGAGCGCGCCCGGCTCACTCAGCGGCTTCTCCAGCACCTGGTACGCGGTGCTCAGGTCCTTCGGCACGCGCTGCAGGCAGCCCCATTCATCGCGCCGCAGCCTCTCCCCCGCCTCGTTCTGCCCCTCCTCGGTGAACGTCCAGTGGTATGTCACGCGCAGCGAGTCGAAGTCCTCGGTGCCCGCCACGAGCTTCGCCGTCGCCGGGTCGAGCGTCCCGTAGGCATCGTAGAGGTGCGGCACGTCATGCACTTCCAGCGGCACGCAATCCGGTCCGTCGAACCGATACGCCCGCTCAACCCTCTCAACGTGATCCATGCGCTTTACCTCAGTTGCCTGCTGCACTCCAGGCAGAGCTCAATCGCCCTCCTCCCCGTCTCCAGGTCGCTCAACGGTCCTCCCGTGCCCAGGACCTCATCCAGGAAGCTACTCGTGTCCTCCGCCTTCGATGTATCGGGCGGCGGTGTGATGATCGCACGCTCGCCCCCGCGCTCGACGGTCACGTGCATCTCCGGGTCGGTCGAGAACCCACACCAGCCGTCCGTGGTGACAATCGTGCCCATGTAGCCCGGCTTGTCCGCAAAGCCCATGGCGAACTCGATCGTGCCCACCAGCCCCGACGCCCACTTCATCATCACCGTGGCCGAGACTTGCCGGTCCTTCTCGATGCCGTGTGCCGCGATTCCGCTCGGTTGGCCGAAGAGGTCGATGAACTGGTCGATGAAGTGGATGTGCAACCCGCAGAACATGTCCCCGCGTAGCGCCGGATCGATGTACCACTTCGCACCGCCGTAGTATCGGTAGTACGCTGCGCGCGGCTCGCCCAGCTTGGCCAGCGTCTCCTTCATCGTGCGGTGCAGACTCTCCGCCCTCACCGTCAAGCCGTGATGCAGCACCACGCCATTCCCCTGCGCCAAGGCCACGAGCTCGTCATACTGCCCGAGATCATCCACCAGCGGGTACTCGCACAGCACGTGCTTGCCCGCCGCGAGCGCCGCCTTCACCTGCTCGTAGTGCAGCACGTTGCACGTACTGACCACCACCGCGTCCACGTCGTCCCCCAACACGTTCTCCAGCCGCGTAGCCAACCGCACTCCCTCGTCGGGAATCGCCTCCCTCAACCTCCCCAGGTCCCTTCCCACAGCCATCACAACCTCCGCGCGCGGGTCCTCCTGCAGCTGCCCAAGCCGTGTCTCCCCCATCATCCCCGTCACCCCAATGATTGCAGTTCGCACCGGTTCGCGCATCCGTGTCCCTCCCTCCGTCTTCGGGCCTCTTCGTGCCTTCTTCGGGTTCTTCGTGTTTCAGCCTTCGCCTTTGCCGATCACCCGCTCCACGAACTCGTACGCCTTCTCCCTTGCCTCCGGCGGGAAGCTGTGCTCGCAGTCCGGATGCACTGCCATCAGCCGATCCTCCGCGCCGAACAGCGAGTACACGGGCCTCGCAGCGTTCAGGCAGTCGTATATGCCCGACACCTCGAAGTTTGCATCCCGCAGGGGCGCGTTCACGAAGATCGCCCGCGGCGCGATGGCCCCGAGCACCTCCGTGAAGTCAAATGGCATCCGCGCGGGGTCTCGGCCGTACTCGCTCGCGATGCGCGGCATGTAGCCGTTGTGCGACCAGCCGGTCAGGTCGCCGCCGTAGTACTTGGCGAACGAGTTGAACCCGCAGCTCGTCACCGCGACCTTGATCCGCTCGTCGAACGCCGCGACGAACAGGCTGTTGTGCCCGCCGAGCGAATGCCCGATGACGCCGATCCGCTCCGGATCGACCTCCGGCAAGCTCTGGAGCAGATCGATCGCGCGCACGTGGTTCACGATGCCCTTCATCGTTGCGCTGACGAACCCGCGCGCATAGACGTCGATCTTGTAGTCGCCGAAGTTCGGGTAGTCCGGCGCGAGCGTCACGTACCCGCGCTCCGCCAGCTCCTGGGCGTAGTGCAGGTCCGGGCTGCCGCCGAGGCCTGCCGGTTCGCCCTTGCCGATCTCGATGGTCTGGTGCAGGCACAGCATCGCCGGCCGCTTCCCGCGCACACCCTTCGGCAGAAAGAGGAACGCTGGCACACGGTCGCCCGGCGCCACCTCATACGTGATCTTCTGCCGGATCCACTTGCCTGTCTCCAGCTCCTCCGACGCATTCACGGCGGGCGGCCCCTCGCGCGGCTCCTTCGGCAGCGGCCCCATTACCAGCTGCATGTTCGCCAGGATGTGCCCGCGCCGAATCGCCCATTCCTCCGGCGTCCGGGTCGCGTGCGCCTGTCCGCCCTCGTCGATGTACGTCAGCAGGTTCAGCTTGTCCGCGTAGAACGGCGCGGCCGACGCCTGGCTCATCGGGGTCACCGGAAGCAACGACAGCAGTATCGATTGCACCATGCCTTCCGGTTCGCCAAACAGGGCCTTTCACCCTCGGTCGCGAAGACACGTGCCGTTGTCGTTCTTCGCCGTTCTTCATGGCTTCGAGTCTTCCCGTTTTCGTTGCCGTCCGAAGGGGTTCAGGAGCGCCGCCATGCAGAAGGTCATCATCTCCGGTGAACGCCAGGCGGAGATCGTCGAAGTCCCCGATCCTCAGCCCATCGAGGACTGGGTGGTCGTGAAGATCCACGTCGCCCCGATGTGCACCGAGTACAAGGCGTGGCTCGCGGGCGGCCGGCACGAGAGCCTCGGCCACGAGGCCGTCGGCGAGGTGGTCGCGATCGCGCAGCCGTGCAAGGTGAAGATCGGCGACCGCGTCGTGGTGCAGCCGCAGTGGCCGTGCGGCAGGTGTCGGCTGTGCCTTGCGGGCGATTACATCCGCTGCACGAACGTGCACAACTTCGCGCAGTTCACCGGCTCCCCGCACGGTCAGGCCACCATGGCGCAGTACGTGCTCAAGCCCTCCTGGCTTCTCTCACCCATCCCTGATGAGGTCAGCTATCATCACGCAGGGCTCGCCATCTGCGCGCTCGGGCCCACGTTCGGCGCCTATGAGATTGCGCAACTTGGCGCCTTCGACACCGTCCTCATCGCGGGCATGGGGCCGGTGGGCCTCGGCGGCGTGGTCAACGCGAAGTTCCGCAACGCGCGGGTCATCGCGCTGGAGCCCCTCCCTTGGCGTCAGGCGAAGGCCCGCGAGCTGGGCGCGGACTCCGTCCTCGATCCGCATGATGAGACCGTGTTCGAGCAGATCATGGAGATCACCCACGGGGAGGGCGCGCGCTGCACGGTGGATTGTGCCGGCGCGCTCGACGCGCAGCGACTGCTGCTGAAGGCCACTCGCTTCGGCGGCTGGATGATCTTCGTCGCATGGGCGAACGAGCCGCTCGAGATCAGAGGCACGCCCGACCTCGTGCAGACCGGCGTCAAGCTCGCGGGTGCCTGGCACTACAACCTCAACGACTACCCGGGAGTCCTGCAGGTCATCCGCGAGTCGCCCGTCATCGACCAACTGATCAGCCACGTCTTCGGCTTCAGCCAGATCCAGGAGGCGTTCGAGACCTCCGCGTCGCACGAGTCCGCGAAGGTCATGCTGGAGCCGTGGGGGTAGGGCAGTTGGCGAGTTCTCAGGTCGGCAAGTTCGCAGGTTGGGAGGATCGGGGATGATCGTCTGCCTCGCAATCGTCGCCACGGCCTACTCGGTGCCCGCTCAGCCGCCCGAGCCTCGTGCCGTCGACACCATCGCCGACATGCTGAAGGCCGCGCCGCAGGCTGACGCGACACCCTTCGAGGTCCGCGGCTACCGTCAGCCCGACGACGGCGGCGGTGGGCTGTTCATGTACCAGCGCCTGAATGCACAGCCGCCGGACGGGGGTACCGTCTTCCAGGCCGAGGGCGTCCCCGGCCGCTTCGTGCGTCAGTATGACGCCCAGAGCGATGCCTATGCCGAGTGGTTCGGTGCGTATGGGGATGGGGACGGGCCCGACCCCCACGATGACCACGCGGCCATCAACGCCTGCCTCGCCTCGCTGGGGCGCGTGAAGCTGCTAGCCAAGACCTACGGCGTCCGCGGCAAACCGACGCCGTTCAACCCGCAGGCGACGTACAACGCCATCGACCTCGGCCCGCGGTACCGCATCGAGGGCAGCGGGCGTGACAAGACGACCATCCGGCTCCTCACCGGGACCAATCCCTGCGGCAACGGCCCCGCCGAGAACTACTTCAACCTGCTGGGCAATCGGGCATTCCACGAGAGCGCGGACTACGCCGTCGTTCGCGACCTCACCATCGACTGCAACTTCGATGGCCAGGACAAGTACACGACGATCAACGCCATCGGCGTGCGCGGCGGCGGGGTGTTGGTCGAGCGCTGCCACTTCCGCGGCTACGGGACGGGCCGCCATCCCGAGGGCAGCTCCCGCGAGGCGTTTGTGATCCACCAGACCCTCGTCTACAAGGACCCGAACGGCTGCCGCCAGGCCGCGACCTACCGTGACCTCCTGTTCACCGATCCCGGTCACAACCCCGAACTCCAGGCCCCGCTCGGCGAGATCACCCATATCGCCCTCGGCGGCGCGAACAACTTCAGCGACCTCAGCTGGATCATGCCCAAGGGCAAGGACCCCGACTTTGACCCCGCCAACGGCGGTGAGAACGAGAACAACTGGTGGCCCTCCTACGGCGGCGTGGTCGAGAACTGCGCCATCCGCGATGAGCCTTACACGCCGGGCACGCAGAGTTGCTTCCTGCACGGGATCACGTACGGGGACTGCGTCGGACTGACGGTCCGCAACAACCGCATCGAGAACTTCGAGGGCGTCGCGGTCTACGTCATGAGCTGGTGGAACCGCGACATCACCATCGTGGACAACGAGTTCCTCAACGTCACGATGGGCATCTCACTTGAGGCCAAGGGCGACAACAACGTGCCCCTGCAGATGCCCAGCCACACCAACGTCCTCTTCGCGCGCAACAAGGTTACGCTCGCGCATCCCATTCACGATCCCTGGTCGCCGCGCGGCGTGAACCTCTACGGCCAGACCCCCGGCGGCGACGTGCGCATGGACAACATCATCGTCCGCGACAACACGATCGAGGGCACGGCCTACACGAACGCGAAGGGCCAGCGCGTCTGCCCTATCGGGATCAACATCCAGATCCTCCACGCCCGCTACCGCAACCTCGTCTTCGAGAACAACCGGATCAACATCCCGGACGTCTGCGAGGGCGTCTGGGTGCCACAGGAGCCCTACGCCATGTCGCTCACCTACTTCCCCCTCGCCCGCTGGGAGGAGGACATGCGCACCA
>VGFC01000023.1 GCA_016869045.1 Armatimonadota bacterium
GCACTGGCAGCTTCCGCTCTCCAGCACCGACGAGGGCATTCGGCTACAGGGCGTGGACGGGATCAAGCACGCACTGCATGTCGCAAAGTGGTCGGGCGCGGGCGTCGTGCTGGTCGTGCCCGGCGTCGTCACGGCGGACGACTCGTATGAGGCGGTCTACGACCTCTCCCGCAAGAGCATCCGCGAGTTGCTGCCGACGGCCGAGGAACTGGGAGTCGTGATGGCCATCGAGAACGTGTGGAACAAGTTCCTGCTCAGCCCCATGGAGATGCGCGACTACATCGACGACTTCCGCCACGAGCTGGTGAAGGCCTACTTCGACGTGGGGAACATCCTGCTCTACGGCTTCCCGCACCACTACGTCGAAACCCTCGGCCGCCGCATCGTGAAGGTGCACATCAAGGACTTCAACGTGGGCCAGCGCCAGTTCGTCCCGGTGCTGACCGGCGACGTGGACTTCCCGCGCTTCGTCAACGCCCTCAAGGGCGTCGGCTACAGCGACTACCTCACCGCCGAGCTGTCGCCCTACCCGCAGTTCCCGGAGCAGCTCGTCTACGACACCTCGGCCCACTTGGACTGCATCATCGCGAGTACGTAGGTAGCGACGGTAACGACGGTAGCGACGGTAACGACGGCAGCGACGCCCGGGCGGCAACAGCCGCAACGGCGGCTCGCAGACAGCGGCAGCGACGACGGTCCGGGGGCAACGAGGATGGCGGGATGACGCGCTTCCAACGGTTCGAGGACATCGAGGCCTGGCAGAAGGCCCGACAACTGGCCAACGCGGTCTACGATGCATCCGAGCAAGCGCCCTTCGCCCGCGACTTCGGGCTGCGTGACCAAGTACGGAGGGCCGCTGTCTCAGTCCTGTCGAACATTGCCGAAGGCTTCGAGCGAGGGAGTCCAGCGGAGTTCATCCGCTTCCTGACGATAGCGAAGGGTTCGGTGGGGGAACTGCGCGCGCAGCTCTACATCGCCGCGGACCGGGCGTACGTGGCACCGGAGCTGTCTGAGTATCTGCGCGATGAGGCGGCCCGAGTCAGCAAGATGCTCGGCGCGCTCATCGCGCATCTCCGGAAGGCCTCATGCCGCTAACGGGCGGGCCGCCAGTGTCGTCGGTTGTGAACCTGCGAGGCGTGTTACTGCCGTTGCCTGCCGGCCGTCGTTACCGCCGTTACCTGCCAACCGTCGTTACCACCACAGCCTCCCTCGCCACAGCTCGCAGATGCGCTCCGTCTTCTCCGAGGCGATCCCCGTGTAGGACTCCACGTGGCGAACGAGGTCCTTCTGCTTGTCGGTGAACTGGGCGATGTATGGCTGCAGGTCCTCGGCGGCGAAGAAGACCTCGGGGAAGGGCTTCCCGGTGGCCTGCGCTTCGAGGGTCAGCTTGCGGGAGGCCTCGTGGGCATCAGGATGGCCGTAGGCGGCGAGCAGGATGTAGGCCGGCTCGGCGGCGCTCATGCCCTCGCTGAGGTCCAAGATGCGCTTCATCTGCGCGGGGTCGGCGATCAACTTGCCCATGATGCGGTTCATCCGGCGGGCCGTCGCGACGAGGGCCACGATGACCTCGGGGATGAAGCGCGCCGACGCGGAGTTCGAGAGGTCGCGCTGGTGCTCGCTGATCTGGTCCAGGTAGACCGTCACCATGCGCGGCATGAAGGCCTTCCAGAAGCTCTTGATGTTCTCGAAGTTCCACGGGTTGCGCTTGTGCGGCATGGTTGAGGAGCCGACCTGCTCGGCCGTGAACTCCTCGGCGACCTCGGAGATCTCCGTGCGCTGCAGGTGGCGCATGTCGTCGGCCAGATTCGCCAGCACGCCCAGCGTCGAGACCAGCGCATGGACGAAGTCCACGAGCGGCTCGGCCTCCGCGATCTGCGTGGAGGAGATCGACGGCTGCAGGCCGAGCTCGGCCAGCACCTCGCGCTCCAGCTCGATGGGGTCATCCACGAACAGGCACTGCGCGTTGTGCGCGCCGACGCCCCCGCTGATCTTCCCTCTCAGCGCGGCCCCCGCGTCGCGCACCGCCTCGATGCGTCCGCCCAGGCGGCTCACGTAGGAGGCAAGCGCGAAGCCGAAGGTGATCGGCACGGCGTGCTGGCCGTGGGTGCGGCCCATCTGGAGCGTGTCCTTCTCACGCAAGGCAAGCTTGATGAGCGTGTCCTCGAGGTCGAGCAGCGTCGGCACAATTGCCTTCTCAGTCGCCTGCTTGAAGCGCCAGGCCGCGGCCGTGTCCTTCACATCGAAGCTGGTGAGCATGAGGTGGACGAACGGCTTTGCCTCATCGCTCACCTCGGCCCGCAGGCAGTTCACGAGCGCGCGGGTCGAGTGGTGGATGCGCGCATCCTCTTGCGTCACATCCTCCAGCTTCACCCGCGCGGTCGCGGCATCGATCTCATCTGCGATCGCCTGGCTGCACACGCCCCGTCGCGCCAGCACGCGCACGACCGCCGCCTCGACGGCCAGTTCCGCCGCCAGCCTCCCGCGCTCGCTGACGTACGGGCCGAGGAGCTGCACGAGCTTGTCGTTGTTGGCGTAGTACCGGTAGTCCAGCGGCGACACGCAGTCGAACAGGTCGATGGGCATCGGGGGTTCCTTTCGCTTGCCGGGCGGAGGCCTCAAGGGTGACGAAGCTGGCGCCTCGTCCTACGAGCCCCTTCCTGTAGTAGGTCGAAGCGCCAGCTTCGACGCCATCAGCCTACTGAGTCTCGTGTAGGTAGGGAAACTCGTGGGGCGGGCATTCCTGCCCGCCACGGGCCATTGGCGGGCAGGAATGCCCGCCCCACGGATTCGCTCCTTGTTCCCCAAGATACACGAGACTCAGTGAGAGAGCGGACGGTCTCTGGTTCTCGTGACCTCGACCTCGGCGCAGTCGATCAGGCCGCCGAGGGGCACGCTCTGCTTGCGGGCCCGCACCGTGACCTCGTCCACGTCGAAGGTCTCCAGGATGCCACGCGCGATGTTGAGCGCCAGGGCCTCCAGCAGGCAGAACCCGCGTCGCTGGATTTGGGCCACGAGGTCGTAGACCGCTTGGTAATCGACCGTGTCACTCAGGTCGTCGGTCTCGCCCGGGCGGGTGAGGTCGCGGACGAGTTCGATGTCGAAGGAGAAACGCCCGCCCAGGTCGCGCTCGGCGGCGCCGACCCCGTGGTGTCCGTAGAAGTGCATGTTGTGGAGCGTGATTCGGTCTCTCATGGCCGGTCAATCCGTTCCGTCTCGGTAATGAGGACACGCACGCGCATGTCGTGCTCGTCCGCCGGCACCTCGGCCACCACCTGCGCCGCGAAGCAGATCGCGATCGCCGGTGCGCGACCGGCGACGGCGGCGAGGACTCGGTCGTAGTACCCGCCGCCGTACCCGAGCCGCCGCAGCTCCCGGTCGAAGGCGACGCCCGGCACCAGGACGAAGTCGATGTCGTGCAGCGCGACCTCGGGACACCGTTCGGGGATCGGCTCCGGGATACCCCAGGTGCCCGGCGTGAGGTCGGCATTGGGGGACCGGACCTCGCGCAGCTCGAGCCGGCGCGTCTCGGGGTCCACCCTGGGCAGCGCCAGACGCTTGCCCATGCGCAGCGACGCCTCAAGCAAATCGCCCGTGTCCACTTCGCTCCCGAAGCTCGCGAACAACAGCACGACCCGCGCCCGCCGGAACTCCGGGCTCTCAAGGACACGGCGGCAGATCGCGGCGCTGTTCGCCTTGCGCGTCGGCGCGTCCAGAGCGTCGCGCAAGGCGATGGTCCGCCGGCGGAGTTCCCGCTTCTCGTCCGCCCGGGTCACTCCGTCCCCTCCGCCCAGTCCTGCAGCTTCTTCCACCAGGGCCGGTCGTCGCGATCCGGCTTGGGTGGCCCGCCCTTCGGCTGAACGGTGTACGTGAGGCCATCCAGCCACGTCGGGATTGCGATCTGCATGCGGTAACGGAGCACCTGCACCTGCAGCGGCGCCAGGCGCACGTACACCTCCTGGCGCTTGGCCTGCACCGCGCGCTTGGTGAACTCGAAGTGCCCCTCGTACGTGCGGCTGATCAGCGGATCGTCACGCGAGACGGCCAGGACATGCTCGCTGTAGGGTACCTGGCGGAGCGTCAGCGTCAGTAACTTCGCGGTCGAGGTGTTGTTCCAGAGCACCAGGATCACCTCGTCCCCGCGCACGAACGGCAGCGCGACGATCGCCTCGCCGAACCGCCCTGAGATCTCGCTGCTGGTCCAGGAGCGCAGAATCGGGGCTGCCCCTGCGAGTTCGCGGCTCAGCTCGCGCACGGCCAGCCCCGCAGGAGAAAGCGCCCCATCGGCGCGGGTCAGCGCGATCCGACCCGCCTCGGGGCCCCCGGGGAAGGTGGCCCCCGTCGCGCCCGCATAGGCCGCGAGGCACATGCTACGAGCGACCTTCACTGCATCAAGGCGCTCGTCAGTGCTGGCCGGGCCCCCGATTCCCGAGGTGAGAATCGGCTGCGAGGCGTCGTGCTTCTCCATGAGCGCCTCGACTGTCCGCGGATACTGCTGGGGATCGAGGTCGGCCCAGAAGGCGCTCGGCTCGCGGGCGTTCTTGTCATTGAGCGACTCCCCCAGCACGCCGCCGACCGGCAGAGGGGTTGCCCTCACGACGACCGCGCCGAAGTACTTGTCCATCTTCAGCGCGAGGCACGCGTCCAGCAGGCGGTTCTCCGGCGTGCCTTCCGCGTTGGCAGTGCAGTCGAACACGGGTGAAATGCAGGCGGCGTCCAGGTCAGCCGTGCTCACCACTGAATGCAGTTCGCGGGACACGGCCAGAAGCGCTTCCGCCTCCTCCTGGAATGCGTTGCTCTGGTAGGGTCGGCCCGGGCGCCAGGCCGCGCTGTACAGGCCAACCTTGCCCTTCAGAGCAGTCACGAACTCACGGAGCACGCCGTTTTCCGGCAGGCCCTCGAAGAAGACGACGGGGATCGTCGGCGGACCCTCGATGATGGGCCGGACCTGGTCAAGCAACTGCTGGGCGGTTGAGGTTACTGTGGCCCGGACGAGCACCTCGCGAAGCTGCCACTGGCGGGCGCCGGGAGTGTCACCGGCGGTCACACCGAAGGCGGGGTAGTTGCGGGACACGGTCAGGTGGATCGGAAACGAGGCCGAGTCCTTGCCGGAACTCGCGGTGAGCCGCCCGCTGTAGGCTCCCGGCAGCAGCCCTTGCACCCGTAGCGAGGCGTTGTGGAGGCCGCTCTTCGCAATGGCGTACTCCCGCGCATCGCAGGCGACGCCGTCGGGGAACTCACCTGTGATCGACAGCATCCGCGTCCCGGTTCCCCGTGCGAGAACGAGGGCCGACAGCGACGCGAATCCCCCCAGTGCGCAGGACGTCTCCGGGTTCACCGAGACCTGCGTCCCGCCGACATCGACGGTCAACTCGGTCACACCTGCGATCTCTCTCGCCTGCGCGTCCAGAGGCCCGTCGGGCTTCCAGCCATCGGGCAAGGCCGGCTTGACCGACGTGTCCGCCGGCAGGGGAAGAGTCTCCTGCACGAGAGCGAGTTCGCTCAGCCGCAGCTGGCCCTGCGCCTGTGCGCCGATGTACAAGTACAAGGGCTGACTGCCGGCCGCGGGAGGCGCCAGGCGAGCAGCAAGACGCTGCCGCTTGCCCGGGGGCACAGCCATGCGCCACAGCGTGGCAGCGGACTTCGTCGTCGGCTCGCGCAGGAACTGAACGACGAGCTGAGGCGCCCCCTCGCCCGTCGCCGACACGCCGATGTCCACCAGCCCCGTCGGCTCAGGCTCCAGTCGGGCGACAATGCCGGCCTGTCCGGCGCCCGGCGCCAGCGAGACCTCCGTCGCCGGCCCAGACCCGCTCCAGCTCACTTGGCCGCCGCCGTCGGCGAGCACGGTCCAGGCGCGTTGCCCATCAGCGAAGGTCAACGGCAGTTCGCCCGTCTGCGCGGTCGCACAGCCGGTGGCGGCGGCCAGCACCGCGAGAAACAGGAGCAGCCTTGGCATCACAGTCCTCTTCGTACCGGCACTCGGGCGGTTGATGAGCAGCGGGTGAGTTCGTCCCCCGTCGAGCGCAGTCCTTCGCCCGGGACGGGGAGGCAAGGCCTCCCACAAGCGTTAGACACCGGGGAGCCCCGGCCGGTTTGGGGCCTCGCAGCAATCAGGCCCTCTCGACAAGGTCGATGATGGAGGAGGCGGCGTCGCGGGCTGCATTCGGTAGGCCGAGGGCCGCGGCGCGTTGTGCCACCCCGGCGAGTTGGTCGGGGTCCGCGAGCAGCTTCGTGACGATGGCGCAAACCTCGCGGATGGTCCTTGCTGCCCGCCCCGCGCCGCCGGCGACGACGAACGACTGGTTCGCGCGCTCCTGGCCGGGGATCGCCCCGTAGAGGACCAGCGGCAGGCCGACCGCCAGAGCCTCCGCTACAGTGACCCCACCCGGCTTCCCCACAAACAGGGACGCGGCAGTGTAGTGGCGGTGGATGTCCTCGACGAACGGGTAGACTTCGAGGGCGCCGTCCAGAGCGGGCGCCAGGGATTCCAGCGCCCGCTGCAGGGCCCTGTCGTGGCCGCAGACGACGATGGTTCGAGGGGCGCACTCGGCCACGGCGCGGCAGAGCGCTTCCGCGCCGCGGAGCATTCCCTCGGCACCCACGGTGATCAGCACCGGGCCGTCCGCCGGGCAGTCATCGCGTGGCGTGAACCCGGGCCGCACGGGGACGCCGCTGGCCTGGACGCGGTCACCGGGCACCCCCAAACCAACCAGTTCCTCTCGGAGCGCGTCGTGGCCGACGATGTAGAGGTCCACGCCTTCGTGAATCCACTGACTGTGGCTTGCGCAATCGGTGAGGATGGTGACCGAGGGGACGCTCACTTCGCCCCGGCGTTTCAGGCCGCAAAGCACGGCGGAGGGCGTCGGATATGTGCTGACGACCACGTCGGGTCGCCGGCTCCGCAGGTACTCGCGCAGGCGGCGACGACCGACTCGGTTCAGCCGGCTCTGCACGCGCGGGTGTTCGCCCACCCACTGCGCGGTGCGGTAGAACGAGCCATACAAGAAGGGGGCGTTGCGGGCGCTGAAGCCGTACGACCAGGCGACGGCCCGGCTGAACTTGGGGCCGACGAACTCCTCGAAGAAGTCGAGGACCTCGACGTCCCACTGTGGCCGGAGGTCGCGCACCGCCGCAGCTACGGTCTGGGCGATCATCCGGTGGCCGCCGCCGAAGCTGCTGGTAAGAACGGTGACCGTGGCCCGTGCCTCTCCCGCGGATGGTGGCCGTGTCATGCGTTGACGACCGGTCTGAGGATCGCCACGGCCTCCTCGCACAATCGCCGGGCGGCGCCGGTGGTGTCGCACTCGGCGATCACGCGGATGATAGGCTCAGTGTTGCTCGGCCGGATGTGCAGCCACTGGCGCGTGTCGGGCCAGAGGACCTTCAGACCCTCGGTGAGGTCCAGCTTGTTGTCCGCATACTCGCGCCGAACAGCGGCCATCGCGTGCGGGACCCGGCTCGAGGGGCACTCGATCTTCGTCTTGTGCATGCCGCTTGGGCGGAAGCGGCGCATCCAGGCGGAGATGGTCCCATGCTCCGCGAGTCCCTGCAGTACCAGGGCCATGCCGGCCATGGCGTCGCGGCACAGATGCACCCGCGGGTAGACGACGCCACCGTTCCCCTCGCCGCCGACCACGGCTCGCTCGCGCAGCATGGTCTCCACGACGTTGATCTCGCCGACCTTGGTGCGGATGACCTGGCCCCCGTGACGGTCAGTGACCTCGTCGATCATGCGGCTTGTGGACACGTTGGTCACGATCGGTCCCGGCGTCTGGGCCGCGACCGTGTCGCAGGCGAACGCCAGCGTGAACTCCTCCCCGATGGCGCGCCCCTTCTCGGACACGATCGCCAGCCGATCCGCGTCGGCGTCCTGGGCGAAGCCTACGTCCGCGCCCGTCTCCTTCACGGCGCGGCACAAGGCCCGCAGGTTCTTGGCAATCGGCTCGGGGTCGTGAGGGAAGTCGCCGTCCGGTTTGCCGTGAATGACCTTCACCTTGCAGCCCAGCTCGCGCAGCAAGTCGGGGGCCATCACAGCGCCCGCGCCGTTGCACGTGTCCACAACGACCTTCGGCCGCCGTGCGCGGATCGCGTCCACGTCCGTGCTCTGCACGACCAGCCTGACATGTCGCTCGACGGCGTCGCTATCGGTCTCCACGGGGCTGATCTCCGACGTGCGCGCCAGCCGGAACTCGCCCTGATGGTACACGTCGAGCAGCTCGGTCGCCTGGTACGAGTTGAGGAAGACGCCATCGGATTGCGCGAACTTCAGCGCGTTCCACTGCGCCGGGTTGTGGCTCGCGGTGATGGCGACAGCGCCCGCAGCCTGTCGGTGTTTCACCGCGACCAGCACCGTCGGGACGGGCACCACGCCCAGGTCGATCACACGGCAGCCCGTCGCCAGCAGGCCGCCGACTACGGCCGAGCGGACCATCTCTCCTGTCTGGCGGGTATCGCGCCCGACCAGCACGACGCCGCCCTCGACGTAGCAACCGAACGCCTCCGCGAAGCCCACGACGAGCTGAGGCGTGAGCGATTCGCCCACGACCCCGCGCACGCCCGAGATGCTGACCTTCAGCGTATGAACCGGCGACCGCGCCGTTACCATGGTATGCCCTCGCGACCCCGCTTCACATGACCGCCCGCCGCACGCGCCAGGCGAAGCGCTCGGCCAGGTCGTTGGCGGCCTGCTGCGTCGGGCCCTCGCTGATGACGCGGATGATCGGCTCGGTGATTGAGGCCCGAACGTGCACCCACATGCCCTCGTCGATGATCTTCACGCCGTCCTCGAGATCGATGGCGCCGCCAAAGACGCCCTGCTCGGCTTCCTCGCGGATCTGCTCGACAACCGCCGAGACCTTAGCCGGCGGACACGGGATGGTGAGCTTGACCATGTGGATGCTCGGCAGTTCGGCGACAATGCTGCTCAACGGGCGGCCGACGTGAGCCATGAGTTCGAGCACGTGAGCCAGCGTCGCCAGGCTGTCGTGCGCGCAGTTGATACGCGGGAACATCACGCCTCCGCTGCCCTCGCCCGCAACGGCGGCCTCATTGCTCAGCGCGGCTTCCGCCACGAAAGACTGCCCGACCCGCGTCCGGATCACTTCCCGCCCGTGGCGCTCCGCGACCTCGTCAACGGCATGAGTAGTGGAGACATTGGTCACCACGGGCCCCGGGTCCCCCCGGCTCAGCACAGCCTCCGTCGCCAGGCAGAGGGTCAGTTCATCACCCGGCGCCTCGCCCTTCTCAGTGACCACCCCGAGGCGGTCCCCGTCGGCGTCCTGAGCGAAGCCGACATCCGCCTTAGCGGCGGCGACCAGCGCGCGCAGTTGGCCGAGGTTCTTCGGGCCGGGCGCTGGCTCGTGGGGGAAGGGCTGGTCCGTGTCGGTGTTGATCGGGACCACGCGGCAGCCCAATGACCCCAGGAAGCCGGGGGTGAAGCCCGAGCACGCTCCGTTGCAGCAATCAACCGCAACCGTGAAGGCGGCTTTGCGTATCGCCTTCGCGTCGATGTGCCGGCGCAGCACCCGGGCGTGCTCCTGTGGCAGCAGGGCTTCCGTCTCGACGGCCGGGCACACTTCCCGGTAGGGCGCCTTGTGGAACTCGCCCTGGTGGAGGATGTTCAGCAGCTCCTCGCCCTGGTTGGCGTTCAGGTAGAGGCCGTCCTGTCGCACGAACTTGAGGGCGTTCCACTCGAGGGCGTTGTGGCCGGCAGTGACCGCGATCCCGCCGCCGGCCTCGGTGGACTTGACCGCCCACTGCATCGCGGGCGTGGGACAGACGCCGAGCTCCACCACCCGACAGCCGGTGGCCAGGAGGCCCGCTGCCACACAGGAGGTCACCATCGGCCCGGAGGGCCGGGTATCGCGCGAGATCAGCACCGTCGCCGGCCCCACCAGTGTCCCGAACGCCTGCGCGAAGTTCGTGAGCAGTCGGGGATCGAGCGTCTCCCCCACGATGCCTCGAACGCCGGTGATGGAGATCTTCAGAGATGCCATCAGCGGACCCCGCTACTCCACAGTGACCGTCAGTCCCGGGTGAGACTCCACGATGTAGGCCTTCCCGCCTGCCGACTCGATGGCCGCCGCCACCTGCTCCTGGCGACCCGGCGCCAGCGCGAACATGCACCCGCCCCCGCCCGATCCGTTGATCTTGGCTCCGAGTGCGCCGGCGGCCAGCGCAGCCTCAACCATGCGGTCGATCTTCTCGGTGGAGATCTGGATGTTGCGCGAGAGCTGCTCGTGGTGCTCTTGCAGCAACCGGCCGATCTCGGCGACATCCGGGTCCTCGGCGCCCAGCAACCGGCGAGCCGCCACGCACAGGTCCCGGTTGATGAGGTTCCCCTCCAGCATCTCCTGACCGCGCACTTCGAGGTTGGCGAAGACGCCGCGTGCGTCCTCAACCGGGGTCTCGTGAATGCTGAACCCGTTGATCTCCTGCCTCGCGACGGCCACGGCGCGCGCCATCGCCTGCCGCGAACGGGCGAGGGTGGTGGTCGTGTCCTTGGGGGTGAGGGAATCGCCCAGGACGAAGCCCTCGAGCATCGCCGGGAGGCGCGTGCACTCGATCTCTCCCTCGGTCCTGATGTGCAGTAGCCCGCCGAGGGCCGAGGTGTAGTGGTCCATCATCCCGCCGGGCTCGTTGAACTCAATGACTTCAGCACGGTGCGCCAGCCGCGCGACCGTCACCGGATCGCGGGGGAAGGCGTCGCTCTGAGAGACCGCCAGGAAAGCGATCCAGGCATTGAGCATTGCCGACGAGCTCCCGCAACCCGCGTTGATCGGGATGTTGCCTCGCACCGTGATGTCGTAGCCGTAGCGACACCGCAGCCCCTCGCGACGCAGCACGTTCACCGCCGAGCGCAGGTAGTCCCGTCGGTGGCGGTATGTCAGCTCGTTGCCTGGGTCGATCTCGTCATGGTCGTCGATGTCAGGCAGATCGATGCGAAACAGGCTGTCCTCGCGCCGCGTGCCTGTGAAGGCGATCTCGCGCGTTACGGCGAGCGCGATCACCGGCAGACCCAGGAAGTCCTGATGCTCGCCGAAGAGGCAGAGCCTCCCCGGCGCAGAAGTCGTAAGCCGACCCGGTGGCAGCAAGAGTCGCTCCATTCGCAAGTGTCGTTGGTGACATGGGCGGCCCGCCCGTGGCCGCCGTTACTACAACCCCTGTCGCATCAACCAGTACACCGCGAAGTCGCCGTAGTGCATGATCGCCGTCCCGACGGCCAGCCCCAGACCTACCTGCGGGAGGCCGCGCCGCCAGAGACGCTCGATGGGCGAGTCGGGTCGAGGCGGCGTGTTGCGCCAACGCTCGAGCAACGTCCGCCCGCTCTCGATGCCGGCGCGAAGCTGCGCGGGGGACGGCTCCTTGGTGGTGAAAACGGTCTGCACGACCCACCCGATCTGCCGCCGGAAGGTCACGCCCACAACCAGCAGGCCGAGGAGCAGCCACGGCGACATTCTCACGTCCGGCGTAAAGGCCAGTAGCAGCGGCGCGATCCCGGCCAGCAGGTTCGTGCCGCAGCGCAAGTGCTGTGGCGGCATCCTGCGCACCACGTTCTCCTCCACGCCGCCCGTCTGCTCGATAGCGTTGACGACCTTGTGCTCGGCGCCGTGGTATCCGGCAATGGGGCTCAGGCGCAGAAGCGAAAGGAACGCCAGGAAACGGACGCCGTGGACGGCGATCCGCCAGCCGACATACGGGTCCGGGTAGGCAGGGGGCTGCGTGTAGGTGTAGATCGCCACCAGCGGGACGGCCGCAATCAGCTTGCCGGCGAGGTAGACGATCGTGTAAGCCACCAGCGACGACACCGAGAACAGCACGATGAACCCCGCCCCGGCAGCGATCAGCCCGGAGTCGGTCGCGCTGCGGACCCTCCCCGTGGATAGGAAGACCCCTCGCAGAAGGGCCAGCCCCGAGATGCGATCCGGGCGCGGCGTCTCTGTGTACTCGGGAGGGGGAGGGAGATAGGGCGCTTGTAGGACAGGTCGCATGTGCTGCCTGGTGCCGGGCGTTGCGCGGCAGCGTGCTTGCTTTACACGCGCGGCGCGATGTGCTATTATACGCACCCGTGGCGCGGGATGGCAAGGCTTCCGCGCCGCGGGCTCGTGTTCTACGGGACGAGCCACGATGGTGGCCCGGTGCGCGGCGGTCTGCCTCGGCAGGCGAGCGGCGGCCGACGAGCGCACCGTGAGGGAGTGTATGAGATGCCGAAGGTCTGCGAAGTCTGTGGCAAGCGCCCGGCGCGCGGCAACTGGGTGAGTTTCTCGCACCGCCGGAGCCGACGTACATGGAAGCCAAACCTGCAGAGCGTTCGCGCCGTGGTGGGCGGGCAGAACAAGCGCATCAATGCCTGCGTCTCCTGCCTGAAGGCCGGCAAGGTCACCAAGCGCCCGGTCGGGTGAACATCGATAGAGCGAACGTCCGTGCACGAGGGCCGGGCAGGAGTGCCCGGCTCTCTCGCCGTCTGCCCACCCGCGACCAGGAGGACACCCAGCAGGTCCTGCCGAACACGCGGTCCGCTTGCGGGTGTTGGCCTCGAACGAGTTGTGCGTTGGCCTTGGAACGGAGCGCCCCCATGCCGATGAAGGACCCACTCGCCCGCCGCTGGCGCAAGGGCGGCCCGGGCGAACTCCGTCGCCCCGACGACGGGGCTGACCTGTCGCTGCTCGAGGACGCGCTGCAAGGCCTCCCCCGCAACGAGATGTCCGTCATCCCGGCCCTGCAGCGTGCGCAGGAAGTCTACGGCTACCTCCCCGAGAGCGTCCTGGCGCAGATCGCGGATGAGCTGCGCGTGCCCTGGGCGCGCGTGTACGGCGTGGCAACCTTCTACGCGCAGTTCCACCTGAAGCCCCGCGGCAGGCACATCGTCCTCGTCTGTCGCGGGACGGCTTGCCACGTGGGGGGCGCCTCTGAGATCTTGGGTGCTCTGGAGGAGCGACTGGGGATCAGGGAGGGGGAGACGACCCCCGACCTGATGTTCACCCTGGAGACGGTGGCGTGCCTGGGAGCGTGCGCGCTGGCGCCGGTGATAGTTGTGGGCGGCAGATACTACGGGCATCTGGACGAGGCCAAGACCCTGGCGGTCATCGACATGTACACGGACGGCAACGCCGCGCCGGAGGTCCAGCCATGACCGGGGTGACCAGGATTCGCAGCTCTAAGGACCTGGCCCGGCTGCGCGGGACGGCCCAGGAGGCGCGTCGCAGGTACCGCAAACGGGTGACGATCTGCAATGGCACGGGCTGCCGGGCTTGTGGGGGGCTGGACGTGACAGCCGCTTTCCGGTCCGAACTTGCGCGGAAGGGCCTGACCGACGTTGTGCAGGTGATGCCGACGGGATGCCAGGGGTACTGTCAGCGCGGTCCGATCGTCGTCGTAGACCCGCCGGGCGTGTTCTACCAGCGGGTGACAGCGGAGGATGTTCCGACGGTGGTCGCGAGCACGCTGGAGGCCGACGAGGTGGTGGAGAAGCTCCTGTACACCGACCCCCTGACGGGGGAGCACGTGCCGCTGGAGAAGGACATCCGGTTCTATGCCGGGCAGCAACGGATCGTGTTCGCCCTCAATGGTGAGATCGAGCCCAGTTCGATCGACGACTACATCGGCATGGGCGGTTACGAGGCGCTGGCCAAGGCCCTGGAGGACATGTCGCCCGAGCAGATCATCCAGGAAGTGACCGACGCCGGCCTGCGAGGCCGGGGCGGCGCAGGCTTCCCCACCGGTGTGAAGTGGCGGTTCGTGCGCGAGGCGGCGACCTTCCCGAAGTACGTCATCTGCAACGGCGACGAGGGGGACCCGGGTGCGTTTATGGACCGGAGCCTGCTGGAGGCCACGCCGCACAGCGTTCTCGAGGGCATGCTGATCGCGGGCTACGCCATGGGAGCCTCCGAGGCGTACATCTACGTGCGGGCCGAGTATCCCCTCGCGATCGAGCACGTGGGGAAGGCGTTAGCGGACGCCAGCACGCTGGGCCTGCTAGGCGAGGACATCCTCGGCACCGGCTTAAGCTTCCACGTCCACATCAAGGAGGGGGCTGGGGCATTCGTCTGCGGGGAAGAGACGGCGCTCATCACGTCCATCGAGGGGCGTCGGGGAACGCCGCGCCCGCGCCCGCCCTTCCCGGCCCAGTCGGGCCTGTTCGGCAAGCCCACCAACATCAACAATGTCGAGACCTTCGCGAACGTCCCACCCATCATCCTCAACGGGGCCGCCTGGTACGCCGGCATGGGCACGGAGAAGAGCAAGGGCACGAAGATCTTCTCCCTGACCGGCAAGGTGCAGAACAACGGCCTGGTCGAGGTGCCCATGGGCACAACGCTCCGCCAGGTGATCTTCGAGATCGGCGGCGGAATGCACGAGGGCCGGGACTTCAAGGCGGCGCAGATGGGCGGCCCGTCCGGCGGATGTGTGCCGGCGAAGCACTTGGACCTGCCAATCGACTACGAGTCCCTGCAGAGCATCGGGGCCATCATGGGCTCCGGCGGTCTGGTCGTCATGGACGACCGCACGTGCATGGTCGACGTTGCCCGCTTCTTCCTGGCGTTCACGATGAGCGAATCGTGCGGCAAGTGCGTGCCTTGCCGCATCGGCACCAAGCAGATGCACGACACGCTTGATGGCTTCACGCGGGGCGAGGGAAGCGTCGATGATCTGACGCAGCTCGAGGCCCTCGCCCAGAACGTGAAGCGCGGGTCGCTGTGCGGCCTCGGGCAGACCGCGCCCAATCCCGTGCTCTCGACGATCATGCACTTCCGTGAGGAGTACGAGGCCCACATCGTCGAGAAGCGCTGTCCAGCCGGTGTCTGCAAGGCTCTGCTGAGCTTCCGAATCGACTCGGAGAAGTGCGTCGGCTGCATGGCCTGCGCGAAGGTCTGCCCCGTCAACGCCATCACCGGCGAGAAGAAGCAGCCGCACACCATCGACCCCACGCTCTGCATCAAGTGCGGCCAGTGCTTCGAGAAGTGCAAGTTCGACGCGGTGCTGAGAGGCTGAGAACAACCCCCGCGTGGGGCGACGAACTGCCGGTTGAGGGACCCTGATGCAGGTCACGATCAACGATCGTGTGTACGAGGCTCGGGAGGGGGAGACGATCCTGGAGGTCGCGCTCCGGAACGGGGTGCGCATCCCGAACCTGTGCTACGACCGGCGGCTGGCGCCGACGGGGCAGTGCCGGCTGTGCCTCGTCGAGATCGAGGGCGCGCGGGGCCTGCAGCCCTCGTGCTGCATGGTGGTGCGCGACGGCATGGTCATCCGCACGAGTACCGAGGAGATCGAGGACATCCGCCGGACGGTCATCAGGCTGCTGCTGACCGAGCACCCGAACGACTGCCTGCGCTGCGAGGCCAATGGCGCTTGCGCGTTGCAGGACCTGGCGTATGAGTATGGCGTGGACTTCCCGCAGAAGCCCCGTCAGCCGAAGTTCGAGGTCAACGAGCAGGACAACCCGTTCATCGTCCGCGACTACGACAAGTGCATTCTCTGCGAGCGTTGCGTGCGAATCTGCAGCGAGGTCCAGGGCGCCAACGCGCTGACGGTCGCCTGTCGCGGGTCGGAGTCCGTTGTCAGTACGTTCCTCGGCGGCACGCTGATGGACTCGCCGTGCGTGCTGTGCGGGCACTGCGTCGATACGTGCCCGGTCGGTGCGCTGGTGGACAGGAAGCGCCTGGGGTGCGGACGAACCCACGACTTTGTGCGCGTGCGGACCACCTGCTCCCACTGCGGCGTCGGCTGCGGGATGTTCCTGCTCGTCCGCCATGGCCGAATCGTCGCCGTGGAGCCCCATCATGCCAGCCCGGCCAACCGGGGCAGCCTGTGCGTGAAGGGGCGGTACGCCTACGACTTCCCGCATCACCCCGACCGACTGACCACGCCGCTGATTCGCCGCAACGGGGAGCTTCAGCCCGCGACCTGGGATGAGGCGCTCGAGTACGTCGCGACGCGCATGAAGCAGACTCTCGCCGAGAGCGGGCCGGGCGCCTTCGCCGGGTGGTGCTCCTCGTGTTGCACGAACGAGTCGAACTACCTCTTCATGAAGTTCATGCGCGCAGTGATTGGCACGAACACGGTCGATAACTGCGCAAGGAACTGTCACGCTCCCACGGTCGCCGGTCTGGCGACCACGCTCGGAGCCGGCGCGATGACCAACTCGATCGCCGAGCTCCAGAACGCCCCGTGCATCCTCGCGATCGGGACGAACATGACGGAGACGCATCCGGTGCTCGCCCTCCGCGTGCGCAAGGCCGTGCAGCAGGGCGCGAAGCTGATCGTGGCCGACCCGCGCCGCACCGAGCTGGCCGACTTGGCGACGACGTACCTCCCCCTGCGCGTCGGCACGGACATCCCGCTGCTCAATGGGATGATGCACGTCATCATCAAGGAGGGGCTCTGCCACGAGCAGTTCGCGACGGAGCGCTGCGAGGGCTTGGAGGAGCTGAAGGCGGTCGTCGCCGAGTACCCGCCGGAGCGCGTGGCGGAGATCACCGGCATCCCGGCCGAGGACATCATCAACGCTGCTCGGGAGTTCGGCGAAGCCGAGCGCGCGGCGATCTGCTACACGATGGGCATCACGCAGCACGCCTGCGGCACGGACAACGTACAGAGCATTGCGAACCTCGCGCTGCTGACCGGCAACGTGGGCCGCGAGAACGCGGGCGTGAACCCCCTTCGCGGGCAGAGCAACGTGCAGGGCGCGTGCGACATGGGCGGCTTGCCGAACGTGCTGACCGGCTACCAGAGGATGGATGATCCGGCGGTGCAGGCGAAGTTCGGCGAGGCCTGGGGCTGCGACATGCCGGCGGAGATTGGCCTGAAGCACACCGAGGCCATCCTGAGGATGGGCGAGGGGCAGATCCGGTGCCTGTACCTCATGGGCGAGCAACCGCTGCTGACGGACGTCGATGTGAACCACGCGCGCCACTGCCTCGAGAGGCTTGATCTCCTGGTGATGCAGGACAACTTCCCGGGCGAGACGTCGGCGCTGGCGCACGTGGTGCTGCCGGCGACAGGCTGGGGCGAGACCGACGGTACGTTCACCAATACCGAGCGCCGCGTGCAGCGCGTGCGACGGGCCGTGCTGCCGCCGGGCGAGTCGAAGCCCGATACGTGGATCATCTGCGAACTGGCGAAGCGCATGGGGAAGGACATCGGCTCGGGCAACGCCAAGGACACGTGGAACGAGATCGCGCGTCTCACGCCGACGATGGCGGGGATCAGCTACGAGCGGATCGAGAAGACCGGCCTCCAGTGGCCGTGCCGCACGCCCGCTGACCCGGGCACGAAGTTCCTGCACGCGGACCTGTGGACCGACCGCAAGGCGAAGTTCATGCCCGTGCACCACCAGCCGCCGGCGGAACTGCCGGACGAAGAGTACCCGCTGGTGCTGACCACCGGCCGGCGCCTGTACCACTACCACACGGGCATGAGGACGCACCACTCGCAGGGAATCGACGACGTCGCGCCCGAGGAACTGGTGGAGATGAGCCCGCAGGACGGCCAGAACCTCGGCATCGAGGACGGCGAGATGGTGCGGGTCGTCTCCCGTCGCGGCGAGGTCACGGCGCGAGCCACCTTCACGCGGCGCTCGCCCGTCGGCACGATCTTCATGTCCTTCCACTTCCGCGAGAGCCCGACGAACGTCCTCACCAACCCCGTCCTCGACCCGAAGGCAGGCATCCCGGAGTTCAAGGCCTGCGCGGTGAGGGTCGAGAAGGTCGGTGAGACGGCTCCTACCCCCCTGCCCCCCTTCCTTCAGAAGGGGGGAGACGATAGGGGGTAGGACCTCCGAGGCGCAGACTCCCCCTTCCTCCGGAAGGCGGAACGCGAACCTCGTCCCCTGCCGTTCCCCCCTTCCTTCAGAAGGGGGGAGACGCTAGGGGGTAGGATCTCCGGGGCGCAGACTCCCCCTTCCTCTGGAAGACGGAACGCGAACCTCATCCCCTGCCGTTCCCCCCTTCTGAAGGAAGGGGGGCAGGGGGGTAGGAACCGTTCCCCCATGCGCAAGAAAGCCGCCATCACCACGCTCGGGTGCAAGCTCAACCGGTACGATAGCGAGCGCATCCGCGAGCAGCTCATGCGGCGAGGGTACGACATCGTCGAGTTCGACGAGGTCGCCGACCTGTATGTCGTCAACAGCTGCACGGTCACGGCGAAGAGCGATCGCGACGCGCGACGGCTGGCGCGGCAGGGCAAGCGCCGCAACCCTCGGTCGGTCGTCGTGCTGACCGGCTGCTACGCGGAAGTGGCGCCGGAGAAGGTCGCCGAGATCGCGGAGATCGACATCGTTCTCGGCAACACGGAGAAGGAGACCATCGCTGCCCACGTGCCGCCGGGCTCGGACCTCGCCGAGGCTGAGGAGGAGGGCGACCCGCACGGCGAGCGGCTGATCGAGTCCTTCGCCGGGCACACGCGCGCGTTCGTGAAGGTGCAGGAGGGCTGCGACGCCCACTGCGCCTACTGCATCATCCCCCAGGCGCGCGGCCCGAGCCGGAGCGTGCCTCCCGTGCAGGTCGTCCAGCAGGTCGAGAAGCTCGTCGCCGCCGGGCATCCCGAGGTCGTGCTCATCGGCGTGCACCTTGGCTGGTACGGAGGCGACCTCCCGGAGGAGTACGTGGACCTGGAGGAGCTAGCGCGCTGGCTGTGTGAGGTTCCCGCCCTCGGGCGCCTCCGCCTCTCCTCCATCGAGCCATGCGAAGTCGCCGAAGGCATCATCGACCTCATCGCGCGCCACCCGCGAGTCTGCCGGCACCTGCACATCCCGCTGCAGAGCGGCTCGGACGCGATCCTGCGCTCCATGGGCCGGCCCTACGACGCGCAGCAGTACGCCGACCTCGTCGCGAGCATCCGGGAGGCCAGCCCGCTCGCGGGGATCGGCACGGATGTGATGGTCGGCTTCCCCGGGGAGACGGACGCGCACTTCGAGGAGACGCGGGCCTTCCTGGCCGGGTTGCCGCTGAGCTACCTGCACGTGTTCGCGTACTCACCAAGGCCCGGCACGCGCGCCGCCGACATGCCGGACCAGGTGCGCCCCGATCTCAAGCGCGAACGCAGCCGCGAGCTGATGAAGCTCTCCGCCGAGATGCGCCTGTCGTTCGCCGAGCAGAACCTGGGGGAGACGGTAGACGTGGTGGTGGAGGAGCCCCTCACCGAGGAGGGCTACCTCATCGGGATGAGCGACAACTACCTGCGAGTGCGCTTCGCAGCGCCAACAGCATTGCGCGGCAGCATCGCTTCGGTGAAGCTCGCCTCGGCTGACCCGCACTCCGTCACGGGCACCCTCGCCTAGCCGGACGCTCTACTGCACTCCTTCCACATCGCCGCAACCGCCCGCTTCCGTTCATCCTCGGAGCCTTCGTACGAGGCCAGAACCGTCTCCAGCCCCTGCGCCAGCCGCGTCGCGGCCTCAACGTAGCTCCGGTCGGCGGCGTGCTGCGAGACGGGCGGGAGGGGCGGCAGTTGGCCCTCGGCGATCAGCCGTTCGCGCTCGTGGATCACGCGCACGTAGTCCACGACCAACCTCGCGTGCTGCGCCTCATAGCTGTCCTCCAGCCCCGCCTGCCGCAGCCGCTCGCAGAACACGCCCCACCGCGCCCATTGCGGGCCTGCGGGTTTCTTCGCCGGTGTTGAGGCGACCAGCTTGCCGTTGAGGTAGAGCCGCAGCTCGCCGCGCGGGTCGAACGTGCCCGCGAGATGCACCCACTCGCCGGGTTTCAGCCTCGCATCGTAGGCGGCGTGCCCCTGCTCCGTGATTAGCCGCAGCGAGTTCCCCGGGCACGTGTCCAGCAGGTAGCCGTCATCCACGCCCGCCGTCACCTTGTCGATGATCCGCGCCCCCATGTCGGGTAGCTGGTCCGGGCAGATCCATGCATCGAGCGTGTAGGCGCCGCGCGGCTCCAGGCGCGAGTCGAACGCCACTTCCAGGTAGCCCTCGCCCGTGAGGCGGACGCCCGCCTCCGTTACCTCGACCTTGCCGACCACCTTCGCGCTCAGGTCCCCGCCCGCCGCATTCGGGCAGAGGCCGTCCCGCGTCTGCCCAAGCACCCAGTCCGCGATCAGACTGGGATCGCCTGCCAGCGTGCGCGCCGGATCGGCGGCGAGTGCCGCCATCTCCTCCTCCCCCAGCGCCCGCCCCCAGATTCGTGCGCGGCCCATGAGGCCGAGGAACTGGTTCCCGCTGCCGCTGTTGGCGCCGAGGCGCAAAGGTCGTTGGTTGTCCGCCGTCAGCGCGGCATACGCCGTCAGGTCCCAGAAGGGGTCGCCCGGCGGCGGTACGGGGTCGGGAGACGCGGGCACACCTAACGGTGCCCCGGGGCGCGTCGCGCCACCGAGGCAGATGGTGACCTGCGCGAGACCGGGCGTCTCGTCATACGGCAGCCGCACGGACGCGCGATCGTGCGCTCTCCACCGCTTCCCGTTCACCCAGACCGACGTGACCTCACCGGAGCCCACCGTCGCCAGGTAGACCCGCTTGTCACCCAGACGGATCGGGAAGCGCTGCTCAAGCCGGGTGATCGCCGGCGGAATGTGAGGGAGAAGCGTGACCCCCTCGGCGGTGTAGAGATACTCGAACAGGCCTCGGATCAACGCGGAGGGTGCGCCCCACGTGTCGTATACGCAGTTGATCGGTTCATTGGGCTGGTAGACGTTCGCGCCGAAGTCCACCAGGTTGTTGTCCATCCGAAACGTGCGCGCGAACTTCAGGATATGCTCCATGGACCGCCGCGCATCGTCGTGCTTACCGAGCCGGTAGTACGCGAGGATCATCCGCGCTTCGCACGTCGTCCAGTGGCCGCCGTTCACCCACCGGCCGAACTCCCACAGGCCCGTAGGCGGCACGTACATGTCATCGAGCGAGGGGCAGTTGGTGATAATCACATCATGCGGGCGCAGGCCGGGGATCGAGGCGATCTTGTCATAGATGCGCGCCGCCTGCGCATCATCGACCACGCGGAACGCCACCGCGTCGTGGTTGCAGACCGCCTCGAAGTAGCCGTGCTGCTCTGCGCCGTACACGCCGTGGCGCGTGCCGTCCGGGTCCAGGTACTTGAGGAAGTAGCCCTCATCGGTCGTGAGCGCAGGCAGGCCCTGGCGCGCCAGGCGGCGGCGCTCGTCGTAGAGGGCTGCCTGCTCCGCGCGACCGACGAGCTTCTCCAGCTCGATGAGCCGACCCAGCGCCGCGATGTAGGTGATGGAAAGCCCGGCGAGGTAGGCCTGGCCATACGTGCCGTCCGGCTTCAGCCAACCGGCGTAGCTCGGCGCCAGCAGATTCCCGGCCGGCCCTGCCAGGAAGAGGTTCGTCTTCGGATCGCGCCGACCCTCGATGAAGTTGGCGCAGCGTTCGAGCTTCGGCAGGTAACGCGCGATGGCCTCACGGTCACGGCTGATCAGCAGCAGCTCCGCCTGCAGCACGATCCCCGCTGCGGTGAACTCCATCCCCCAGTCGTGGATGTCGATCCGGCCGTCGCCCTGCTTGTAGACGATCCAGTTCGGCGCCGCCGCGTCGCACAGGCAGCCATCCGGCGCCACCCAGTCGTGCACGCCCTTCCGCTGCCCGTCCCCCATCTGGCTGAACCAGAGGTCCTGGGCGTTCTGCAGGAACGTGGTGTACGGCTCCGTGAGGAACGGCAGCGCGCAGTAGCTCGGCCCATAGCTGTTCTGAATCCACCAGGCGCCCCACGTCGGCCCCTCCACGAAACCGTTCCATTGGGGGGCGTACAGCATGGGGATGTTCTGCAGCTCGGGATCGGGGTGGTACATCCGCGCCGCCGTCTCCAGCAGTCGCAGATACTCTACGTCCCCCTCCCCCGCGAAGTACCTCCCCTCAAACGGCTCACCGGCCGCACGTGCCGTCACTTGTGCCCCGGCTGTTGCCGCAAGGGCCGCTCCCCCCATCGCCCGCACGAACTCCCGCCTTCGCATGGCCTTGCCGTTCTCCTACACTCCGAAACTCCTGCTCTCCTACACTCCTGCCGTCCCTCACACCTCATCGATCTTCGCTTTGCGCTCGGCGACGATGAGCTTGTTGACGCCATTCAGGTAGGCTTTCGCGCTCGCGAGCATGGTGTCCACATCCGCGCCGCGGCCGATGGCCTCGCGGTCCTCCATCACGAGGCGAATGCGCGCCTGCGCGATCGCATCCCGGCCGCGCGTGACGGCGTGGACGGAGAAGTCCTCCAGCGTGCCGCTCAGACCTGTGGCCGCATCGATGGCCGAGCAGACGGCCTCCACGGGTCCGTTCCCCACGCCCGAACCGCGCATCTCCTCCCCGTCGCGCTCCAGCGTGACCTCTGCGGTGGGCGTCGTCGTCCCGGCCACCACGTTCAGCGAGACGATGCTGTACGTGCCCGCGCTGGCGGCGCCGTTGAGCTGCATCAGGGTCGCGAGGTCCTCGTCGTGAACCTGCTTCTTGCGGTCGGCCAAGGCCAGGAAGCGCTGGTAGATGACGTCCAGCTTCTCGGGGCTCTCGACCGGGTAGCCCAGATCGTCCAGCCGCTTCTTCAGCGCGGCGCGCCCCGAACGCGGTCCGAGCGTGATGGCGCTCTCCGAGATCCCGACGTCCTGCGGGTCCATGATCTCGAAGGTCGTGCGCTCCTTGATGACGCCATCGGCGTGGATGCCCGACTCGTGGCTGAAGGCGTTGTCGCCGACGATGGCCTTGTTCGGGGCAACAAGGAAGCCGCTGAAGCTGCTCACCATGCGGCTCGTGCGCATGATCTCGCTCGTCTCGGTGCCCACCTCGAGGCCGAAGAAGCCGCGGCGCGTCTTCAGGCCCATCACGATCTCCTCCAGCGACGCATTCCCCGCACGCTCGCCCAGCCCGTTCACCGCACACTCCACCTGCCGCGCGCCCGCGTGCACCGCCGCCAGCGAGTTGGCGGTCGAGAGGCCCAGGTCATCGTGGCAGTGGACGGAGATGATCACGGCGTCCATGCCCGGCACGTTCTCGCGCAGGTGGGTAATGAGGTCGTGCATCTCCCACGGCGTCGTGTAGCCGACGGTGTCCGGGATGTTCACCGTGGTGGCACCGGCGGCGATCGTCGCTGCAACGACCTCCACGAGGTACGGCCGATCGGTCCGCGTGGCGTCCATCGGGCTGAACTCGACATCCGCGCAGCGCGCCTTGGCGAACTCCACGGCGTGGACCGCCATCTGCAGGACCTCGTCATGGGTCTTGCGCAGCTGGTACTTCACGTGGATGTCGCTCGTGCCCACGAAAGTGTGGATGCGGGGCCTTTCCGCCGACTGGACCGCCCGCCAGGCGGCGTCGATATCCTCCTCCCGCGCCCGCGCGAGGCCCGCAATGATCGGCCCCCGCACGGTCTGCGCGATCTCCCGGACGGCGTTGAAATCGCCCGGCGAGGAGATCGGGAAGCCCGCCTCGATCACGTCCACTTTCAGCCGCGCAAGCTGCTTGGCGAGGGTCAGCTTCTGGTCGCGGTCCATACTCGCGCCCGGCGACTGCTCGCCATCCCTCAGCGTCGTGTCGAAGATCAGCACCCGGTCTGTCATAGCCTGTCGCTCCTTGCCGTCCGTTGCCATCCGCCTCTGCCGTCACCCATCACCCATCACCTAGCAAAAAGCCCCCGTCTCTCTGAAGAGACGGAGGCCGATGGCTTCCGCGGTACCACTCTTCTTGGTCCCATCCGCCGGGACCCGCTCAGTCGGTACGAGGGCCGGACATCGCCCCGATACCGCCGCCCAGGTAACGGTGGGCGCTCCGTCGTAACCTACTGGGTCCGGCCTGCGCAGGACCGTTCGGTACGCGACTCAAGGGCGAGTTTCAGCGGTCTCGGGATGGCCGCCTCTCAGCGATAGCGGCCTCTCTGTGACCCGTCCTCCGCCTACTACTCCCTGTCACAGTCTTTGGTTGCCCAGATTGCGCGAGATTGTAGTGGATACGCTGGTGAGTGTCAATGGTGACGGCCGGAGTCGGGGAGATGCGGAGTTGCGCAGTTCAGGAGAACGGCGACGGCACGAACGGCTCAGCGCCATTCTTCTGCGCGGTAGCCCCCGACGCCTATACGCTCCACGGGGATCGGCTCGAAGCCAAGCCCAATGGCGGGCGAGTTAGGCTGCAGGCGGTAGTCGTCGTGCGCGGCGTCCATGAAGAGCGGGTCGGCGATCCGCGAGTGTGTGTCGAAGCCCCCTGCGAGCCACTGCACCCAGGCGCCCTCGGGGGTGAGGCCGCGAGTGCTCTGGGCAAGGTCCTCGGCAGCGCTCCACAGGAGGTTCCCGTCGCACTCCCGAAGGACGGCGCGATCCCAGCCGCCCGAGCGCATGTAGGCCGCCTCGGCGTTCGACCAGACCACAATGTTGCGGCGGAACACGTTGTTGCGCATCTCGGCCGCGCCGTTGTACTCCGCCTGCTGCAGGAGGCCGTCCACGAACACGTTGTTCTCTACCACGTTGTCGAAGCCCAGGTGGTTGTGATACCCACCCCGGTACGTCCGCGCGACGATGTTGCCGATCACCTGAGTGCCGCTGCTGTAGTCATCGAGGTACACGCCCCACGTGTAGAAGGGGCTGATGATCCCGCCCTCGGGCAGGTGCTTCATCCCGACCACGTCGAGAATGAGGTTGTAGCGGATGACGTTGCCGCTGGCCTGTTGGTCGCGGCCGAGGGTCTCGATGGCGCCCGTGTCGTTGGTCTCCAGGTTCGTGCGCAGCATCTCGTTGTACTCGGCGATGTTGTCATGCGAGACCGCGTTCGGCCCATAGGACTTGAAGGACACTGCGTAGCGCGGGACATCAGTGATCGTGTTGTGCGCGACGCGGTGCCCGCTCCCCGTGGTGACATACACTCCCGCGACGTGCTTGTAGATCCGCCCCAGGAAGCTCATCTCGCAGCCTGCGACGGTGCAGTCCGTCGGCTGCGTGGCCGTATCGTCGACCATGATGACCCCGCCGCCGCCCATGTGCGTGATCTTGCACCCCAGCACCTTGCAGCGCGTCGAGTTCACCGCGAACTTCACCGCGTTGCCGCCCAGTTGGCTGAAGGTGCAGCCCTCGATCACGATGTCACGCGCGTGATCGATCCACACGGCCGCGTCCTCGTCCTGGTAGAGCGACTTGATCCCGGGCGAGTAGGTCGTGTCCCTGAAGCTCAGCCCGCGGAAGTGGATGTACTCGGGCCAGGTGTCGTCTTCGGTGCTGCCGCGAACCTCGATGAGGCGGTCGAGTCGGGGTGCGACGACGCCCTGCTCCTCGAAGTCGGCGCTCCTCGGAATGTAGAGCAGCTCGCCGGCCTGATCGTCGGCGAAGAACTCGCCGGGTTGGTCGAGGGCCTCGCGCACATTGCGCAGGTAGTAGCGGTTCCCGCGCTCCACGTTCTGCTGGACGTTCTGGCCGGTCAAGGTGAGGACACACTCAGCCCAGTCCACGCCGCCGACCAGGATCGGGCCACCGACCCAACCCCAGGCGGGGAAGATCATCACATCCGCGCCCGTCAGGTCCCAGCCGCGCGGGATGTCGCCCTCCGCGAACGGCAGCCTGTCTGGGCTCGCGGGGAAAGTCAGGTCGCGGGTCATCTCGCGCCCTTGCGCCTGCTTCCAGGCTTCGGCCTGGATGACGGTGAGGTGGCGACCTTCGGCGGGCGGAGCGAGGTTCGTGCCCTGTGGCGTCCAGTTCGGGTCGTCGCAGATGGCGAAGGCATCGAAGTTGATTCCGCCGCCCTGCCGGTTGGTCCACCGCAGCGTGTGCTTGCCTTGGGTCAGCGGCAGCGTCGCGCATCGCGACCACGCGAACGTCTGCCAGCCACCCGTGTCCGGTAGGCTCTCCAGCGTGATGTCCTCGCCCCCGTCGATCTGAAACGTCGTCCGCCCGGCCATGTCGGTCCGGCCGAAGGGGGCGTTGAGCGCGCCGTAGTACACCCACAGCGCGTAGCTACCGGCGACGGGTGTGTCGATCTCCCACTCGATCCAATCCCCCGGCGTGTGGATGTTCGCGACCGTGGACCCGAAGGCCCCCGCCTCGTTCAGCTTCGGCCGGGCGAACAGCCAGCCGCCCTTGTACGGCTCGTCCGGCACCGCGTTTGGGTGCCGCGCGAGCGTCTGCATCTCGTCGCCTACGCGCAGTTGCCGGATGCGCCACTGCCCGTCTCCGGCCTCTGGGACGGAGGCCTTCCAGACGTCGCCTTCGCCTTGCGTCCACCCCGCAATCGGTTGCCCGCCGCTCAGCACGACCGTCTCGCCCTCTTGGGCCATCCAGACGACCGGATGCTCGGGTGTGCCCGAGTCCTCCGGCCCGAGGAGCAGCGGCGCATCGAGGTAGTAGACACCGCCCGCCAGGATCACCTTGCGGTCGAGGTTCCGGTCGAAGACACGGACCACGTCGCGCGCCTTGCCCAGCGACCGCAGAGGGCCGTCCGTACCCTCGGCGTTCGGCGCCTGCAGCGCCCCGGACCAGCCGTCATCACCCTTCGGCGACACATAGACGGTGCTCTGCGCGGCGAGGGCTGGATCGGACGCTGAGACGGTAAGCACAAGTAGGCTCCAGGCAGCAATCACGAGAGGCTCCTCCGGTCGGCTGCTCCCGCGCTCAGGTTGGACCCGGGTCCATGTGATTCCTGCTCGGCGAGGATTCCGAGCCACGATGGACGAACAGGACCCCGCCGTACGACGATCACGTACTGGAGGCCTTACATGAAGGTAGTAGCCATCAACGGAAGCGCGCGGAAGGACGGCAACACCGCGCTGTTGGTGAAACATGTCTTCGAGGAGCTGAACGCAGCGGGCATCGAGACCGAGATGATCCAGCTGGCGGGGCAGCCCCTGAAGGGCTGCATCGCGTGTTACCGCTGCTTCGAGAGCAAGGACGGGCAGTGCGCCCAGAAGGACGACATCGTCAACGAGTGCCTGCCGAAGATGGCCGAGGCCGACGGGATCATCCTCGCCTCGCCGACCTACTTCGCGGGCATGAGCGCGCAACTCAAGTGCTTCTGCGACCGCGCCTTCTTCGTCGCCCGGGCGAACGACGACCTGTTCGCGCGCAAGGTCGGCGCGGCGGTGGTTGCGGTCCGCCGGGGCGGGGCGGTGCCCGCCTTCGACTCGATCAACCACTACTTCCTCATCGGGCAGATGATCGTGCCCGGGTCGGTCTACTGGAACATGGGTATCGGCCGCGACATCGGGGAGGTCGAAGGGGACGAGGAGGGCGTGAAGACGATGAAGACGCTCGGGCAGAACATGGCGTGGCTTCTGCAGAAACTCGCCGGGTAGTGCAGGCAACCTCGCCTGTCGGTTTGGGAGGCAGATCACGATGGCACAGGACATGGAGCAGCTGTACCAGGAGCGCATGAAGCGCTACACGACGGCGATGCGAAACGGCAAGCCGGACAAGGTGCCGATCCGGCCCTTCGTGGCGGAGTTCACCGCGAAGTACGCCGGCTACACGTGCCAGGAAGTGACCCACGACTACCAGAAGGCCTTCGACGCGGCCTGCAAGTGCGCCGCGGACTTCGACTGGGATGCGGTTGTGGGGAACATGGTGTATGTGTGGACCGGCCTGACCGAAGCGCAAGGTACGCAGTACTACGCCGTCCCCGGCATCGGCCTCGACGCCGACGTGGGCTTCCAGTACAAGGAGCCCTCCGAGGAACGTGCCTACATGCAGCCCGAGGACTACGACGCGCTGATCGACGACCCGACCGGCTTCCTCTACAACGTCTGGCTGCCGCGCGTCTCGGCCGATGTGGCGCCCCTTGGCTCCCCTGCCACCTTCCGCAACAACCTCGCCTTCGTCAAGGGCGGCATGGCGATGATGCAGTACTTCAGCGGCTTTGGCGAGCAGGCCGCCCGGCTGCGCAAGGAGTCGGGCACGGTCTCCGCCATCGCCGGCATCCTCAAGGCGCCCTTTGACATCCTCGCCGACAAGCTGCGCGGCTTCATCGGGCTGACGATGGACCTCTGGGAGCGGCCGAAGAAGGTCCTCGCCGCCTGCGAGGCTCTCATGCCGCACCTCACTTGGGTCGCGCTCTCCGGCGCCGACCCGGACAAGAACGTGCCCATCAGCATCTGGATGCACCGGGGCTGCGTGCCGTTCATCTCGCCTGCTCAGTTCGATCGCCTCTACTGGGCGACGCTGAAACCGATCATCGAGGAGATCATCTCGCGCGGTCACCAGGTCCTCTTCTACGCCGAGGGCAACTGGCGCCCGCACCTGAAGGCCTTCGCCGAGCTGCCGCCGGGCAGCATCATCTGCCACGTCGATCAGGACGACATCTTCGCGGTGCACGAGGTGCTCGGCCATCGCTTCTGCCTCAGCGGCGGCATCCCGAACTTCCTGCTGAGCTACGGCACGCCGGACCAGGTCCGGGAGCACTGCCGCAAGGTCATCGACGGCGTCGCCCGCGACGGCGGCTACATCTGCGACGCCAGCGCCATCATGCAGGACGACACCAGCATCGAGAACATGCGGGCGATGACCGACTTCGTCCGCGAGTATGGGGTGTACTGAGATGAGCGACGAACGGAAGGCCGAGCAGCCCAAGCGCCCGCCCGGCGTCTGCGTCCCCTGGCAGGAGAAGCTCAAGGAACTCCCCGAGATCAAGGGCGACCGCGAGCTGGTCCAGCGCGTCTGGGAGGACGTGGACGCGCTGGGCTATGTCTACATCTGGCACTGCCTGCTGTCGTTCTGACGCTCCGGAGAGACCACGATGCGCCGCCCCGCGTTACTCGGGCTTGCTCTGGCGCTGCTCTGTGTGCTAAGCGTCGGGCAGGGCAGCAACCCCATCGGCAACCCCGGCTTCGAGAGCGTCACCGATGGCGCGATCCAGCAATGGACGCTGCCCTCGTATTGGATCGGTGAGATTGCGTCCGTCGCCGATCCGACGCAGGTACACTCGGGCTCGCGGGCGGCGCTGCTCGAGGCCGCGAAGAGCACCGACGGCAAGTGCTGGGGCCGCATACACAACATACAGGTTCCTGCCTCCTTCGGCCTGCGCTACCGCCTGTCGGTGTGGGCGAAGGGCACGGGCAGCCTGCGCCTCGGCATCATCAACTACCGCCCCGAGAAGCCCGGCCTCGAACCGTACACTTGGGCGTGGCAGGACGAGCCCCTGGCCCTCAGCGACGACTGGCAGCAGGCCTCCTTCGAGTTCACACCCGTCGATGTGAACGTGGACCGCGTGACCGCGGCGATCAACGTTGAGGGCGAAGGCGCCCAGGCGTGTCTGGATGACGTCTCACTGGAGGTCACTCGGCGCGCTGAGGGGGAGGTCCGAGCCAATCCCCCGTATGTGATGGCCCAGGCCGGCGAACGCATCGAGATCGCGCTGCGTGTCACGGAGGGGGGGAAGCCCTTCGCGAACGGCCGCCTCACGGCCATCGTCCGTGACCCCGATACGCCTCGCACCGAAGAGGTCGCCCTCGACCCGGACGGCGCGGCGACCTACTCGGTTCAGACAGACAAGACGGAACTCCGCGAGCTGGCCTTCGTCGTCGCGGACCTCGGCGCGATGGCGACCGTGAACGTGGACGTGGTGGGGGAGGAGACGTACCGGGCCTTCGCGGACGCGGCCGCCAAGACGACGCTGGAGTCCACAGCCCACCTGTTGTTCCTCGGTGACTCGCTGACGGACTTCCATCGCGGCTGGAACTACGTGGACCAGGTTGGCTTCTGGCTGCGGAAAGCGCGCGGCGAGCAGGTGACGGTGAGGAACGCCGGCGTGGGCGGCGACTACATCACCCGCGTGTGGCAGCGGCTCAGCGGCGACAAGACCGCGTACCGGGCGTCGATGTACGACAACCTCTTCGAGCCGAAGCCGAGCCACGTCTTCATCTTCCTGGGCCACAACGACACCAAGCTCACCAGCGGGTCCGGCTTCACGCAGGCCGTGGTCTCCCCTGAGGAGTTCGAGTCCCTCTTCCGCCAGACCATCGACAAGGTCCGCACCGACACCGGCGCGCGCATCACGCTGCTCTCCTCGACCTCCTCTGTCTACGAGATCACGAAGCCGAATGCCGAGAAGCTGCTGCAGACGCGCGGCTCCGCCTCGCTCTTCGGCAAACCCGAGGTGCTGGAGCAGTACAACGCCATTCTAGAGCGCATTGCCGAGAACACGGGCTGCGCCTACCTCGACGTCTACGAGCCGACCCGTACACACCCCGACAAGCCCAGCCTGTTCATGGCCGACGGGGTCCACGTCAACCTGGAGGGGAATCACCTCCTCGCCTTGGAGGTGCTGAAGGCCTTGCAGTGAATACGGCGTGGGCGGCTCACGAGCCGCCCCTACGAGACGTGACGTAACGGATTGCAGGGTAGGGGCACAGCGTGCTGTGCCCGGTGTGACCACACGAACGAGGAGTCCACAGGATGAAACCGATTGGCTTGCAGCTGTACACCCTCCGGGAGTGGGCTGCGGAAGACTTCCCGGCGGTGCTCAAGAAGGTCGCGGAGATCGGCTACAAGGGCGTCGAGTTCGCCGGCCTGCACGGGATGCCGGCCGCTGAGGTGCGGAACATGATCGACGACCTCGGCATGGTCGCCTGCAGCGCGCACGGGGGCATCCCGACGGCCGAGACGGCTGACCAGATCATCGACGAGTGCAACACCCTCGGCCACACGCGCCTCGTGACCGGGCCGGGCGGTGCACTCGACACGATGGACAACGTCCTCGCCGCTGCCGACCGCCTGAACGCGGGCATCGAGGCCCTAGGCAAGTCCGGCATCCGGCTGGGCCTGCACAACCACTGGGCGGAGTTCCAGCCGGTGGACGGCGCGCTCCCCGAGGACGTGATCCTCGAGAAGTGCCCCGACCTGTTCGCGCAGCTTGACGTCTACTGGGTCGCCGTCGGTGGGCCTGACTCGGCGACGACCCTCGCTCGTCTGAAGGGCCGGGCGCCGCTGCTGCACATCAAGGACGGGATGATCGACCCGCCCCAGCCGCACACCGCCGTCGGCCAGGGCGTCCTCGACATGCCGAAGATCATCGCCGCCGCCGATCCGAACGTGCTCGAGTGGCTGATCGTCGAGCTCGATTCCTGCGCGACGGACATGACGCAGGCCGTCGAGGACAGCTACCGGTATATGATCGACAACGGCTTGGCGGCGGGGAACAGGTAGGCCCATAGGTGACAGGCACCATTTCCCGCGTACGTCTGCGGCAAATGGTGCCTGTCACCAATCGCAGTGCAGCTTGTCTCCCGTCGTCTCCTGCCAGCCGCGCAGTTCCTCCGTCAGCTCCTCGACCCGCTCCCTGTCCTGCGGGTCGTCGGCAACGCTCCTCATCTCCCACGGATCGGCCTGCAGGTCGAAGAGCTGCGCGACGTTGACCTGCGGATAGCGGATGAGCTTCCACTGCCCCTTCCGCACCATCCGCTGCACGTCCATGTACGCGCCGAAGACCGACTCGTAGCCGCCCGCTTCCCCGCGCAACAACGGCGTTAGGCTGCGGCTCTCCACCGTCTCCGGGATCGGAATCCCCGCCAGCTCGCACGTCGTCGGCATGATGTCATGCAGGTACACGAGCGCGTCCTTGCGCTGGCCTGCCGCGATGCCCGGGCCGCACATGACCAGCGGCACCCTCACGCTGTGCTCGTACAGGTTCTGCTTGCCCAGCAGTCCGTGCTGACCGACCGCCAGGCCGTTGTCGCCCGCGAAGATGATGAGCGTGTTGTCCATCTCATCGCGCGCCTCGACGGCCGCCAGCACGCGCCCGATGTAGTAGTCCACGTGCGTGACCATCGCATAGTACGCCGCGATATGCTCGCGGATGACCTCCGGCGTGCGCGGGAAGGGCGCCAGCAGCTCGTCGCGGATGCGCAGCTCTCCATTGTCGAAGGGATGCTCGGGCAGGAAGTTCGGCGGCAGCTCCACCTTCTCCGCTGGGTACAGGTCGGCGAACTCCTTCGGTGCCATGCGCGGGTCATGCGGCGCGGTGTACGAGACATACGCGAACCACGGAGCGTCACCCTCATACGCCCGGAGGAACCGGATCGCCGAGTCGCTGAACAGCTCGCTGGAGAAGCACTTGCCCATCTGCCGATCCTCGGCGGGGTACTTGCCGGTGGGGTCGAAGTCGTGGACGGGCACTTCGAGGTGATCGGACATCCCGCCGAAGAAGATGTTCTCTCCGCCGGCGAAGCTCTGCGCGAAGCTCCACGGCCCGTTGTGCCACTTGCCCGTCGCGAACGTCGTGTACCCGTTGTCGCGGAAGACCTGCGGCCAGAGGGCGAGGTGATCGTCCGCGCGCGGCTGCTGCGGTGCGGTGTAGAGGTGACGGCCCGTGATGAGCGACGCGCGGCTGCAGATGCAGACCGCCGGCACGGTCGAGCCCATGATGTAGCAGTGCGTGAACGACACGCCGCGCTCGACGAGCTGGTCCATGTTCGGCGTCTGGATCGCCTCGTTGCCCGGCGCATGGATAGTGTCGAAGCGCTGATCGTCGGTGAACAGGAACAGGACGTTCGGCCGGCGGCCCTGACCCCGCGACGTACGCGCCAGGCTGCCGGCCCCGAGGGTTGCGGCTCCGAGTGCCATCGTCTGCACGGCCTCCCTTCGCGTCACCGATCTCTGCATGGGTGCCCCTTCGCCAAGCCGCTCACGAAGCCCTCGCCTTGGGAGGACTTCGGCCCTTCGCAGCGAAGCCTACGCGCCGTCGCCATCGCATGACACGGAGGGATCAGGTGGACGACCGCAAGCTCGTCATCATCGGCGCAGGGAGTGCGTCCTTCACGGCCGGCCTGGTGGCCGATCTGCTCGCCTCAGGCATCGAGGCGAACTGGACCATCGGGCTGGTGGACATCAGCGAGGAGGCCCTTGCCGTGCCGGAGGGGCTCGTCTCGCGCATGGTTCAGCACACGGGGCAGGACGCCGCGGTGCAGGCCTCGACGGATCGGTGTGACATACTGCCCAGCGCGGACTTCGTCGTGACGACCATCGCGGTCGGCGGCCGCGACGGCTGGCGCAAGGATGCCGAGGTGCCGCTGAAGCATGGCATCTACCAGCCGGTCGCCGACACCGTTGGCCCGGGCGGCATCTCGCGCGCGCTGCGGCAGGTTCCCGCGATGCTCGACATCGCCAGTGACGTAGCGTGTCTCTGCCCGAACGCGCACTTCTTCAACTACGCCAACCCGATGGCCGCCATCTGCCGCGCGGTGAACAAGGCCACCCGTGCGAACGTGGTCGGCCTCTGCCACGGCGTGCAGGGCACGCTGCGCTACCTCTGCGACAAGATCGGCGTGCCGTACGGGGAGGTCGGGTCGCTGTATGTCGGCATGAACCACCTGACGTGGATCACGCACTTCACGCACGGGGGGAAGAGCCTCTGGCCGCGCATCGACGCGATGCTGGCCGACCTTGATCCCGGCGACAACCCCTTCTCTTGGGAACTGTACCGCACGTATGGCGCGTTCCCGGCGGTGCTCGACCGGCATGTCGCCGAGTTCTTCCCCGAGCGCTTCTTCCGCGACGCCGCCTACGGCCAGCCCCTCGTGGACGAGATCCTGCGGGTCATCAGCGGCGGGGATGACACGTGGGAGCGCCGCAAGCGCCAGGCCCGCGGCGAGGAGCCGCTCGAGGAGGGCCTCTTCCGGCGCACGCTCGGCGAGCACGAGGCCTTGCTGCCGATCATCGCCTCGATCCTCGGCGACCGGCACGAGGTCTTCCCGATGAACGTTCCGAACCGCACGGTGGAGGCGATCCCGCCGGGCTTCGTGCTGGAGATGCCAGTCGCCGCGACCGCCGCCGGCTGCCTGCCAACCGCGCTGCCGCCCACGCCGCCGGGGATCCTCGCGTGGGTGACGGAGGCGCTGTACGGGGTGGAGATCACCGTGGAGGCGGCCATCCGCGGCGACCGGAATCTCGTGGTGCAGGCGTTGCTCTATGACCGCAGTGTGCCCGATCTCCCGGCGGCGGAGGTGTTGGCCGACGACCTCCTCGCCGCCCATCGGGAACACCTGCCGACCTTTGCGTGAGGTGTGGTGTCCGTGCGAGTCCAGCTACTCACTGCCGACCAGATCGCCCGCGTCCACGAGGCCTCACTGAGCATCCTCGCCGAGGTCGGTGTGCACCTGCCTCACCCCGAGGTCCTCAGTCGCTTCGCCGACTCCGGCGCGACGGTGGACCACGATGCGCAGCGCGTGCGCATTCCCGCTGAGCTAGTCGAGCGCTGCATCGCCTCCGCGGGCAAGCAGTTCGCGATCTACGGCCGCGACATCGCGAAGGCCGCGCGCTTCGGCTGCGGCGAGCGCAACTACAACAGCATCGCGGGCGAGGCGCACTGGATCGACCGGCCCGGGGGCAAGCGCCGGCCTGCGGTCCTCGCCGACGTGGCGACGGCCTCCCGGATGGGCGATGCGCTGGAGCACATCAACCTCGTCGGGGCGATGACCGATCCGCAGGACGTGCCGCCAGCCCTCAAGTGCATCGAAGTGATGGCGCAGATGCTGAAGCACACCACGAAGCCCATCCACTTCTGGTTCCACGACCGGGCCTCGGCGAAGTACCTCGTGGACATGACCATCGCCCTGCGCGGGAGCGAGAGCGAGGCGCGCGAGTTCCCGATCTGTTACCCCTTCCTGGAGCCGATCAGCCCGCTGCGCTTTCCGTTCAACGGGGTGGACGTGTTGTTCGAGACCGCGCGCCTGAACCTCCCCGTGCCCATTGGGCCGATGGCGCAGATGGGCCTCTCCGCGCCATGCAGCCTCGCCGCCACGCTCGCGCAGGAGAACGCGGAGATCCTCGCGGGAGTCTGCGTCACGCAGCTCATCCAGCCGGGCGTGCCGGTGATGTACGGCGGCATCCCCCACGCGTTTGACATGCGCACCACGCAGCTCATCTTCTCGGGCCCTGAGCAGGCGCTGTTCGGCGTCGCGATGACCGAGATCGGCAAGCACTACGGGCTGCCGGTCTACATCAACGTCGGCCTGACCGATGCGAAGCGCCCCGACGCGCAGGCGGGTCTGGAGGCGGGCATCACGCTGATGCTGGGCGCCGCGGCGGGCGCCGACATCTTCGGCCACATGGGCATCTCGGGGGTCGATCAGGCCTCCTCGCTGGACCTGCTCGTGTTCCAGAATGAGGTCATCGGTTTCGTCGAGAACGTCCTCCGCGAGATGGACTTCAGCGACGAGGCCTTCGCGCTCGATGTGGTCCGCGAGGTCGGTCCCGGCGGCAGCTACATCGACACCGACCACACCGCCCTCAACTTCCGCCGGGCGCTGTGGTTCCCGAAGCTACTCGACCGCCAGTTCTACGACGCATGGCTCACCGGCGGCGCGGAGTCGCTCGAAGACCGCTGCCGCCTCCGCACCGAGGACCTGCTGGCGACGCACGAGCCGGAGCCGATCTCCGAAGACGAGGCGGCCGCCATCGACGAGGTGCTGCGCGCCGCCCGGAGGGACCTGAGTTGACCAGCCGCGAACGAGTCCTCGCCGCCCTGAACCATGAGGAGCCGGACCGGGTGCCGCTCGACCTCGGCGGCAGCTTCGTCACCGGCATCGCGGCGACGTCGCTGCACCACCTGCGCAAGCACCTCGGGCTCGCGGATCGGCCGGTGAAGGTGTACGACGCGTACCAGATGCTGGGCGAGGTCGAGATGGACCTTGTGGAGCGCTTCCGGCTCGACTGCCTC
>VGFC01000024.1 GCA_016869045.1 Armatimonadota bacterium
CCACCGGCCCCGACGGACTGCGCGGGTGGTACGGGTTGCCTCTGGAGCTGTTCCGCGACCCCGCGCAACCCGACCGCCAGGTCGATTGCCAGCTCACCGACTTCGTGGTCGCCGGCCTCATGGCGGACTTCGCGCGCGCCGTCCGGGCGGACGACACGCCTCGCGAGGCCTACGGGGCGAAGGCCGATGAGTACGTGGCGCTGGCGCAGGAACTCGTGGACAAGTGGGACGCGCGGGGGAACTACAAGGAACTGGACGAGACCGGCGCGGTGTACATCACCGAAGCAGGCCTCAAGCCAACCAAGGGGCATCTGACGCAACCGAACAACAAGCATGCCAAGTACATCCGCGCGCTGCTGAGCCTCTACGCCGCGACCGGCAAGGACGAGTACGCGGCCAAGGCCATCCGGCTCGGCACGCGCTTCAAGCGTACGCTCTCCCTCGCCGACGACCGCTACGCCTGGAACTACTGGAACCCCGCCGGCGCGTGGGACATCAACCCCGATGACGCGGCCCAATGGAAGCACTGGATCGGCGCCGAGCACCGCAGCGGCTACTACAGCCTCTCCGTGTCCGCTGCAGTCCGTCTGTATGAGCACGGGCTCGTCTTCGACCGCGCCGACATCGATCGCTTCTTACGCACCCAGACCCAGGTCTGCTGGAACGGTGGCGCGCAGAACCCCTCCTGGTTCCGCACCGACGGCAAGCCCGCCGACGCGGGCCACGAGTACGTCTGCCCGCTGCTCGCGCCCTTCGACCCGCGCGTCCACGACCTCGCCTTCGGCGCCCGCGCCCAGGCTGCCCGCCTCGCCGCCAAAGACCACCCCTGGCAAGGCGGCCCCGTGGCCATGGAGTGGCTCGAGCTGAAGTACGTCACCTGCCCCCGGTGGCAGAGCGGCGAGCCCTCCGAAACCGACACGATGAAGCCCTTCCTCGCCAAGCCCGAGAACCGTGCGCTCGTCAACAGCCTCGCCTTCACCGTCGAAGGCACCGGCTACCAGGCGCCCCTGACGCCCGCAGACATGAACCCGATGCCGGGGAAGTAGAGGGAGCTACGCGGAGGCGAGGGCGCGGAGCAACGGAAACAGGGGACAGTCCTCGTCTCGTCTCGCGGCTGCGAGACGAGACGGGACAGTCCCGACGGCGATGGCGCTCTCGGCGCCGCCTCGCGTGTCGGGGAATACGTTCGGCGCGGGCGAGGGTTTCCTTGTGGGCAGCGCAATGGCCGCAGGCTGGGAAGCCTGCGCCACGAGCACTCAGATGGGTAGCTACCCGGCCTCCTCCCGCTCCTCATATTGGCGCTTGAGGGAATCGACGACGGAGGCGTCGGCGAGGGTCGTGGTGTCGCCGAGGACGCGGCCTTCGGCGATGTCGCGCAGGAGGCGGCGCATGATCTTGCCGCTGCGGGTTTTCGGGAGGTCGCCGGAGAAGATGACTCGCTGCGGGCGGGCGATGGCGCCGATCTTCCGGGCGACGTGCTCGCGGAGCTCGCCCTCCAGGTCCAAGGAGGGCAGCGTGCCAGCCTTGAGGGTCACGAAGGCCACGATCGCGGCGCCCTTGATCTCGTCATGGGCGCCCACGCAGGCGGCCTCGGCGACGCTCTGGTGATCGACGAGCGCGCTCTCGACCTCCATCGTCCCGATGCGGTGCCCCGCGACGTTGAGCACGTCATCCACGCGGCCCAGGAGCGTGTAGTAGCCATCCTGGTCGCGCTTGGCGCCGTCGCTGGTGAAGTAGAGGCCGGGCCACTTGGACCAGTACTGCTGGACGAAGCGCTCGGGGTCGCCGTAGATGCCGCGCAGCATGCCCGGCCACGGGCGGGTGAGGGCGAGGTAGCCGCCGCCCTTCCCGATCGGCTGTCCGTCCTCGGTGAGGATAGCGGCCTCGACTCCGGGTATGGGCACACCCGCCGAGCCCGGCTTCATGTCGTGAATGCCCGGCAGGGTCGTGATGAGTAGGTGCCCCGTCTCGGTCTGCCACCATGTATCGACGACCGGACACCGGCCGCCGCCGATCGTCTCGTAGTACCACATCCAGGCTTCCGGGTTGATCGGCTCGCCGACGGTGCCGAGCAGCCGGAGGGATGACAGGTCGTGCTGCTGCGGGAACTGCTTGCCCCACTTCATGAAGGCGCGGATCGCCGTCGGCGCGGTGTAGAAGATGGTGACGCCGAAGTCCTCGACGATCTGCCAGAACCGGTCGCGGTCGGGCCAGTCGGGAGCGCCCTCATACATGACGATCGTCGCGCCGGCGGCGAGCGGACCGTACACGACATAGGAGTGCCCGGTCACCCACCCGATGTCCGCGGTGCACCAGAAGACGTCGGTCGGGCGGAGATCGAAGACCATCTTCGTCGTGGCGAGGCAACCGGTGAGGTAGCCGCCCGTCGTATGGATGATCCCCTTGGGCTTGCCGGTGGTGCCCGAAGTGTACAGCGTGTAGAGCATGTCCTCGGAGTCCATTGGCTCGGGCTCACAGTACGGTTCGGCGTCCTGCATGGCGCGATGCCACCAGTGGTCGCGACCCTCGACGACCCGCAGCGGGAAGCTGCCGCGTTGCACCATGAACACGTGACGGATCGTGGGCGTGGTGCGAAGGGCGTAGTCGGCGTCGTGCTTCAGCGGGATGATCGTCCCGCGCCGGTAGCCGCCATCGGCGGTGATGAGCGCCGTGGCCTGCGCGTCGTTGATACGGTCGGCCAGGGCCTCAGCGCTGAAGCCGCCGAAGACCACCGAGTGCACGGCGCCGATCCGGGCGCACGCCAGCATGGCGATGACGAGTTCGGGGATCATCGGCATGTAGATCGCCACGCGGTCGCCCTTCCCGATTCCCCGGGCCTTCAGTGCGTTGGCGAACCGGTTCACCTCGCGGTACAGGTCCCAGTAGGTGAGGGTCCGGCGGTCGCCCGGCTCGCCCTCCCAGACGATGGCCGCCTTGTTGCGGAGTCCGTTGAACACGTGCCGATCGACGCAGTTGTAGCACGCGTTGAGCGTGCCGCCCACGAACCACTTGGCGTAGGGCGGCTCCCACTCCAGCACTTCGCTCCACGGCTCGAACCAGTGGAGCTGACGGGCCCAGTCGGCCCAGTACCCCTCCGGGTCGGCCGCGGCGCGTGCGTAGATCTCGGGGTCAGCGTACTGCGCCTGCGCGCGGAAGTCGGCGGACGGCTTCAGCACACGCCCTTCGGTCAACAGCTCGGCGATCTCGCCGCGGTGACTGGTCTCGCTCATGGTAACCCTCCGCCTGACTGGGCCCCTCGGCGGGAGCACCCGCCTGCACGCTCCCGCCCGGGCTACAGTAATACAGTATCTGAATTCTCGTTAGTTCCCCAGAACGACCTGGGGGACCTTCCTGCTCCCGGCGATGCGTCCGGCATTCGCGCGGGGCGCCTCCACCTGCAGCGTCTGCCTGCCCCAGGGCGAGCGTGACGGGAGCCGGACTACGAGGGCTGAGTCGTCGCCGGCGCCTTGCGTTTCGGGATGGCGAGCAGGAGGTTGTCGCGCGGGTCGATGTCGATGTCCCGAGGCTCGTCGCGGGTCACGAAGCGGAACTCGTTGTGGGCCCCGGTGAGCTTGCCGGTGTCGAGGGTCTTGCCGGAGGGTGTGACCACCTGTAGATCGATCGGCATCCGGTAGGGCGGATCGCTCTGTTGGTCGAGGGTGATGACGGTCTCCCACTCGCCGCTACCCAGTGACTGCGTACGCCAGTCGTAGACCAACACGATGGTCCCGGTGCGTTCGAGCCACTCGTCGAAGAACCAGTCGAGCTTCTGCTTGGAGCGCTTCTCCGCCTCGGCCTCGAACTGGGCGATCGTGCCGAGACCGTAGCGGCGATCGTCGAGGAAGCCCTTCAGTGTCGCGTAGAAGGCCTCGTCGCCGATCACCTGCCGGAGCATGTGCAGCACGTAGGCGCCCTTCGAGTAGACGACGCCCATGTAGGAGCCCTGTTGGTTGAAGGGGTCGGTGTCGATGATCGCCTCTTCGGGCGGGTTCTGGTTCAGGAAGTGGTACTGCTGCTTGGCGTCCCAGAGCGCGCGGCGGAAGGCCTTCTCGCCGAGGGTATGCTCGACGTACACGATGCTCGAGTACTCGGCGAAGCCCTCCGCCAACCAGCCCGCGCCCGGGCCCTGCGGCATGACCAGGTTCCCCCACCACTGGTGCGCGATCTCGTGGGCAATCACCGCATCGAACAGCTTGGTGATGCGGCTGTTCTTCTGGAACAGAATCTCCCCGAGCAGCACCATCGACGTCGGGCTGTACCCGCCGGGGAAGAAGGGGATCTCGGCAATCGCCAACTTGTCGTAGGGGAACTTGCCGTACAGCCTCTCGAACAACTCGACCGACCGCTTCGCGACGGCCAGGACGTGCTCGGCGCGCGCCGCGTCCTTCTTCCAGAGCAGCACGGTGATCGGCACGTCGCCCGCCTTGCCCTCGAGCTTCTGCCAGGGACCGGCGGCGATGGCGACGCCCATCGCGTTCTGCTTGCACTCCCACTCGTAGGTGGTGCCGCCATCGGCCGCCGGTTTCTCCGACTTGAGCACGCCCGGACCAAGTGCGAACTGCCCCTTCGGCACCGTGATGCGCACCGTGACGGGGCTGCGGAACTCCAGGTAGCCGATCGCCGGGCACCAGCGGGACTCAGGCCGCAGGTAGCTGCCCTCGGTGCTGAGCACATCTCCGGCCGGCAGTAGGCGCTCCTTGCCGAAGCCCTTGTAGCGGATGGTCACCTCCGAATCGCGCCGCGAGTCCACAGGGCCCTTCGGGCTGACGGTGATCCACTCACCCTCGCGTTTCCGGTCGGCGGGCTTGCCGGCCACGGTCAGCTTCTGGATGGTGCACTCCGGGCTGAGGGCGAGGTCGAACTCCCGCACCTTCGCCCGCTTGGCGCGGATCGAGAAGCGGGCCTCGGCGGTCAGGGCGTGCTTCTTGGGGTCGAGCGTCACGTCGATGGCGTACCCCGTGATCCGGACCTGGCTCTCTCGCCGCTGGGGATGCCCCGCGGGGGTCGCGGCGCCGCCCGCCGCTCCGCCCCCTCCCCCACCTCCTCCGCTCGGGGCCACGGTGCCGGTGCCCTGGTCCGCACGGCGCTTGGCCTCTTCGCGGGCCTTGGCGACCTTCTCGAGTTCCTCCTTGGGCGCCTTGTTCTTGGGGTCGAGCTCCTGGGCGCGCTTGAACTCCTGCTCGGCCTCATCGGTCTTGCCGCGCTGCATTAGCTCCTTGCCGCGCTCGACCGCCTGCTTGGCCTCCTGCTTCCTCTGTACGACCACCGCGTTGTAGGCGCCGAGCCCGAGCGCCACACACACCACGAGAAGCAGCAGCCCGACCTGCCACCCGCGCCCGCGGCGGTCGCCGGTCGGCCGGGAGAGCAAGCGGATCACGTAGCCGATGGCCACGATGGCCACAATCGCGAAGACGAAGGTCAGTGCAGGCATGGATCGTAGGGTTACGCCGCCGAGCCTCGACCTTAGATTGGCTGTCCGTGGGCAGAATGCCTGCACCGGCCGGCAGGAACAAACCTCGCGGACGGCGTAAGAGTCTATCGATTCGGCGTGCGGGAGGTGGGCGATGGCCGGGAACGACTCCCCCAGTGTCACCCGACGGGCGTGGACGCGCATGGTACTGTGGGGCGCGGTCGGGCTGTCGCTGCTGCCCTCGTGCCGTAGGGCCGCGGGCGGCCCGCGGTCGCCCGCGCAGAACTGGGCGGAGCTGGGGCGCGTGTGGCGAGAGATGGGGTCGTACGTGAGTCGCGGCAAGGTGGACCTGCGGCGGCGGAGAGGGCTGAAGCGCCTGAAGGACGACATGGGGGGCGCACTCGACGCTGTGTCGGCCTCGCCGGAACTGAGAGTCGCGTTCGAGGGCCGGTGGGAGTGCATCGACTTGCCCTACGCGATGGAGGAGGCCTTCAGGCGCGATCACATGACGTGCTACGATATGGCTCTGACACCGGCAATGAGGTCGGGGCCCGAGATCGAGGCGCAGGTCGAGCAGTTGAAGGCCCTGGAGGCTGAGGGCAAGCTGACGACTGAGGCGGCACGCAAGGCCGCTGCGGCGTTGGCGCTCCAGGCGGAGTACCTGGCGCAAGGCGCCCTGGCGGGCACCCCCGGTGCGGCGCACATCAAGCCCGGTGCGGGGGCCCAGAAGGCTGGGGAGCAGCTCGTCGAGATGACGGTGGACCGACCCGGGATGCTTGGGGGAGTGCCCCCGAGCGCCGGGACGACGGAGCGGGGCAAGGAGGGTGCGCGGTGAGCCGGTGGGAGGACATGCCGTTCGCGCGTCGCGCCTGGCTGAAGATGGCGCTGTGGGGTGCGGCGGGACTGTCGCTACTGCCGTCTCGTTGGCTGGCCAGCTCGTCCTCGGGGGCGGACGAGGGCGGCGCGTCTGAGGGGAGGGCCGACGCACACGCGCCGCTTCTGGCGCGTTGGGCGGAGCTGGGCCGCGTGTGGCGGGACTGGAGCGCGGCGGCCAAGCCGGAGGCTCGGTTCACGGTCGTTCAGCAATGGGAGCGCCGGCGGGCGGAGCTCTGGAAGGAGACCGATGCGGCCCTTGGGGCCCTCCCGGCCTGGCCGGAGCTTCGGCTCCTCTTCGTAGAGCGGTCCTTGTGGATCGCTGACCACGAGATGAGCGACCGGTGGGCCGCCACCTGCTACGTCGTCGTCGGCCCGATGTACGAGGACGTTGGGCGGGCCATCTTCCGGCAGACGGGTGAGCTGGAGAAGCTTGTGGCCGAGGGGAAGCTCACGCGCAAGGCCGCCGAAGGCGCCGCGCACCGGCTGGCACTCCACGCTGAGTACAAGCTGCGGTCAGAGGAGGCCTGGGAGAAGGCGAACCCACCCGAGCGATTCGCCGAGGCTGAGGCGGCCGGCACCGACGATGTTGAGGCTCTCCTTGACTGGCGAGAAGTGAACCGGATCGAGAGGGCCTACAAGGCCGGTCGCCTGCCGACGGGTGCGGCTGCTGAGCTGGCAGGCCGACGGGTCGTCGAGCTGATTGCCGATGACCTCGGAATGCTCGCCGGGGAGCCGACCGAGGAGGAACTGCCGACGCCCAAGCCTGCCGACGACGCTGCGAAGGAGGGCGGATCGTGAATCGATGGGATGAGGTTCCGCTGACGCGGAAGGGTTGGCTGCGGATGGCGTTGTGGGGTGCGGCGGGGCTGTCGCTGCTGCCGGCGTCGCTGCTGGGCTGCAAGCGCAAGGTGCCGCCGCCGACGTGCTACGCCCCGCCGCCGCCGGACCCGAAGTCCGTGACGCTGGGCATGAACGCGAAGCCGGTGGAGGGCGACGGCGTGCTCGCGCGGTGGGCGGAACTCGGACGCATCTGGCGGGAGCTGAGCGCGCACTCGCGTGGGAAGTACGAGGGCAAAGAGGGCGAGAAGAAGCTCAAGGCCCTCGAAGCCGAGATGGCCAAGGCGCTGACCGCGCTGCCGGCGTGGACCGAGCTGCGGAGGCTGTTCGAGGAGCGCGCTGCGCACGTCTACCGCGAGCACTACTTCCTCGCGACGTGCTACAGGATGGCGCCCTGGAACCCGATGCAGGCGCAAGGCGATGTCGAGAAGCAGATGACCGCGCTGCAGAAGCTCATCGAGGAGGGGACGCTCACGAAGGAGGCCGCCGAGAAGGCGGCGCAGGCGGTGGCGGCGGACGCGGAGTACCTCACGCAGTTGCGCGCCATGTACGACGGCGGCGAGGCGGCGCGCGCCAAGTTCGAGCCCGTGCATGAGGCGTACCAGGCGGGCAAGCTCAAGCCGGGTGAGGGCGCTGAGCGCGCGGGTCGGCATGTCGTCGAACTCGAGGTGGACAAGCCCGGACTGCTGACCGACACGGAGGGGTAGGCCGTCGTTCCTGTCACCCATCACCCGTCACCTGTCACCTACCTTGTACTCGGTCATCTTCGAAGCCACCCAGGCCTGCAACCACGACTGCCTGCACTGCTACAATGTGTGGAAGTGCGGCCGCCCCTACCCCCAGGGGCAGCTGGACACGCCCGGCACGCTCAAGCTGATCGACCGCATCATCCGGCAGACGCGCCCGCGCATCTTCAGCTTCACGGGCGGCGAGCCGCTGCTGCGGCCCGATCTCCTGCAACTTATCGAGGCAGTCAGTCGTAGGGGAATCACGGTGAACCTGCTGACCAACGGGTCGCTGCTCACCGATCAACTGATCGAGAGCCTCGTGAGTGGGGGCGTGTCGCTGTTCGAGATACCGCTGCTCAGTGGGGATCGCGCGGAGCACAACCATCTGACGCGGTCGCACTCCTTCGACCGTGTCACGGAGGCCCTGGCGACGATCAAGCTGGCCGGTGCGCACGCGGTGAGTGTGTTTGTGGTCACAAAGCGCAACTGGGACCACCTGCACGACATGCTGCGAATCTCGTTCGCGCTGGGAGTCGATGGCGTGATGGTGAACCGCTTCAACCCCGGGGGCAGCGGCTTGCAGAACCTGGCTGAGTTGCTGCCCACGGTGGAGCAGACCGCGGAGGCGCTGCGGGTCGCGAACGACGCGGTCGAGGAGTTCAGCCTGCCGATCTCGGTATCGGTGCCGATCCCGCCCTGCCTGATCGACCTGAAGGCCTACAATCGGCTGAACTTCGGCTTCTGCGCTGCGGGCACCGACCGCGCTTACTACACGTTCGATCCCTTGGGCAACCTCCGCATGTGCAACCATAGCCCGACGATCCTCGGCAGCATCCTTGCAGGCAGTTTCCGGCGCTTCATCCGGGGGGAAGCGGCTCGTGCGTTCAACCGCGAGGTGCCTCCCGAATGCGCTGATTGCGCGAGGGTCGCCGAGTGTCGGGGGAACTGCAAGGCCGCGGCGGAGCAGGCCTGCGGCAGCCTGTGCGCGCTAGAGCCATTCGTCGCCGCCAACGAAACCCGCCGCACGCTGCCTCGTCAATCGTAGTGAGCATTGAGTATCGAGCACTGAGCATCAGCCGAGACGAGGACTCAGCGTGCGGGAGGAGTCGAGATGACCGTCATTGACCTCACGGAAAAGGCCGCACGTCTCATCGAGCAGATCGAGACCGTCATCGTGGGCAAGCGCCAGACGGTAAGGCTGACCGTGGCGGGCTTGCTGTGCGGGGGGCACATCCTGATCGAGGACATCCCCGGGGTCGGCAAGACGATGCTGGCCAAGTCCCTGGCGAGGGCGCTGGAGTGCGACTTCAAGCGCATCCAGTTCACGCCGGATCTGCTGCCGGCCGACGTGCTGGGGGTCTCGATCTACAACCAGGCAACCGGGCAGTTCGAGTTCCGCGAGGGCCCGATCTTCGCGAACGTGGTGCTGGCGGATGAGATCAACCGCGCGACACCCAAGTCGCAGTCGGCGCTGCTGGAGGCGATGGAGGAGTTCCAGGTGACGGCCGACGGCCGCACGCGGGAGCTGCCGCGGCCCTTCTTCGTGATCGCCACCGAGAACCCGATCGAGTACGAGGGCACGTACTCCCTGCCCGAGGCGCAGCTCGACCGCTTCCTCATGCGCGTCTCGCTGGGCTACCCGAGCCCGGCGGATGAGGTGGACATCCTGACCCGCCAGGTCAAGGAGCACCCGATCCACCGGGTGACGCCGGTGCTGAGCCAGGACGACGTTGTCGAGCTCCAGGACGCCGTACGCGACGTGGTGATCGACGACACGCTGAAGGAGTACGCGGTGCAACTCGTCGATCGCACGCGCTCGCACCCGGCGGTGCAGCTCGGCGCCAGCCCGCGCGGGTCGCTCGCGCTGATGCGCTGCGGGCAGGCCCTGGCCGCGATCGCCGGCCGCACCTACGTGATTCCCGAAGACATCCAGAGCGTGGCGCACGCCGTGCTGGGCCACCGGATCATCGTGAAGCCCGAGCAGCGTATTCGGGGCCTCGGGCCGGAGCACGTCGTCGGGGACATCCTCCGTTCGGTGGATGTGCCGATCCTGGCGGAGTCTGCGTAGACGGCAGTCCGCAACTTGGCAAGTTCGCAAGTGCCTCAGGGACGTCGCGCCATGGAGACCACCGTCGGCCAACTGAAGATCGGCAAGAGCCTGGCGCTTCTGATCGGGGCGTTCTTCATCCTCGTCGTGGCTGTGCTGCTCCACGTGGAGTACCTCTACTACATGGCGCTGGCCCTGGGCGTCACGCCGATCGTCGCGTACGTGACGGGACGGCTGACGCTGCGCGCGGTCACGGCGCAGCGCGAGTGCCCGGCGGTCGCGAAGGCCGGCGAGCGGGTGCCGATGCGGCTCACGCTGACGAACACGGCGCCGGCGCGCACGGGCTTGATGGTCGTCCGCGACCACCTGCCCTCGGGGTTGCAGGCGGAGGGCGCCACCGAGCGATACGTGATGGACATCGCGCCGGGCGAGACCGTGGCGGTGCACTACCCGCTCCTGGCGCGCCGCCGCGGCGTGTACTACCTGGGCTACGTGGACCTCGCGTGCACCGATCCGCTGGGTCTGTTCAACTACGAGCAGGAGAAGACCGCCGAGGGCGTGCTCGTGGTGCACCCGCGGGCGATCCCGCTGCCGCGCGTGCGGCCTCCGGCGGCCGGGATGCTGGTGACGAACCGCCTGCGGGCGCGGAAGCGCGGCGAGGGGACGGACTTCGCGGGCGTGCGCGAGTACACGCCCGGCGATGATCTGCGCCGCATTCACTGGAAGGCGACCGCAAGGCGCGGCAAGCTGACGGTGGTGGAGTACGAGTCGGGTGAGGCGAACAATGTCGCGGTCGCGCTGGACCTCTCGCCGGAGTACCACGCGGGCGAGGAAGACGAGCACACGCTGGAGTACGGCGTGACTCTGGCGGCGTCGATCGCGGCGCAATGCCTGCGGAGAGGGTCGGAGTTCTCGCTGGTCGCCGAGGGCCATGACAGTCACTCACATCGTTCGCTGATCTCCGAGCAGGCTGAGCCGACCGTGATGGACGCGCTGGCGCGGGTTCGCGCGAACGCGGGCGAGACATTCGCCCAGACGCTCACGGCCTTCGAGCCGTGGCTGCCGCCGGGGAGTGGCGTGGTGGTCATCAGCCCCGCGGTGGGCCCGGAGGCCGTGGCAGCGGCGCGGCGACTCGTGGCGCTGGGGCACGGGGTCTTGTGGGTGAGCCTGGTCGCGTCGAGCTTCGCCACGAACGGGCAGCGGCCGCCGGCGGATGAGGGGGCGTATGAGGAGCTGGCGCACGGCCTGGCGGGAGCGCGCTGCGCCGTCCGGCAGATTCGGCGGGGCGACAGCCTGGCGCTGCGGATGGGGGTGAACCTCGGTGCGCGCTGACCCGAACGCCCTCAGGCTGCTTCCCCCATTGTACCTCGGCGTGTTCACCATGGCGGCGGCGGCGGTCGCGGCTCTGGGCCTCGCGATCGACTCGCCCGAGTTCACCGTCCGCGCGTATCTGCTGATCACGATCGGCCTCGCCGCGAGCTTCCTGGGCGCGTACCTCGGGCGGAACCCCGCCCTTGTCGGCGCGCTGATCGCCTCCTTCGTGTTCCCGCTGCTGGTCTTGGCCAACACGGGAGCGGGGATCACGCGCCTCTTCTGGCCCGATGAGACGCTGGGGGAGCACTCGCTGCTGCTGCCGACGATGGCGGTCTGGGGCATCATCGCGGTCAGCTTCGCCCAGGTCAGCCGGCCGAACTCCATCTTCATCTTCGTGTGCGGGCTGGTCGTCTTCGGGCTGACGGGCACGGTGAACCTGAACCAGTCTCTGCTGGTCTGCTTCTTCGTGTTCCTGCTGGCCACGTTCTTCGTGTGGAGCTACAACGGGGCGCTCAACCTGCGGGAGCGCGCCGAGGCGGCGGGCCAACGCATCCCGCCGCAACCGGGTCGGTGGGCGCACATGCAGGTCGGCGTGGCGGTCGCCCTGGTGGCGGTGGTGTTCGTCGCCTCCGTGCTCGCCGGCTATCCGACGTACGCCTCAACCCGCAGCTTCTTCATCGGCCCCGCCTCCATGCCCTACCGCCCGCCGACGCAGCTCGCCCTCATGCGCAACTATGCGGGCTTCTCGGACCAGTTCGTCCTCGCCGGCGGCCGACTGACGCTGAACGACGACCCCGCCCTGACGGTGAAGGCGAACGCCCCGGCTCTCTGGCGGGGCCTGGCGTACGACTCCTACACGCAGCACGGATGGCGGCGCACGATCCCCGGCAACGACTACGAACTCCCCGAGTCGCCGCCCCGCTCCGGCCGCTACCACCTCTGGGAGGGCAACTGGAACGGTCCGCAGACGGCCCAGGTGAAGCGGATCCGCCAGACGATCACAACGCACACGCCCACCGGGGGAGTCCTCATCGGCGCGGCGACGCCGGCCTCCGTTCACGGCCTGAGCTTCCGGATCGCGCCCTCCGTGGACAGCTACGGGTGCCTGCACGCTCGTGGCCTCGGGACCAACGAGCAGCGCTACGAGATCGAGTCGGTCGCCGCGACGCCAACCGAGGATGAGATGAGGCAGGCACCCGCCGAGTACCCCGAACTCGTCAGCGCGTACTACCTCCCGGTCCCGCCGGGCACCCGCGCAGAGCTCCAGGACCTGGCCGACCGCCTGACGGCGGACCGGGCCAGTCCGTATGACAAGGTCCGGGCCATCGAGGAGTACCTCTACGAGGAGTGCCGTTACACGCTGGATGTGCCGCCGATCCCACCGCAACAGGACGCCGTGGCGTACTTCCTGCGCACGACCCACCGCGGCGCGTGTGACCTGTACGCCAGTTCCCTGGTGGTGCTGTCGCGACTGGCGGGAGTGCCGGCGCGTGTGGTCACAGGGTACGCGACGGGCGAGGAAGACGCCGCAGCGGGGACATACGAGGTGACCAACGCGGACGCGCACGCGTGGACGGAAGTGTACTTCCCCGGGATCGGCTGGGTGGAGTTCGACCCGCCGTGGCAGAAGGAGCCCGACCGCCTGTCGTGGCTGAGGAAGCTCTTCGAGCCGGGCTGGACCGGGCCGGCGCTGCGCGTCCTGGCCAAGCGGGTCGGCATCGGGCTGATCGCCGTGGTCCTCCTGCACGCCCTCATCCAGGCGGTCAGCGGGGCGTCGCCGCTGCAGATGGGCGCGGGCTGGCTGCGGCGGCGGCGGCGGTCGGCCAACCCCCGGCAGCAGGTGGCCGCGGCCTACCTCGCGGTGTGCGGGCAGCTGGCGCGTCGCGTCGGGCCCCGAGGCGGCGGCCAGACCCCAACCGACTACGCCCACGAGGTCGCGGCCTGCGCGACCTTGCCGGACGACATCCGCCTGGCGGAGGTCCCGCGCTTCACCGACGAGTTCCTGCGTCTGCGCTACGACGCCTCGCCTCCCTCCCCCGAAGAGACCTCCGCCTTCACCGCCCGAGCCCAACACCTGGCGAGGAGAATCCGCCGGGCCAGGCGAACCCGACGGCGGTCGTGACCGCCCGAGACAGGGAGTTCAGGGACACGATCCTACTGCGCTTCGCAGAAACACGGGAACAGTGGGGCGGGCATTCTTGCCCGCCACAGCCTCTGGCGGGCAAGAATGCCCGCCCCACTGTTCCCGTGTCTATCCGAGACTCAGTAATTCGGTGCGACTGAACTGGGTCATGTCGCTGAATTCCCCACAACGGTCCCGCTCCGGTACTCATGCCGAGGCTCGACCCGCACGTCCAACTGACACTGATTCACGGCGACGCGCCGTTCATCATCGAGCGCGAGGCGCGCGCCTTCGTCAATGCGGTCCTCCCCCCGGAAGAGCAGACCTATGGCCTGACGGTCGTTGACTTCGAGACGACACCCGTCGCGGAGGCCGTCAGCGCGCTGTACAGCGGTTCGCTGATGGCGGGCACGCGCGTGCTGCTGCTGGAGAACGTCCAGGCCTTGCGGGCCGGCGCCGCCAGGGCGAAGGAGCCTGCCGAGGGTGAAGAGCCCTCGGAGGCGGACGAGCCTGAGGAGGCCGCCAAGTCGGGCACGAAGCCGCCGCAGAAAGTGCTCACAGAGGCCCTCGCGAGCATCCCGCCCGGCGTGTTCGTCGTGCTGACCCACGTGTCTACGAGGGAGAGGAAGGGGTACGCGCTTAGCGCGCAGCTCAGCAAGCTCGTCGCCTCCAACGGCCAGAGCGCCCAGCACAAGATGCCGTGGGAGCGCGAGCTGGGTCAGTGGCTCATCCAGGAGGCGCGGGAGCGCGGTAAGCGGCTCGACCCGGCTGCCGCCAGCCTGCTGGTCGAGCTGACGGGCCGCGACCATGGGCGCCTCTCCAGCGAGCTGGACAAGGTCTCCGCTTACGTCGGGAAGGCGGAGCGCATCAGCGCCGACGACGTGTCGGCCGTCGCGGTCCGCAGCGCCGAGGCCACGAGCTTCCAGTTGGTGGACGCCATCGCGGAGGGCGACACCGCGAAGGCCCTGGCGATGCTGCCCGATCTCGTGCCGCCGCACAATGCCGCGAGCGCGGCCATCCTGCTGCTGGGCATGATCGCGCGAAACCTGCGACTCCTCTGGCAGGCGAGTTACCTCGGCCGAAACCGCGCGCCCGTGGATCGCGGGAGACCGCCCGAATCCCTGGCGGAGCTGCTCCCGACGCAGCAGAATGTCTCGGAGGCGACGCGCTCCGACTACGTGGCGAAGAAGCTCGCCGGTCATGCGCGGAACTTCACCGACACACAGGCCGCTGTTTCCCTTGAACGCGTGCTGCACGCGGACCAGGCCCTCAAGGGCCAGACGGGCGAGCACCTCGACCCGCGTCTGGTGGTCGAGCGCCTGGTGACGGAGCTTTGCCTGCTGGCGCAGCGGAGTCGCCCATGACGCGTCTAGTGCGCCGTCACTCGTCGGGGCGTGAGTGCCGTTTGGAGGGGCCGAATGCGAAGCATCCGGCCCCGCGCTGGGGTAGCCGCAACGCTACGGCGGGGCCGGATGCTTCGCATTCGGCCCCGCCAAACGGCACCCATCCCTTCACGGGCGACAGACCACTAGCCCCGCCCCCGCTCACGCGTGACGCGGAAGAGGAGCCCCAGGGATGGCCGGCCTGGAAGGTGTTGCCGGCGGCCCTGTGGCCGGTGGCCATCCTCGCCGCGTACGTTGCATCCGCCGTGCTGCCGCTGCTGCTGCGGCTCGGCGGTAACTGAGCTTCCCACAAGCACGGAAGCGGTGGGGCGGGCATTCTTGCCCGCCACAGGCCATTGGCGGGCAAGAATGCCCGCCCCACTGTCTCCGCATCTCTCAGAGAATCGCTAGGACCGCCTTGCTGAGCCTCCTGGTGGCCGCTTGCATCCTCGTCTCCTGCCTGCTGCTGGGGGCGCAGGTTCTCAGCACCACCCGCCTTGCGCCCTCCACGAACCCCTCGCTTCCCACGGCCGAACGCGTGCTGTTCTCAGTGGCCGCGGGCATGCTGCTCATCGCGCTGATCGTCTTGCTCCTGGGGCTGCTTGGCTTGCTGCGACCGTGGGTGCTGTACACCGTGGTGGTCGCTGCAGCCCTCGCCGGGGCGAAGCAGGCGCCCTTCCTGTGGGGCGCCGCCGATCAGGCTGCGCGGATGGTTGGTCGCGGCCTGTTCGGCCCGACCCGGCGCCGCGCGCTGCATGTCTTCCTCGCGGGGTGGGCCATGCTGACGTTGCTCAGCGCGCTGGCGCCGCCCAACGACCTGGACGATGACGGTCTCAGTCAGCACCTCGCGGCGCCCAAGACGTACCTGCGTCACGCCCACATCCACCCGCTGTGGTATGACCACCACTCCCAGTTTCCGGCCGCCCTGCAGATGCTGTTCACCGTTGCGCTCGCGACCGGTCAGGTGGAGGCGGCGAAGGTGCTGCACTGGGCGTGCGGCGTGCTGGCGGCGCTCACGCTGATCGTGATCGGCCGCCGGTTCCTCTCGCCGGCCGCCGGGGAATGGGCGGCCTTTGCGTTGCTCGTCACGCCGGCTGTCGGCGCGCTCAGCACGGTCGCCTACGTGGACCTTGCGAGCGTCTTCCTTGCCGCCCTCCTCCTCCTCGCCTTCCTCCGTTGCCGTTCCCCCCTTCTGGAGGAAGGGGGGCAGGGGGGTAGGAGCCGTTCCCCCCTTCTGAAGGGAGGGGGGCAGGGGGGTAGGGACGTCGCCCTGGCCGGCCTGGCCGCCGGGGGCGGCATGGCGGTGAAGATGCAGGGCCTGCAGATCTTCGGCGTGGCCCTGCTCTTGCTCGCGATTGCGGCGCTTCTCGCGCGAGAGACCGTGGCGCGGGCCGCTCGCCGGCTCGGGGTCTTCGTCCTGGTGGCGGCGCTACCCGCGGCGCCCTGGTATCTGAAGAGCTTCCTGTGGACCGGCAACCCGGTGTACCCGTTCGCGTACGGCGTGTTCGGGGGGAAGTACTGGGGTCCCGCCGAGGCCGCGCAGTATAGGGATCACCAGCTCGGTTTCGGCATCGGCGTTCCGCCGCCGGCAGCGGAACGGGAGCAGATGGGGTTCCTGAGGCGCACGTTCTACGGCCCAAGGGCGCCGCTCAATCTGCTGCTGGCGCCGTGGAACCTGACCATGCGCCCGAGAGAGTTCGACGTCCTGACCATGAATCCGGTCTACGCGGTCATGTCGGCAGGTGTCGGGCCGTTGCTGTTAGCGGTCTTGCCGCTGGTGCTCCTGACCGGGGCTCCGCGGCCGCTGCGCTGGTCCCTGGCCTTCCTGGGGCTCCTGTGGCTCGCCTGGCTGATGCTCATGCAGTACAACCGCTACCTCGTGCCTGTGCTGGTCTTCGCCGCCGTACCCGCGGGGTTCGTCCTCGGCGAGGGCGTGCCCGCGGGGATTGCCCGCCGCGCGCTGCGAGGCGTAGCCTGGTGCTGTGGCGCACTGGCGCTGCTGTACCTCGCTGTCGGCGGTCTGCTTGGCGGCTCGTGGGCTGCCGGAATCGGGCTTGTGCCGCGTGACGTGTACCTGCGGACGACCTCCCAGTGCTGGCGCTTCTCGGACTGGGTGAACCGGGTGACGCCGACGCGGGCGAAGATCGCGCTCTATGCCGAGCCCAAGGGGTTCTACCTCGACCGCGACTACCTCTGGGCCGACCCGGGCCATAGCCGGCTGATCGAGTACGAGAAGATCACGTCGCCCGAGGACCTGCTCGACGCCTACAGCAGGCTGGGAGTCACGCATGTCCTCTACCACCGGCTGCCCGGCACTCAGGAGCTGTTCGAGCTGGAGCCGTACGGCACGGAGTTGGGGGAACTGGAGCGCAGCGGGGAAGTCAGCGTTGTGGGCCATCCGCCCGACGACCCGAGTTACGTGTTGCTGGCGATCGAGACGCCCTGGGCGAGGGAGCTGACTCGGTGAGCAAGCGGCGCCGCCGTACCGAGCGTGAGAAGGAGCCCGGCCCGCCTGCGCCTGCCGCCGTCGGCTGGCCTCCGCGGATTGCGCAGTACCTGGCGTGGGCAACCATTCCCGTTGGCCTCATCGCCGCCACCCTTCAGCCCTATGATCCCGACGGCCCGGGCTGCAAGGACCGTACGCCTCCCGACGAGACCGCCCACGTGCTGTACGTACAACATCTGCTGGGCGAGCACACGCTGCCCCTCCTGACCTCCGGGGGCGGCAACTACGAGGCCCACCAGCCGCCGCTGTACTACCTCACGGTCGCGCCGGCGATGGCGCTCGGGCAGTGGCTTGGCCGGGGCTCGCCGGTGGACCATTCGGGCGCGCCCACGCCCGACGTGTGGCTGGGCCGCTTGTGGTCGGTCCTGATCGCCGCAGGCGTGACCTTCGCCTCCTACCTTCTGGCGTGCGCGGTGTTCCCGCAGTCCCGGGTCCTGCAACTCGCCGCACCGCTGTTCGTGCTGCTGCTTCCGGGACATATCATCAACCTCGCCGCTGTGACGAACGACGGCCTCGCAGAGTTCTTCTGCGGGCTGGTGATCTGGCAGTGCGTGCTTCTCCTGCGCCGCCCGCCGACTCGCGCACGCCTGATCGGTATCGGCGTGCTCATCGGCGCTGCGTTACTCACCAAGACCTCCTGTCTGTTCCTGTTTCCCGTCGCGGCAGCGGCGGTGTTGCTTTCGGCGTCCCCTTGGGCGCCGGAGCCCTCCTCCTGGCGGCGCTGCCTGGCGGGATTGGGGTTGGTCGTCGGACCGGCCTTGCTGCTGTGGGCGCCGTGGATCGCCCACAACCTGGCGAACTACCCGGGCGACCCCCTGGTGGCCCGCACCTTCACGGAGGTCTTCGGCAAGGACCGCTGGACTCCCGAGCGCTTCTACGCGCAGGGGCTGTCGCCGCTGGGCTACTGGCGGCTGGTGCTGACCTGGACATACCTGAGCTTCTGGGGCGTGTTCGGCTCGGCGATGGTGTTCATGTCCGGCGGCTACTACCTCGGCGCGACGCTGCTGAGCGTGGTCAGCCTCGTCGGTTGTCTGCGCGGGCTCGCGCGCTGGTGGCCGGCCGACCGCGAGACAAGATGCGTCTGGTCACTTCTCGCGCTGGCGGTTATACTGGTGTGTCTGCAGTTCCTGAGCTTCAACCACACGTTCTTTCAGGCCCAGGCGCGCTACCTGTTCCCGGCCATCGGGCCGCTCGCGTGCCTGTTCGTTGCCGGCCTGCACTTGGCCGGGCAGCGGATCGCCGGGGCCAAGGGCGCCCTGTGGGTGCAAGTGCTGACGGGGCTGGCGATGGTGGCCCTGCTGGTGGCGGCGCTCGTGGAGGTCGCGGCGAGAGGGCCGGTTAGCCTGCCGGTTTGGCTGTAGGGGCGGACCCATGTGTCCGCCCCGGCGCCAAAGCGGGCGGACACATGGGTCCGCCCCTACAACGGCGTGGATCGCGTGGTGTCTTGCAGCCGAGGAAGGAGGCGCGTCTCGTGGAGGTTGTCATCTTCGTCGGCGGACGCGGCACGCGAATGAGCGGGCACGAACGCGCGCTCCCCAAGGTGCTGTATGAACTGGGCGGGCGGCCAATCGTCTCACACGTAATCGACATCTTCCGGGCCGCGGGGCATCGGGACTTCGTGCTGACGCTGGGCTACCGGGGCGCCGAGATCGCGCGGCACTTTCTCGAGCGGCCGCCGCAGCTGGACTCGGACTTCGTCCTCACCATCGAGGGCGAGGAGCGCCACGCCAGCTACCTGTCGGGTCAGCCGGACCGCACCTCGCTCAAGTTCATCTATACGGGCATCGAGTCCGGCAAGGGCGAGCGGCTGCGGCGCGTGGCAAAATATTTGACGGGCGAAATATTTTACTGTACTTACGGCGACGGGCTGGCGGACATCGACCTGAACGCGCTGCTGGAGTTCCATCGCAGCCACGGCAAGGCGGCCACGATCACGGTGGTCCGCGCGCGCTCGCAATTCGGCCATGTGGAGGTGAGCGAGGACGGGACGGTCACGAAGGTCGAGGAGAAGCCCGCCCTGCCCGGCTGGGTGAACGGCGGCTTCTTCGTCTTTGACCGCCGTATCTTCAGCTACTTGCAGCCCGACGACGAGCTGGAGCCGGACTGCTTCCCGCGCCTGGTCGCCGCGGGCGAGATGGCGGCTTACCGGCACGAGGGCTTCTGGGCCTGCATCGACACCGACAAGGACTACACGACGCTCGACAGCCTCTGTCAGGCGGGACCGCCGCCGTGGATGGCAGGTCATAGGTGATGGGTGATAGGTGATGGGGAACGGCATGGACGACAACGTCGGGGCGTGGCGAGGGAAGCGGGTTCTGGTGACGGGCGGCTACGGCTTTGTGGCCTCGCACATCATCGGGCGGCTGGTGGGCGAGGGCGCCAAGTGTGTCACGATTGCCATCGAGCGTCCGGCGGAGTCGTATCTGTCGCTGGCGGGGTTCGAGGGGCGCACGACGGTGGCGTTCGGTGACGTCGCGGACGCGGCGACCGTGGAGCGCGTGCTGAGCGAGCATGAGGTCCAGGTGGTCTTCCATCTGGCGGCGCAGGCGATTGTTGGTGTTGCGGGGCGTTCGCCGCTGCCGACCTTCGAGGCGAACGTGCGGGGGACGTACGTGCTGCTGGAGGAGTGCCGGCGGGCCTGGCGTGAGGGCGCGGGGCCCTTGCGGGCGGTCGTCGTCGCGAGCAGCGACAAGGCCTACGGGGAGCAGCCTAACCTGCCCTACACCGAGGGCCATCCGCTGCGGGGCCTGAACCCTTACGACGCCTCGAAGGCCTGCACGGACATCCTGACGCGCTGCTACGCGCACAGCTACCGTCTGCCGGCGGCCGTCACGCGGTGTGCGAACATCTACGGGCCGGGCGACCTGAACTTCAGCCGGATGATCCCCTCGGTGATGCGGGACCTGGCGAACGGCCGGCGGCCGGTCATCCGCAGCGACGGCTCACCGGTCCGCGACTACCTCTACATCGCCGACGCCGTGGAGGGCTATGTCCGCCTCGCCGAGGCGGTCGTCGCGGGCCGGGGCGCCGGGGGGGCTTTCAACTTCGGCACGGGCGAGCCGGTGAGCGTGCTGGACATCACGCGCGAGATGGTCGAGATCTCCGGGCGCACCGACCTTCAGCCGGATGTGCAGGGCCAGGCCGCGGGCGAGATCAGCCGCCAGTACATCGACGCCTCCAAGGCGCGCGAGGTCCTCGGCTGGGCGCCCCGCACGCCTCGCCGGGAGGGGCTGCGCGAGAGTTGGGAGTGGTACTCCGCCTACGTTCGCTCACCCGCGTCCCCCGACCACCGATGAAACTATCCGTCATCATGCCCGTCTATAACGAACGAGGCACCGTGCTGGAGGTGTTGGGCCGCGTCCGTGAGGTCCCCATCGACAAGCAGATCATCATCGTCGATAACTGCTCGACGGATGGGACGCGGGAGCTGCTGCAGAAGCTGGACCTGCCGGGCGTGCGCGTGGTCTTCCAGGCCACGAACATGCAGAAGGGCAACTCGGTGAAGAAGGGCATCGCGGCGGCGGAGGGGGAGTACTTGGTGGTGCAGGACGCGGACCTGGAGTACGATCCACAAGACCACGTGCCGATGCTGGCCGAGGCCGAGAGGGACGACGTGGTCGCGGTGCTGGGGTCGCGGCCGCTGGGGGCGGAGGCTCGGGGCGAGAAGCTGCCCTCCACGATGTTCAGCGTCGGGCGGAACTGGATTACGGGCTACTTCCGTCTACTGTACGGGAGCCGCTTGACGGACATCGCGACCTGCTACAAGATGATGCGGACCGAGGTGGCGCGGAGCCTGGACTTGCGCCGCAACGGCTTCGATCTCGACTTCGAGATCGCGTGCAAGCTGACGCGGCTGGCCGGGCTCACCGGCAAGCGGATCGCCGAGGTGCCGATCTACTACGCGCCGCGCTCGGTGGCCGAGGGCAAGAAGATCCGCTGGCGGGATGGGCTGTCCGCCCTCGCCGCCATCACGCAGTTCCGAACCTGGACGCCCGCAGGGCCGGTTGTGCGATGAAGAGCATCAGTCCAGTCTGGGTCGCGGTCGCCATCGTCGTCATCCTCATCGGCGCCGCGATCGTGGTCACGGCGTGGCGTGCGAAGCTCGCCAATCCAGGCGGCAACCCCGGCGCCAAGACAGCCTTCCAGCCATCCAGGCCGCTGGGGCAGCACACCGAAGGCGGGCGGCGCGTGTTCGGCAATGTGGAGGTCCAGGGCCCCAGCCTCGTGCAGCGTGACGCGCAGGGCAACGAGGTGTGGTCGGCGCAGACGACCGGCGCGGTGGAGGTCAGCGACAAGGACGAGCGCGTTCGGGCCAGCGGCGTAGTCTGGAAGCTCACGCGCGGCAAGGACACCGTCGCCGTGGTGTCCCAGCGCATGGAACTCACCTGGCGGGGCGGGGATGTGGAGTTCGGGGGAGACATCGACATCCGGGCGAGCGGAGACCGGCGCTTCACCGCGAAGCGGGCGCGGTTCGAGACGGGGACGGACAAGCTCATCTGCGAGGGCGGCGTGGCCTGGAACGCGGGCCGCTATAGCGCGGGCGCCGACAAGCTCGTGATCGACGTGCGCAACAAGAAGATCCGCCTGCGGGGCAACGTGAAGCTGGTCGCGAGGACGTGAAAGGCGGTCTCGGGTCTCGCGTCTCAGGTCTCAGGTTGGCGACGGCCTGTGGCCAACGAGCAGAGCGCGAACCCCCGGCGGGGCTGTGAGACATGAGACCTCCAGCCGGAGGACCAACCATGAGATACCGACGAACACTCGCTGCGGTTCTGGGGCTGGCGCTGCTGCTTCTCGCGGCTGCGTATGCCCAGCACGTGAAGCAGGGCAGCGTCGCGACCATCACGAGTGACGAGCTGGAGATCGACTACGGGACCGGCGTCTCGGAGATGACGGGCAATGTCACCATGACCATCCGGGGCGACTACACGGCCACGATGAACGCGTCGCGAGTCGTCCTGAAGGGCGATATCGAGAAGTCGCGGATCCTCTCGGTGGAAGCTCATGGCCCGGTGAACTTCGTGATCGACACGACGAGTAAGGACGGTAAGCGGTCCCACATCACGGCAAGCTGCTCGCGGGAGGCGACCTTCAGCGAGCAGACGATGATCGTGACCATGGTCGGCAACGCACACGCGGAGATCATCGGCGGCGAGGCCCTGGCGGCTCAGTTGGAGAGCGCGAAGTACGACGGCGAATCGATGACGATCGACCTGAACAACCGAAAGATCAACCTGAAGAAGGCGACGGCGGAGGTCCACCTGGCGCCCCAGGAGGAGAAGCCGGCCGCTGCTCAGGGGAACCCGTAGATGGCTCTGCGCACCGAGGATCTGGCCAAGAGCTACGGCGGGCGGCGGGTGGTCAACGGCGTCAGCATCGAGGTGAACCGGGGTGAGGTCGTCGGGTTGCTCGGCCCCAACGGCGCGGGAAAGACGACCACCTTCTACATGGTGATCGGCCTCGTGCGCCGCGACGGCGGGCGCGTCTTCCTCGATGACGAGGACATCGGGGCCTTACCCATGCACCGCCGCTGCCGGCGGGGAATCGGCTACCTCGCGCAGGAACCCTCGGTCTTCCGCAAGCTCAGCGTCCGCGACAACCTGCTACTCGTGCTGGAGGTGCAGGGGCTGAAGCGGCCCGAGCGCCTTGCCCGGGCCGACGAGCTGATGGGCAAGCTCGGCGTGGCGCACCTGGCCGACAAGAAGGCGATGGTCCTCAGCGGCGGGGAGCGGCGGCGCGTCGAGATCGCGCGCACGCTGTGCAGCAACCCCTCGTTCATCCTGCTCGACGAGCCGTTCACCGGAATCGACCCGCTGGCCATTGAGGACATCCAGGGCATCATCTTGGGGCTGAAGTCCGAGAACATCGGCATTCTCATCACCGACCACAATGTCCGCGAGACTCTGGGCATCACCGACCGGGCATATATCCTGTTCGACGGCGTGATCCGCACCCACGGCGCCTCGCGAGACATCCCGAACGACCCCGAGGCGAGGAAGTACTACCTGGGTGAGCGCTTCAGCTCGGACGGCTGGGTGCGTCCCGAGGACCTCGCGAAGTCCACTGACCCGCCCTAGCGCCGTTGCCGTGCCTGGGACCGCGCGCACCCTTGCGCGCACGCTGTTGCCTTCGTCGTCCTTGCCGTTGCCGTCATTCTATAGAGCCTTGCAGAAACACGGAAACAGTGGGGCGGGCATTCTTGCCCGCCAGCGGGGCGTGGCGGGCAAGAATGCCCGCCCCACTGTTTCCGTACCTACGAAAGGCCCAGTAACTCCTGACTCCAGACGCCATGCAGCGCCTCGATCGCTACATCTTCTCGGAACTCCTCCGGGCCGTCGCGGGCGGCCTCGCGCTGTTCGCGGCGCTGGTGATCTGCGTCTACCAACTGCAGGGCTTTCTCAAGCTGCTACTGCGCGAGGACTACCCGGCCGGCGCGGCGCTCAAGTCGTTCCTGTACGGTCTGCCGCAGAATGTGGGGTGGGTTCTGCCGGTTGCCGTGATCTTCGGCACGATCACCGCCGTGGGCCGCATGAGTTCGGATGGCGAGCTGATCGCCATGCACGCGGGGGGGGTGTCCTTCCGGCGGATGCTCCTGCCGGTGGCGCTCGTCGGCGGGATCGGGGTGGGCGTCCTGTACATCGACACGGAAGTCCTGGCGCCGCGCGCGCTGGCGGCGGCCGCGGATCTGGTGTGGGAGTACGGCTCGAAGGCTCGGCCGGTGATCGGCTTCGACTACACCGGGCGGGAGGGCGATCGGGTCTCGGCCCACATCTTCGCCTCGGTGCTGGACCCGCGCACGCGCGTGCTGACCGGCGTGGTGTTCGCCCAGATCAAGGAGAACCAACCCGAGGTGGTGGTCGTGGCGCGCTCCGCCCGGTGGGAGGGCGAGTGGCTCAACCTGGAGGATGTGCAGACATGGCAGATGACCCCGAAGGGCGCGATTCTGGCGCAGGCGGCGAAGGCCTCGTACGAGGTGGGAGCGTTCCCCCTGGAGGTCGAGCGTCGGCCGGAGGCGATGACGATCCCCCAGATGCGCGCGTGGGTGGCTGAGCTCCGCGGGATGAAGGCGCCCGTCGGCCGAGCGATCCGCCCCTTCGAGCAGGCCATCGCGGTGCGCTGGGCGACCCCGTGGTGTGCGCTGGGGTTCGCGCTCGTGAGTGCGCCGCTGGGCATCCGGCGGGTCCGCAGCTCGACCGGCGTGAATATGGGGCTGTCGCTCATCGTGTTCGTGCCCTACTACTTTGTCTCCTACACCTTGCAGGTCCTCAACAAGCATGGGGGAATCCACCCCCTGATACCTGCCTGGGCCGCGATCGCCATGCTGTTCATCGTGGCTGCCGGGCTCATTCTCGACAAGTCGCGTTAGGTGGGAACCCGCGATATCGCTTCTTGGGCGCCATGAATGGCGCCCCTACACGGTCGGGCGCGATGAATCGCGCCCCTACGTGGGAACGGGGCGGACGGGAATCGCGGACTGCCATATGGGGCCGGATGCCGCGTGTACTCGGTAGCCTTCATCCTCGCCCTGCTCGCCTTCGGCGGCCTGGCGGCATACCTGGGTGACCTGCTCGGGTACCGGCTCGGGAAGCGCCGCCTGAGCCTCCTGCGCCTACGCCCGCGCACGACTGCTCGCCTGGTGGCGGTTCTGGTCGGCCTGATGATCCCCCTCGTGACGGTCGGAATCACCTCCCTGCTGGTGCCCGAGGTCAAGGATGCCGTCTTCCGGATCGACGACCTGCACCGGAAGATCGGGAGCCTGCAGTCCGAGTGCGACACGATCGGCAAGCAGCGGGACTCCTTCCGGGGCGAGGCCAACGAGCAGCGCAAGGTCGCCGGCGACGCTCGCGCGGACGCCGACGAGAGCCGCAAGGACCTCTCGGCCGTCCAGACCGAGCTGACTGCGGCTCGCGGACACCTGGCGGAAGCGCGCAGCCGCGTGGGGGAACTCCGCGCGCAGACCGAGCGGCTCGGCCGGGATCGGGAGAGGGCTGTCCGCGACCGCGACGAGGCGCGCAAGGACCTGAAGGTCGCCGAGACGGCGCTGGACGACGCCGAGACGGCTCTGGATGAGGCCGACAAGAAGCTCGCCGCGGCGACCGAGAGCGTCAAGAAGGCCATCGGTGACAAGGAGCGCCTGGAGCAGGAGCGAGACCGCCTGAAGGCAGACCGCGATGCCCTGGTGGCCGAGGCGCAGACCCTCCGACAGAACCTCGGCGCGCTCCGCGAGCAACTCACGCAAGTGCAGCGCGAGTGGGAGCTGCAGCACACGATCTTCTCGCTGCGCCACCCGATCCTGGACATCGACACCGAGCTGGTGCGCGGGGTCATCTATCGGCCACCGACCGTGGATGAGCTGACCGACGAGATCGTGAAGCTGCTCGTGCTGGCCGACACCGCGGCAGAGGCTGCAGGTGCCGGCCCGACCGAGAAGGGCCGGTTCACGCGGGCGATCTACCCCGTGGACCCGGCGCGGACGTGGGACCGGGATGAGCTGCCGCCCGAGGAGATGGTGCTGGGCGCCGTGCGAAGGCAGTTGTGGGCCAGCCCGGCGGACGAGAACGTGGTGCAGGTGAAGGCGGCCGGGCGTGCGTTCGCCGGCGAGCCCGTTCAGGTGCGGTTCGAGGCCCGGCCGAATGAGCTGGTTTTCCGCAAGGACGAACCGATCGTGACGCGCGAGCTTCCGGCGGGGCTGGAGGACGTGGACGCGCTGGAGCGGCTATGGCTGCTGATCGCCGACCCGAAGCACAGCGAGGTCCGACGCCAGGCGCAGGCCGCGAATCTGCTGCCCGACCCCGCCGACGGACGGTACGGCGACATCACGATCCGCGAGTTGTACACGGCGGCGCACGCGTGCGCGGGGCGCGGGCAGCCGGTGAAGGTGCGGGTGCAGGCCGCCGAGGACGCCTACACGGTTGGGCCGCTGAAGATCAAGGTGGTCGTCGAGCCCCCGGGAGGGGAGTAGGGTGAGCGACCGGCGGGCCGGCGGCGCGATCATCGCCATCGATCCGGGCCGCGAGAAGTGCGGTCTCGCAGCCGTCGCGGCGGATGGGCGCCTGGTCGAGAAGGCCGTCGTGCCGACCGGCGAGTTGCCTGACCGCCTCGCACGCATGTTGTCCGCCGCGCCCGAAGCCGACGTCATCATCGGAGGCGGCACTTCATCCAAGACCGTCCAGGCCGCCCTCCGCCAGGCCCTACCCGATCTGACCGCAGCGGTCGTCGATGAGGAGCACAGCACCGAGCGCGCGCTGGAACGGTGGCGCGACACCGTGCCGCCGAGGGGCTGGCGGCGCCTCCTGCCCCGGTCCCTGCGCTTTCCGCCCGGCCCGATCGACGACTTCGCCGCGTGGATTCTGGCCGAGGACTACCTGACGAAAAAGAGGGACACCATACCAATTTCCCGACGCATGCCCTGAAAACTCAGCGGAAGTGCTACCAGGAAATTGGTATGGTGTCCCTCTTTTTCGGGGAGGTGCAGTCGTGATGTCGGAGTCACGCCTTCAGGCCGGCGCCGCCCAGATCGACATCACCCCGCCCGCGGGGACGCACCTGTCGGGCGACATCGTGCGCCATCGTCCCGCGCGGCTGGCCCTCGATCCCCTCTTCGCGAAGGCGATCGTGTTCGAGCGCGAAGGCCGCAAGCTCTGCCTGCTCGCCCTCGACGTCACCATCGTTACGGCTCCGTACACGGCGCGCATCCGTGAGGCCGCCTCACGGGCGACAGGCATCGAGCCGGACGCGATCATGGTGCACGCCACGCAGACCCATTCCGCGCCCTCCGTCGGGGGGTTCATGCTGGACCCGGACTTCCCGCCGCTGCCGGCGGAGTTCGAGTGGGCCAACGGCGCGGTCCGCGAGTATAGCGACTTCGCCGCCGAGCGCGCGGTCGAGGCGATTCGGCTGGCGAACGACTCGCTGCGTCCGGCGCAGGTCGGCGCCGCGAGCTGCATCGAGGGGCGACTGGCGTTCAACCGGCGCGCCGTCACGCGCGAGGGCGGCATCCTGATGCCGGGACCCTCCTGGCACGGCGGCTCCCTCGGGCCGACGAGCATCCGCTACATCGAGGGGCCGATGGACCCGGAACTCGGCGTGCTCTGCGTGCGGGACGAGGCGCTTAGCATACGCGCCCTCATCGCGAACTACACCTGCCACCCCGTGCATGTCTTCCCGAAGCCCTTCGTCTCGGCGGATTGGCCCGGGGCCCTCGCCGCGCGGTTGCAGGAGGTCCACGGGCCGCAGTGTGTCAGCCTGGTGGTGAACGGCGCGTGCGGCAACATCAACCCCTGGCCGCCCTTCGATCTCGACTATGTCGAGGACCATGTCCGCATGGGCACGATCCTCGCCGACCGCGCGCAGGCCGCCATCGAGGCGATCCAGTTCACGGACGATGCAGTTCTCGACTGGCGCATCGCGCAGGTGCCCATCCCCCTGCGCGAGATCCCCGCCGAGGAGCTGGAACACGCCCAGCAGGTGATCTCCGAGCGACCGCAGCCGACCTGGGCGGACGAGTCAAAGAGCGGGGTGGACTACGACTGGATGGTCGCGGCCAGCATCTACAGCGTGCACCTGATGCGGCAGCGCTCGCGGATCTTCGACTACGAGGTGCAGGTCCTGCGCATCGGCGATACGGCCGTCGTCGGTTTGCCAGGCGAACCGTTCGTCGAGTGCGGCCTGCGCATCAAGCTCGCCTCGCCTACCTACCCCACCTACATCGCCCACTGCACGACGACCTATGTCGGCTACATCCCGATCCGCGAGGCCTTCGACCGGGGCGGTCACGAGGTCAACACGCGCTACTGGGCCAAGCTGGTCCCGGAGGCCATCGACCTGATCGTGGAGGGAGCGACAGGGGTGCTGCAGGACGTGTTCGGCCCTTCGTAGGGCAAGAGGCGCCCCGCGGGCGCACTTCACGGTTGTCGCACCTCGACCATCCTCCACCCCCGCCCGGGCATTGTGAGACGCAGGGCCCCCCGCCGTAGGTCCAGGGCTTCGCCCGAGACCGCGTCTCGTACTGTCACCCCGTTCGGCAGCGCCTCGAGGAGCTTGCCGATCTGCACCTCGACCTCGGCCTGGGCTTCCGTCTGGCTGCCGACGACGAGGAGGGCGTGGTCGGGCTTGAGGTAGAGGCTGCCGAGGACCTGGGGCGGCTGGACAGACACACGGGGACACCATGAAATGGTGTCCCCGGTGTACCAGTAGCCGACGAATTGCGTCTCGGCGTCCTCGTAAGGCGCGAGGGCGCGGTCCACCTCGGCCGGCTGGCCGCGCGTGGCGGAGTCGTGGATGAGCGAGATCGCGAGGGCCTGGTCCATCGTGTGGCGGTTCGGGAGGAACTCGCCGCGCAGGCCGAACTGCTTGCCCATGTAACTCGCGACGTAGGTGTCGGGCGACAGGCGGAAGCCGGGCTTGTAGCGCGCGAGGGTCTCGCCATCGTAGTAGCCGTCGGTGAAGGCCTGGGTTGCGATGTTGAGGCAGCCGCCGGTGTGTGCGTCGAGGAAGAAGCTCTTGCGCCGCTGGGCGAAGATGTTGCGCAGGCGCTTCATGAACTCCCGCGTCGCGCGGATCGGGCTGTGTCCCCGGTACGTGCCGTCGCCCTGGGGCGTGCCGCAGCCGGGATGGGTTGGACTCTCGCAGTACCACGGCACGGTCGTCCCGTCCATGTAGACGCCGTCGATGCCCGCCTCATCCGCGAGCCTCGCGATCCCATGCAGCAGCAGTTCTCCGTACGGTCCGTTGACACACCCCGTGTAGCAGTCCTGCGGCACGTCGTCGCGGTGATAGTGGTTCGACATCGGGAAGGCCAGCAGGTCATCGTGGAACGCCTCCCACTCGGGCTCGGCCGTGGAGACGCTCTGGTTGAAGTAGATGAGGAAGAGCATCCCCCGCGCGTGGCAGGCGTCGGCGATGCGCTTGAGCTTCGGGACCTGCGCGAGGTCGGGGTAGCCCTGGAAGCGCGACCAGTTCTCGTGGAAGATGACGATCCGCTTGCCCTCGTTGGCGAGGCGGTCGATGAATGTCCCACCGCCCGTGCCGAGAGCCTGCCCGAAGCACCCCTCGACGAGCACCGCGCCCTCGGCGTGCAGGTCCGGGCTCAACGCGTCGCAGTGATCGAGGAAGAGCGTGTCCGTGTCGGCGGTGAAGGGCACAGCCGGCACTCTCCCCGTCCGGACGCTCCGTGAGATGCGAACCTCATCCAGCGCGAAGCAGCCGAGGTCGAACTGGAGCGTGCTCTGTTCGACCGACCCCGAGACGGTGCCCGCGACGCTCAACTCCTGCGCCTGTCCGTTGACGCTCAGGCGGAGCTTGTCGCCCCAGGACAGCACGAGATAGCTCCACTGCCCGGCCGCCAGAGGGCTTGGCGCCGAGAGCACGACGGGGTACGTGCCATCCGCCTTGCGCGTCACGAGGCGGAAGTTGCGCACGTCGGCGTTGTAGTACAGAATGAGCCATTCGTCCGTGCTCGTGCGCACGTTGAGGAACTGCCGGTTGTACTGCGAGCGGTCCACGCTCTCGTCGTACGCCTCGCCCGTGTCAAACAGCGGCTTCACCCAGCACTCGAAGGTCCCGCGGCTCAGGTCCAGCCGGTTCTTCGCCGCGACGCGCAGGCTGCCGCCACCCGGCGCGGACTCCATGCCGTAGAAGGCCCCGTGGTAGATGCGCGACTTCCATAGCGAGACGGGCTTGGCGGGCGTGATGTGTAGCGCGAACTTCGCGGCATACGGCTCCGAGAGTACGGTTGGCGTGTCGATGAACGTCGAGCGCCACACGGTCTCCGTGGCCCCGGGGATCACCTCGACCTGCCGCGCGCGGTCCTCGGCCTGGACCCACTCCAGACTTTCCGTGAGCCACGCGAGCCCGCGCTCCTCGTCGCCCAGCCACAGGTTCTCGCCAACCGGCCGCCGCAAGCCGAGGGGCGACAGGGCGTGCCCCGCCTGTGCATGGCCCTCGTAGGCGTAGCGGGAGACCGCCTTGCGCATGGGTATCTCAAGGGCGACCCGCTCCACGCTTACTGATTCGTTCGGTGTGAGTGTCACCTCGTTCCACGTGAAGCCGTCGTACTCGACCTGCGAGGTCACGGTCAGCGTCAGCTTCGGGCTGCGCCAGATGCTCTCCAGCAGCGCGTGATCGTCGGCCTGCTCGCGGAGGCGAAGGTCCCGCGACTGCCACTCGACCTTCGCGCCGTCCGCGATCACCACGAGCCGCATCGGCTCGGCGAGTAGCTCGGCGCCGGCGCTGGTGATGGAGGCCGGTAGCGCGAGGTCGCGGTACGTCAGGCGCTTGCCGAGCATGTCGAGAAAAAGAGGGACACCGTACCAATTCCGGACGTCGGAAATTGGTATGGTGTCCCTCTTTTTCAGCCGGATCGGCGTCCACGGCGGCAGCACGCCGAGGGGCAGCCCGGCCTGCGTGCCCTGCCACGAGGGCTTCTCGGGTACCGTGAACTCGATCGAGCGCTGGTCGAGCGTCTGGCCTGCGGCGTCAGTCACGACGACCTGCGCGGAGAGGTGCTCGCCGGGCTTCGCGTTCACGGGCAGCGTCAGCGTGCAGCCACGGGTCTTCCGCAGGTCAGCGTGAGAGGTCGTCGCGTCGTCGGCCGGCGGCTGCAGCGTGAGCGTAGCCTCGGCGGCCCCGCCGATCTCGGTGAGGTTCACATCCGCGCGCACCTCGGCCGGCAGCGCGAAGTAGCGCAGCCCAAGCTGCAGCCTCGGCTGCACGTGATACGGCGCCTCACCGACGAGCAGCGGGACCTCGTCGCCTTCGGCATGCACCGCGTACTTCGCACTCAGGGCGTACGCGAGGCTTACAGGCTCCTGCGCGCCGGGCGCGAGGTCCACCCGCCGCTGAACCGACTGCCCATCCCCCGGCGTCGCATCAATCACGACCGCTGCTGAAGACTCGCTTGGGTTGGCGAGGGTGAGCCGCAGCTCGTGGTCGCCCGGGCCGGCGGTCGGGGGCTCCGTCTGACGCACGAAGGGTCGCCGGCTCACGAGCCGCATGGCCCCCAACGGCAGGGGGCGGTAGCCCCCGAAGCCCGGGCACACCCAACCGCTGAGGTCGGGCGGGCGGTTGCGGAAGAGGTTGAGGCCCCAGATCGCATCCTCCGGCGCGCCTTGCAGCCCGAAGGCCGCGAAGGGGATGGCCATCTCCGCCGTCCAGGCCTCGTCATTGCGCGAGGTAGCCGCCTGCCAGTCGGCGTCCCAGTCGCGCACATCGTTGCGGGCTTCGGTCCGGCTGCCCGCGGCGTTGACCGTGAACTCGTAGTAGGCCTGGATGTCCTGGTACCACGTGTCGAGCGCGCCCTCGTAGCCGCCGAAGGCGATGCGCGCAGTCTTCGCCGCGCGTGGGTCCTCCGGCGCCACGAACACCTGCACGCAGTCATCCTCGAAGGCGCGGTCGTCGTGCGCACGCTTGAACGCGCGCGGGAGGTTGCGGTCAGGCTCCAGGCAACGGAACCCGACGTACAGCGCGTCCGCGTCGAAGCCCAGGTAAGCAGCCGTGTTCGGCTGCGCCAGCGCCTGCCCACCGAGGGCCGCGAAGCCGCTGACCGCCGCCGCGTCGCGCCACTCGTCGGCAGCGAGGCGACCGTCGATCACCGGCGCGAGAGAGAGGCGGGGCACGGTGATGAAGGCGTTGTCGCCTACGGCCCGGCACGCGAGCCCGATGAAAAAGAGGGACACCATACCAATTTCCAGACGCGTGGCCTGTAGATTCAACGAAAACTGACCTCCGAAATTAGTATGGTGTCCCCATTTTTAGGGGAGGAGTTCGATCTCGCTGATCTGCGCGGCGTTGGGCCAGCGGTCGCTCGCGGACTTGCGGATCGTCAGGCGGAAGTGGCGCGCCTGGACGGCATCGAAGACCTTCTCGTAGCGGCGCGCGTCGGCGTAGCCGCTCTCCTCGAAGACGGTCTGCCAGGTCTGCTCATCCTGGCTGACCTCGCCGAGGAAGTCCACCGGGTGGCCCTGCGGATCGGCGAAGTGGATGATGACCCGGCCGATGCTCTGGGCCTCCGGCAGATGGACTGTGATCCAGTGCGGGTGCGGGGTGAGGGCGGCGTGCCAGCGTTTCCCCTCGAAGTCCCACTCGGTGGCGAGCACGCCGTCGATGGCCTTCTGCGTGCCGCCGACATCGCGCTCGTACTCGGAGTCTGAGGTCGCCGTCGCGCCCTTGCTCGCGAGGGCGAGGTCGCCCTTGCTCACCGTCACGTGGGTAGCGAGCGCGAACGGGACCACGCCCAGGCTCGGACGACCGCGCGGGGCGATCTCGACGCAGCCCCTCAGCACCGGCTGGTCGATCTCCTCCGCACGTAACTCGACGCGCACCGTCACCGGCTCGTGGCCGAGGGGCGGAAGGTCCACGGTCTGCGTCGCGGGTTCGGCGGTGAGCCCCTCGGGCAGGCGGCAGGTGAGCGTGACGGGCAGCGGCTGCGGCGTCTGGTTCTGCAGCTCGACCGCGATCGAGTGAGGCGCGTCCACGCTGAGCCACGGCTCGCCCAGCATGTCGAGCGTCGCGCGGATCGTAACCAGGTCGAAGGGCACGCGCCACGGGGACCGCGTCCAGAGCGCCTTCGCCGCGGCCTCATCGGTCAATGAGACACCGGCCAGGTCGGTCGGCGCGTCGGCGATGCGCACGGAGGCGTTCTGCTCCAGCAGCACGATCTTCGCCATGCGCACCGTGCGGTCGCTCAGTTCGGTGAGCGTCTTGGGCGGCTGGAAGTTGCCGATCGCGACGTTGCGGATCTCCTCACCGATCGGCGCGCGCCAGCGTTCGGGGATGCCCCGCGTTCCGTTCAGGATGCCGAGCAGCGAGCCGAGCGTCGCGCCCGTGCAGTCGGTGTCATCGCCGCAGTTCACGGCCGCGCAGATCGACTTTCCGAAGTCCCCCTCGCCGTAAAGCCAGCCGAGCATCGTGAATGCCACGTTCTGCGGCGCCATGAACCAGCCGGTGGACTCCGAAGCCTTCACCACGGCCTCGCGCGCGGCCATCAGGTCGAGGGCCTGCCTGCGGGCATCCATCGCTGCCCGGACGCTCTTCGCCACAGCGCAGTCCGACGGGATGTAGCTGAGGCCGATCTGCAGGAGCCGGTCGCGGTCCGACTCGACGAACGCGGCGCTCTCCATCGCGGCGGTGAACAGCTCCGCGTAGGTTCCCTCGGCCGCGCCGTGATCGACGCACGCGTCCTCATAGGCGTATCGCGCGGCGAGCGCCGGGCAGCCCGGAGCCACGCAGGCCCAGATCTCGGAGCGAATCCACGCACCGTTGCTGTCGCGCCAGCGGTCGTTGCGGAACTGCCCGGAGATCGGCGGCGCGAACCCGTCGCGCATGTTCGTCTTGCCGACCCCGTACTCGTTCCAGTCCACCGGCACGAAGCTGAGCCAGTACTCGCCGAGCACGCGCGCGTCGATGCGCGTCCCGCGCTCCTCCAGGGCCTTCAGCCACAGGAGCTGCAGGTCGAGGTCGTCGTTCGCGGTCTGACCCGAGGGCATCGGATCGTAGAACGTGAACTGGTGCGTCTCGCGGCGCCCCTCGACCGGCGCGCCGAGCGTGCCCCCGATGCTCTTGCCGAGCCAACAGGCGTAGACCTTGTCGCGGAACTCGGCCTCGTTGAGGGTCACCGCGTGGGCGGGCTGGTAGAGCGTCGTCAACAGGAGAGCTGCTGCTCCAGGCATGGCGTCAATGTCCTTCGGCGCGACCGAGATGCTGGTGCCTTCCGCGCTCCTCTCAGATCGTCCTCGCAGCAAAGAAGGAGTCCGATGCGGCCGTGGCGAAGATGGTCGAACAGACGTGCGAATACGACGAGCAGGGAGGCGTTCACAATGGCATGTGCATCGGCGGAGCACGCAAGGGGCATCACTCGGATGGAACACGAGCAACTGATGCGGGACTTCCAGCACATACCGGACGACAAGCTGGACTGGGTGCCGATGGGGAAGGCGAAGACCCCGAGGCAGATCGTCGTCGAGTGCGCCGGGGCCTATCGGTGGCTCTCGGCGAAGCTCAGGAACGCGCCGGACGCAGACCAGCAGTGGGGGGCGGTGTGCGAGCTGAACCCGGCCACGCGCGAGGAGACGGTGAAGCTGCTGGGCGAGTGCTGGGACGAGCTGATGGCCGCGTTCGACGGGGTCGAAGAGGCCATGCTTGAGGAGAAGCGCCAGGTGTTCTGGGGCGAGGCGACAGTGGAGACGCTGCTCTTCTTCTGCGAGTGGCACAGCACGTACCACTCCGGCCAGCTCAACTACATCCAGACGCTGCTCGGGGACACGGAGATGCATATGGAGCCGCCGGCCTAGCGCGCGATCCACACGGGCCAGTAGGCGAAGCTGCGGTCCGGGCTGGACGGCCCGGCAATCCAGCCGTGCGGCTGCTCGCGGATGACCGCTTCGCAGTTCGTGATGCCGCTGTTGAGGAGCGCCACGTTGCGGCTGTCACTCACCTCGATCATCGCAGGCACCGGCGCGGTCCAGTTCCCGGCGATGGTCTGGAAGATTGTGATGTCCTCCGAGTCCTCGATGAGCACGTACCGAGGTGAGGTCTCGAACTGCAGCCCCAGAGCGACGAGGTTCCTGGCGCCGCGCAGGATGACTGCCGTCCCGCGGTAGTGTTCCTGCTGCACCGCGTAGAGCCACGTCGGGCCGGTGGACGTGATCTCCAGGCCATCGCCCGAGACCCCCGGGTTCCAGGCGTTCTCGAAGAGGCCGCCTCCGCGCCCGCTGATCCGCCAGTTGAGTTCCTGGGTGCGGCTCTCCGTGTAGGTGGTGGAGTCGATCAGCATCGACCACTCGCCGGCGCGCCAGTCGAAGGCGATGCCGCCGGGGCTCTGCAGGTGGAAGCGAAGGTGGCAGAGCGTGAGCGCTGCATCGGGATCGTCGGGGATGTACAGCAAGGGCTTGCGGCTGCTGGGTTCCTGGAAGCCCGCGCTGTCCGCTGCGAGGTCGATGACGCTCCACATCTCACCGAACAGGCGATGGTTCGGCTTCAGCCGCAGCGTGTCGCGGACGAGGTAGGTGCCCTCCGGGAAGAAGACCTCCCGGCACTCGTCGAGCGCGCGCTGAACCGCGACC
>VGFC01000025.1 GCA_016869045.1 Armatimonadota bacterium
GTTGATCGCGTTCTCCAGGCCGGCGTAGGTCACGGTCACCTCCGGCGGGCCGAGCGGCTCCTCCGAGATAGCGATGCTGTGCACGGTTGCGTTCGCCCCGGTGGCCGTTGAGGGCGTGAGGCCGAGCAGGAGCAGGTCGCCGGCCCAACGCTGCGAGGGCGAGACGTCGATGTTGTACGTGTGCGATTTCCCGTCGGGGCGGAGGGAGAAGTCCTGGGCCTGCAGGCCGCTGTGCTCGGATGAGACCCAGCGCACCGTGCCCGTGCTGCCCTTGTCCACCGTCATGCGGAGCGACACCCACGTGCGGTCGCCCAGCGGCACGCGCAAAGGCGCGCTGGCCAGGGCCGCCTGCGGGTCGTCGCCCCTGGTGAACTGCAGCCCTGTGGCCGTCGCCTCGCCGCCCGTCCACCCGGCCGCCCCCTTGGTGAAGTCCCAGGCGGCCTGAGTCTGCGGAGCGGCGGCTTCGGTCGGCTCGACGATGCGGATATAACCCACCGCGAAGGTCTTCTTGCCCGCGTCCGCAGGATCGGGCTTCGCGAAGTCGAGGCGCAGGAGGATGATCTTGCCCTCCTTGTGCCAGTGGGGCCGGATCTGGTAGGTGTGCCATTGCCCGTCGCCCAGAATCGTGAACGGGGTCTCCTTGCCCGGCGAGAAGCCCCCGTACGGGCTCTCGGTGGTGTTCGTCCAGAAGACCTCGCCCCCGCCGCCGCAGTCGGTCTTCATCCGGACCTCGATGATCTGCCAGGGGGTTGCGGAGATCTCGAACTCCGGCCCACGCAGGAACGGGTCCCAGTCCATGATGCGCCCCTGCAGGGCGCCGTCGGCGACATGCAGGTCGGAGATGTGATTGGCGGCGCCCCAGCCCTGGGCGTCCTGGTCGAAGGTCCACTCGATGAGCGCGCGGGTGTTCCCCTGGGCACGCAGCGAAGCACAGCAGATCACGAGGGCGACGAGGAGTAGCAAACGCACGGTGGTAGCCTCCCGGCCAAGCGTTGGGTACATCGTTCCCTCGCGAAGGACGCCATTCCTCCGCCGGTAGAACGCCCGCGGCGGTGGTGCTGCATCGCGAGAGTCGGTGGGTCGGAGGCAGCCGTTGACACCCCTTGACGGGGGCGGTAGAATACGACGACATGACTCCGGATGCAGCCGTCAAAGGCGTCATCTTCGACATCAAGAAGTTCGCCGTCCACGATGGTCCCGGCATCCGCACTACCGTCTTCCTCAAGGGCTGTCCTCTCCGCTGCAAGTGGTGTCACAACCCGGAATCGCAGGCCTTCAACCCGCAGTTGGCGCAGTTTCCGAGGAATTGCATTGGGTGTGGGAAGTGCATCGAGGTCTGTCCGCAGGAGGGGATCGCGCCCGGCCCTGAAGGCAACGTCATCGACCGCGCACTGTGCCGCAACTGCGGGACCTGTGCGAGCGTGTGCTATGCGGAGGCGCTGGTGTTGCACGGACGCGAGGTGACGGTGGCGGAGGTCATCGCCGAGGTGGAGAAGGACCGGCTGTTCTACGAGAACTCGGGCGGGGGAATGACGCTGTCCGGCGGGGAGCCACTGGCGCAGCCGGAGTTCGCGCTCGCGCTCCTGCGGGAGGGTCGGCGCGTCGGCTTCCACAATGCGCTCGATACGTCGGGCGACGTGGCGTGGGAGCTGCTGGAGGAAGCCGCTCGGAGCGCGGACCTCATCCTGTACGACATCAAGTGTCTCGATCCGGACCGCCACCTGGAGGGCACCGGCCGCCCGAATGACCGGATCCTCGAGAACCTGGACCGACTGGGGCACGGGGCCACTCCGATCTGCGTTCGCGTGCCGGTGATCCCTGGGTTCAACGACTCACTGAAGGAGCTGGAGGCAATCGGGCGGCTGGCCGAGCGCCTGCCAGCGGTCGAGGGCGTGGAGCTGCTGCGGTATCACGGGCTGGGTGAGGGGAAGTACGGGAGCCTGGGCCTCCCCTGCCCGACGCCCGGTCTGAAGCCGCCGACCGATGAGCAGATGGCGACACTCAAGACGGCGGTCGATTCGGCCGGCGTGCTGTGCGTCGTGGACGGATGAGCCCTCACCCCTTGCTCCCCTCTCCCAATGGGAGAGGGGCCGGGGGTGAGGGTCTGCGGCGGAGGAGATCATGCCGAGGCGTGACGACATTCAGAGCATCCTGCTCATCGGCTCGGGCCCGATCGTCATCGGGCAGGCGTGCGAGTTCGACTACTCCGGCACGCAGGCGTGCAAGGCGTTGCGCGAGGAAGGCTACCGCGTCATCCTCGTCAACTCCAACCCCGCGACGATCATGACGGACCCGGAGATGGCCGATTGCACGTACGTCGAGCCCATCAACCCGGAGACGGTCGCCCGGATCATCGCCCGCGAGCGCCCGGATGCTCTGCTTCCCACCCTCGGCGGACAGACGGCCCTGAATGTCGCCCTCGCGCTATCCGAGGAGGGCTGCCTCGCGCGGTACAACGTCGAGATGATCGGCGCGAAGCGCATGGCGATCAAGCTCGCCGAGGACCGCGAGCTGTTCAAGATGACCATGCAGCGCGCCGGGCTCGATCTCCCGCTCAGCAGCTTCGCGTACAACGTGCGCGGCGCGAAGGAGATCGCCGAACGGCTCGGGTATCCGCTCATCGTAAGGCCCTCGGGAACGCTCGGCGGCTGGGGCGGCGGGACGGCGCGGGACGAGGACGAACTCGACCAAGCGGTTGCCAAGGGGCTGCTGGACAGCCCGATGAACGAGGTGCTCGTCGAGCAGAGCGTGATCGGCTGGAAAGAGTACGAGCTGGAGGTGATGCGCGACCGGCACGACAACGTGGTGATCGTGTGCTCCATCGAGAACCTGGACCCGATGGGCATCCACACGGGGGATTCGATCACCGTCGCGCCGGCGCAGACGCTGACCGACAAGGAGTACCAGCGGATGCGCGACGCCTCGATCGTCGTCATGCGGGCGATCGGCGTTGACACCGGCGGCAGCAACATCCAGTTCGCGATCAACCCCGACGACGGCCGGATGGTCGTCATCGAGATGAACCCGCGTGTGAGTCGTAGCTCGGCGCTCGCGTCCAAGGCCACGGGCTTCCCGATCGCCAAGATCGCCGCGAAGCTCGCGGTGGGCTACACGCTCGACGAGATCCAGAACGACATCACCCGCGAGACGCCGGCGTGCTTCGAGCCGACCATCGACTACTGTGTCGTGAAGATCCCCCGCTGGCCCTTCGACAAGTTCCCGGAGGCCGACCCGACGCTGATGACCCAGATGAAGTCGGTCGGCGAGACGATGGCGATTGGGCGCACCTTCAAGGAGGCCTTGCAGAAGGGGATTCGCTCGCTGGAGATCGGGCGACACGGGCTCGGGGCGGACGGGCGCGGGCGGCACTATGACCTCATGGACCGTGAGGAGCTGGCGCGACGGCTGATGCAGCCTCACCCGGACCGGCTCTTCCAGATTCGCGGCGCGATGCGGGCCGGGATGAGCGTGCAGGAGCTGCACGAGCTGACGGACATCGACCCGTGGTTCCTCGAGAACATCCGCGAGATCATCGGGCTGCAGGACGAGATCGCGAGCAAGCGGCCGGAACGCAAGAGGGGACGGAAGGCCACGGTCGAGGAGACGCAGCCTGCGGACATCTCAGCCGCGGACATGTACCAGGCCAAGCGCATGGGCTTCTCGGACATCCAGATCGCGGCGCTCACCAACCGCACGGAGGACGAGGTCCGCGCGATGCGGCGGGAGATGGGCATTCGGCCGGTGGTGAAGCTGGTCGATACGTGCGCGGCCGAGTTCGAGGCCTTCACGCCGTATTACTACTGCACGTACGAGCGTGAGGACGAGTTCCGCGCCTCGGAGCGGCCGAGCATCATGATCCTGGGCGGCGGACCGAATCGCATCGGCCAGGGGATCGAGTTCGACTACTGCTGCGTGCACGCCGCGTTCGCGCTGGCCGAAGACGGGTTTGAGACCATCATGGTCAACAGCAACCCAGAGACCGTGAGCACGGACTACGATACCTCCGACAAGCTCTACTTCGAGCCCTTGACGCTTGAGGACGTGCTGAACATCTGTGAGAAGGAGCAGCCGTGGGGAGTGATCGTGCAGTTCGGCGGGCAGACGCCGCTGAACCTGGCGCGCGGCCTGCATGACCACGGCGTGCCGATCATCGGGACGTCGGTGGAGAGCATCGAGCGCGCCGAGGACCGCCAGCAGTTCAAGGAAGCGCTCCAGAAGCTCGAACTGCTCCAGCCCGCGAACGCAACGGCGACGACAGCCGAGGGCGCCGTGGAGGCCGCGCGGCGCATCGGGTACCCGGTGGTCGTCCGGCCGTCGTTCGTGCTGGGCGGTCGCGCGATGCAGATTGCGTATGATGAGGAGTCCCTCGTCCGGTACATGGAGCTGGCGGTTGACGCCTCACCCGACAAGCCGATCCTGATCGACAAGTTCCTGGAAGATGCGGTCGAGATCGACGTCGATGCCATCGCCGACGGCCGCCGCTGTGTGATCGGCGGGATCATGGAACACATCGAGGAGGCGGGCATCCACTCCGGCGACAGCGCCTGCGCCCTGCCGGCCTACAGTCTCTCCGAGCCCGAACTCGACCTCATCCGCGAGGCCACGCAGGCCCTCGCCAAGGAGCTGCGTGTCGTCGGCCTGCTGAACATCCAGTACGCGATCAAGGGCGACCGGCTCTTCGTGCTGGAGGTCAACCCGCGAGCCTCACGGACCGTGCCCTTCGTCAGCAAGGCGATCGGCGTGCCGCTTGCGAAGCTGGCCGCGCGGCTGATGGCGGGGAAGACGCTCGACGAACTGGGCTTCACCCACGAGATCGAGCCGCCGTTCGTGTCGATCAAGTGCCCCGTCTTCCCCTTCGAGCGCTTCAGCAACGTCGATACGCTCCTGGGGCCCGAGATGAAGAGCACGGGCGAGGTGATGGGGATCGACGAGGACTTCGGCGCCGCCTTCGCCAAGGCATTCATCGCCGCGCGGCAGGCACTGCCCTCGCGGGGTGCGGTCTTCATCAGCGTGAAACCCGCCGACAAGCGCGCGATCATCTTCCCGGCCAAGCGGCTGCACGACATGGGCTTCGAGATCTACGCCACGCCCGGCACCTCGCGAATGCTGGGGCGCGTAGGCATCCCGGTCAAGACGGTCTACCGCCTGGGCGATCCGCGCGGCGCGAACGCCATCGACCTGATCCGCGACTACCGCATCCAGCTGGTCATCAACACGCCGACCGGCACGGGCCCGCAGGAAGACCAGGCCGTCATCCGCCGCGAGGCGGTGAGGTACGGCGTGCCGTGCATCACCACGATCGCCGGTGCCACGGCCGCGGTGATGGGGATCGAGGCGCTCCGGCGGGCCGAGCTCAGCGTCACCTCGCTTCAGGAGTACCACCAGTGGGTCGCCCAGACACCTCAGGCCGAGGCAGCGGGAAATTAGGGACAGGCCCCAATTTCGGGCGGACGTCTTGCCCGAAATTGGGGCCTGTCCCTAATTTCCCGAACCGAATGGCCGCCGCGGTGCGGCGCTCGCAGAGCCGCGTCTGCGTAGGCCTGGACCCGGCCCTCGATGGTGTCACGAGAGTTCTTGGAGTGACGCTTCACCGGGAGGACCCCGAGGCCGCGGCGCAGGCCATCTGGGAGTTCAACCAGCGCATCCTGGATGCGGTGCAGCCGTACTGCGCAGTGGTGAAGCCGCAGAGCGCGTTCTACGAAGTGTGGGGGCCGCCGGGCATCGAGGCCCTGCGCAAGACGATTGAGTGCGCTCGCGACATGGGGCTGATCTGCATTCTCGATGCCAAGCGTAATGACATCGCCTCGACGGCCGCGGCCTATGCGGACGCGTATCTGGCCGATGGGCCGATGGCGTGTGACGCGATCACGGTGAACCCATACCTGGGCTGTGACGGGATCACGCCGTTCCTGGAGCGCGCACGGCCGCGGGGCAAGGGCCTGTTCGCGCTCGTGAAGACCTCGAACAAGTCGTCGGCCGAGGTCCAGGATGTGCGCCTGGGTTCGGGGAAGTTGCTCTACGAGCATGTCGGCGATCTCGTGGAGGAGTGGGGCGCCGACAACGTTGGGGCGTGCGGCTATGGCGACGTCGGCGCGGTAGTGGGCGCGACGTTCCCGGAGGAGCTGGCGGGCCTCCGTCGGCGACTGCCACGGACGTGGTTCCTGATCCCCGGCTACGGCAGGCAGGGCGGCACGGCCGCAGACGTCGTGCCCGGCTTCGATACGGAGGGGTTGGGCGCCGTCGTCAACTCCTCAAGCGGGATCATCTTCGCCGGCAAGGACCGGCCGGACGCTGGATTCGCCGCTGCTGCCGGAGACGCTGCACGCGAGATGCGCGAGGCGATTGAGGCTGCACTGGAAGCGAGGCAACACTGATGGCGTCACTGAGGGGACGCAGTCTGGTGTCGGTGGATGAGCTGACCGGCGCTGAGATCATGGGCCTGTTGAAGCTGGCCGGCGACATGGCCAAGGCCATTGGGTTCGGCGATTCCAAGGGCGCGCGCGCCCCGATGGCGCCGCTGGACGCCATCCTCGCCGCCATGTTCTACGAGCCCAGCACGCGGACCCGTCTGTCCTTCGAATCGGCCATGTTGCGGCTCGGCGGGCAGGCCACCGGCTTCGCGCAATCGACCTCCTCCTCCGCGGCGAAGGGCGAGTCGCTGGCCGACTCGGTGCGCATCGTGTCCGGCTATGCCGACCTGATCGTCATCCGTCATCCCCTGGAGGGCGCCGGCCGCGTCGCCGTTCGCGCCTCGAAAGTACCGGTCATCAACGGCGGCGACGGCGCCCACCTGCACCCGACGCAGACACTGACCGACCTCTTCCTGCTGCAGCGGCGCAAGGGGCGGATCGCAGGGCTCAAGGTCGGTCTGCTGGGCGACCTGCGGCACGGGCGCACGGTCCACTCCCTCGCACCGGCGTTGGCCCGCCTGGGAGCCGAAGTCGTCTGCATCGCACCGCCACAGCTCGGCATGCCCCGGCCGGTCCTGAAGCGGGTCGCCGAGGCCACGGGCGCCCTGCCGCCTGAGGTCACTGCAGTCGATGAGGTCGTGGGCTCGCTCGATGCACTGTACGTCACGCGCGTCCAGAAGGAGCGCTTCGAGGAGCCCGGCGGCCACCAGGATGTGGTGGGCGCGTACCGGGTCGATCGCGCGCTGCTCGCTAAGGCGCCGCCCGAGATGCTCGTCATGCACCCGCTGCCGCGCGTGGACGAGATCGATCCGGCAGTCGACGACGATCCGCGCGCGGTCTACTTCGAGCAGGCGGATGGCGGCGTGCCGGTGAGGATGGCGCTGATCGCCGCCATGCTCGGTCTGCACGACCTTCCGAGGGTGACCGTCGAGGAGCGCCCACTGAACGCGCTCACGCCGGTGGCGGATGTCACCGACCACTGCGACAATGACCGCTGCGTAACGGTCCACGAGCCGGGCGTGCCTCCCGAGTTCGTGACCTTCGCCGGCGAGACCGTCTGCGCGTACTGCGAGCGCCCGCTCCGTGAGGGCGGGTAGGCAGCCTCTGGTCCGAGAGGAGCGACAGGATGACGTACACAGTGGTGGTGATCAAGGAGGAGGACGGACGGTATACCGCGTTCGCGCCGGCGCTCAACGACGTTGCGAGCTTCGGCGACACGCTGCCCGAGGCGCTGCAGATGGTCGAGGAAGCGATCTCCGCCTACGTAGAGACCCTACGCGACCGCGAGTGGCCCATTCCGGATGACGACCCGCAGGTCACGGTCGACATGAGCGACACCGCGGAGGCTTTTGTCTACAGGCTGCCCATCCGCGAGGCTACCGGCTCGCGTTCCACAAGAGCTGCGTAACGGAGGAGAAGCGCGATGACCTACACGGTTGTGCTTCGGCCGGAGCCGGAGGGCGAGTTCACCGTGATCGTCCCAGCCCTGCCGGGCTGCTTCAGTCGCGGACGGACGGTGATGGAGTGCCTCCAGAACGCGCAGGAAGCCATCGAGTGCTACCTGGAGAGCATGGCCCAACACGGCGAGGAATTCCCGGTTGAGGGTGACGAGGTGACCATCTCTACCGAGAACCTCACGGAGGCACTGATCTTCCGCGTCTCGGTGGCCGGCGTTGAGGCCCTGGTGGCCTGATGCCCAAGCTCCCGAGGCTGAGCGCACGGGAGATGGCTGCGGCCCTCCGGCGCGGGGACTTCGTGAGAGACCGGCAGAAGGGCAGCCACCTGACGATGCGCCATCCGACCAGCGGACGTCGCGTCGTCATCCCGATGCATCCTGGTGACATGGCGGTCGGTCTGGTCCACGACATCCTGAAGCAAGCGGGCCTCACGCTCGAGGAGTTCGTCGCGTTGTTGCGCTAAGTCCGCTAACCCGAAACTCGAAACCCGAAACCATGCCTAAGTCCAGCACCAGACTGTGGGGTGGTCGGTTCGCGGCGGAGCCCGCGGCGGTCTTCCTCGACTACTCGCAGAGCATCGACACGGATGTGCAGATGGCGGCCGAGGACATCTGGGGCAGCCAGGCGCACGTGCTGATGCTCGGCAAGCAGGGCATTCTCGCGGACGCCGAGGTGCGCGAGATTCTGCGCTGCCTGGAGGAGGCCCGCAAGCACGTCGAGTCGGGCACGCTGGAACTCGACCCGGCCGATGAAGACATCCACATGAACCTGGAGAAGTTCGTGATCCGCGGCGCGGGCGCGGAATCCGGCGGCAAGCTGCACACCGCGCGCAGCCGCAACGACCAGGTGGTCACGGACTCCCGCCTGCACTTGCGGAACCGGTTGCTCGACGCGCTGGAGGCGCTTTCGGACCTGCAGCAGGCGCTGCTGGAGCGCGCCGAGGGCCAGGAACGCACGGTGATGCCCGGCTACACGCACACGCAGCACGCGCAGCCGATCAGCGTGGCGTTCTGGCTGACCGGCCACGCCGCGGCGCTCAATCGCGATCAGGCGCGGCTGCTGGCGGTGTTCGACCGCGCAGACGCGTGCCCGCTCGGCTCGTGTGCGCTCGCCGGCACCTCCTTCCCAACGGACCGACGGCTGACGGCGCGCCTGCTCGGCTTCGCGCGGGTCGAGGAGCACGCCCTGGACGCCGTCGGCTCGCGCGACATCTACCTGGAGGCGCTCTCCGCACTCGCGATCCTGCACGCGCACCTCTCGCGCATGTGCGAGGAGTTCGTGCTCTTCTCCACCTACGAGTTCGGCATGGTCGAGCTGTCCGATGCGCTGACCTCCGGCAGCTCCATCATGCCGCAGAAGAAGAACCCGTGCCTGGCCGAGCTGGCGCGCTCGCGGACCGGGCAAATGTACGGCTGCCTGATCCAGGCGCTGACGATGATGAAGGCGCTCATCAGCGGCTACAACCGCGACATCCAGGAAGACAAGCCGCCGCTGTGGGAGGCGCTCGACCTCGCGCAGCAGACCCTCGGCGCAGTCGCGGCGATGGTGCGGACGATGGAGCTGCGCACCGAGCGCATGGCGGAACTCGCCGGCGCCAACTTCGCGACCGCCACCGAGCTGGCCAACTGGCTGGTCAGCGAACGCGGCCTACCCTTCCGCAAGTGCCACGAGATCGTCGGCAGCCTCGTCAAGCGGCTCATCGACGAGAAGCGCCCCCTCGGCGACGCGCAGCGAGTGGCGGAGGTGCTGGGCGAACTCGGCGTCGAGGCGCAGGCGTCTGAGCTCGGCTTCCTCGATCCGCTGAGGTGTCTCGAACGCCAGCGCAGTCTCGGCAGCACCGGCCCGCGCGAGACGGAGCGCATGTACGGAGCCCTCGCCAGGCAGCTCGCCACGCACCGAAAGGCCGCGGCTCAACGCCGGGAGCGGATCACTGAGGCCCGTGCGCAAACGGCCGCGGCAGTGCAGCGCGTGCTGCGCGGCGGAGCGCTCGCCAAGCTGGACCTGTAGACGCGCACTACGAGCGTCCAATGCCCGACGATGCCAGCCGACCCTCAATCCGGGACGTGCGGGCGGAGCTTCAGGTCTCGAAGTGGCTGTCGCCGATCCACGTGCTGCTGACGTTCCGCGCCCCCACCATCGCCGCCCACGCGCAGCCCGGCCAGTTCGTCCATCTGCGCGTGTCGGCGTTCGGCAACAGCCCCCTGCTCCGGCGGCCCTTCAGCATCGCCGGCGCCAACCTCGCCGACGGCACGATTCGGCTTCTCGTGCGCACGGTCGGCCGCGGCACGTTCATGCTCGGGGAGCTGTTCCCGGGCGGGGAGCTGCCAGCGCTCGGGCCTCTCGGGCGCCCCTTCCCGGAGATCGAGAAGGGCCGCGAGGTCGTGCTCGTCGCAGGAGGTGTCGGCGTGGCCCCGCTTCTGTTCTATGCGGCCACGCGCGACCACGACACCAAGGTCGCGCTGTACGGAGCAGAGGCGGAACTCGCTCTAGTGCTCGCCGACGAACTCGCCGAGCACTGCGACCGGACGCAGCTCGCCACGGATGACGGTTCGGTCGGCCACCACGGCTTCGTGACCGATCTGCTGCCGGAGACGCTTGGCGGCCTGCGCGATCCCGTGGTCCTGGCCTGCGGCCCGCGCCCGATGATGGCGAAGACCGCCGCCGAGTGCCGGACCCGGGGCGTGCCCTGCTACGTGTCCTTCGAGGCGTGGCTCGGCTGCGGTGTCGGCGCGTGCCTGGGGTGTGTGATCCCCGCGGCCGGCGAGCCACGGGCCTATGTGCGCGTGTGCCGCGACGGCCCCGTGTTCGATGCCGACGAAGTCGGCTGGGACTTACTCCGATGAGCGAAGGGCCCGTCTTGCTGCCCGACCTGCGCACCGTGCTGGGACCGCTGGAGCTGCGGTCGCCCGTCATCACGGCCTCCGGCACGTGCGGTTACGGCTCGGAGTACGAGGGCCTGCTCGACTTCAGCCGCCTCGGCGCGGTGACGGTGAAGGGGCTCACGTTGCAGCCCCGCCTCGGCAACCCTCCGCCGCGCATCTGCGAGACCCCCGCGGGGATGCTCAACTCCATCGGCCTGGAGAACCCCGGCGTCGAGGCGTTCATCGCCGAGAAGCTGCCGTGGCTGATCGACCAGGACGTGCCCGTCATCGCCAACATCAATGGCGGCACGGTCGAGGAGTACGTGCGGCTCGCCGAGCGCCTGACCGGGTGCCCCGGGATCGCCGCCCTCGAGGTGAACATCTCCTGTCCGAACGTCGATCACGGGGGCCTGGAGTTCGGCAAGGACCCGCGGCAGACCGCGCAGGTGGTCGGTGCGGTCAGGAGCGCGACGACGCTCCCCTTGCTCGTGAAGCTCTCGCCGAACGTCACCAGCATCGTGGAGATCGCCCAGGCCGCGGTGGACGTCGGCGCCGACATCCTCTCGCTCATCAACACACTCGTCGGCATGTCCATCGACATCTTCTCCCACCGACCTCGGCTCGCGCGCGGGATCGGCGGCCTGTCGGGGCCGGCGATCAAGCCCGTCGCCGTGCGAATGGTGTGGGAGGTCCACCGGGCGCTGCCGGAGGTCCCGCTCATCGGCATGGGCGGGATCATGACCGGCGCGGATGCGGTTGAGTTCATGCTCGCCGGCGCGTCGGCGGTTGGCGTAGGTACCGCGAGCTTCGTGAACCCGAGCGCTGGTAACGACGTCCTCGATGGGATCATCGAGTACGCCCGACATCGCGGCATCGAGCGCGTCGCGGAACTCGTGGGCAGCGTGATCCTATGATGGCCGAACCCCTTTCCCGCCGTCAGTTCCTGCGCACCGGAGGAGGACTCGCCGCCATGCCGTTCGTCATCCCCGCCTCTGCTCTCGGCCTGGGCCGCACTACTGCGCCCGGTAGTCGCATTACCCTCGGCCTCATCGGCTGCGGGTCGCATGGCACGTATTGGAACCTCGACCAGCTGTTCCGCTACCCCGACGCGCAATGGGTGGCGGTCTGCGATGTGGACAGGGCGCGCCGCGAGATGGCGAAGGCGAAGGTCGAAGCCCACTACAGCCAGGCCCTCGGCAAGGAGTACAAGGGCTGCGCAGCGTATGCCGACTTCCGCGAGTTGATCGCGCGGGAGGACATCGACGCGGTCGCGAACTGCACGCCGGATCACTGGCACACGATCCCCGCCATCATGGCGGCGCGCGCCGGGAAGGACGTGGTCTGCGAGAAGCCGCTCACGCTCACCGTCGAGGAGGGTCGCGTGCTGTCAGACGTCGTCGCGCGGACGGGTCGCGTCTTCCAGACCGCCTCGGAGAACCGCTCCATCGACACGTACATCCGCCTGTGCGAACTCGTGCGCAACGGACGCATCGGGAAGCTGCAGCACATCGACGTGACGCTGCCCTCCGGCAACGAGAGCCGGGGCGACAACTTCGATGACCGCGAAGGGCAGCCTGTCCCCGAGGGCTTCGACTACGACATGTGGCTCGGGCAGGCCCCGTGGGCGCCCTACTGCCCCGCGCGCTGCCACGGGAGCTTCCGCTGGAACCTGGACTACTCCGGGGGCCGCCTCACCGATTGGGGCGCGCACCTCATCGACCTCGCACAGTGGGGCAACGATACCGAGGCGAGCGGCCCCGTCGAGGTCGAGGGCACCGGCAAGTTCCCGCCGCGCGACGAGCTGTTCAACACGGCCTACGAGTTCAGCATCGACTACCGGTACGCGAACGGCGTCACGATGAACGTCTCTTCCAAGGAGCCGGGCATCCGCTTCACCGGCAGCGACGGCTGGATCGGCTTCACTGGCTGGCGCGCGCCGCTGGAGGCGAGCAGCGAGGAGATTCTGAACTCACCGCTCGGCCCCGACGACGTGCAGCTCTACCACCCGAGTGAGATCGTCAAGCGGGAGGACGGCGGCAAGGGCGGGGAGTACCGCAACTTCCTGGACTGCATCCAGTCCCGGCATCCCTGCTACGCACCCGCCGAGACCGGGCACCGCACGATCACCATCGCCCACATCGGCCACATCGCCATGCTCCTCGGCCGCAAGCTCAAGTGGGACCCGGCCACGGAGCGTTTCCTCAACGACCCCGCCTCCGACGCCATGCTCAGCCGTCCCCAACGGGAGCCGTGGACACTAAGGATGGCCCTGACGGCGTGACAGCTCACGCGTACCCCTTCTCTGCCTCGACCTCCGCGATCGACTCTTCGATGATGTCCATGGCCTTGAGGGCGACGTCGTCGTCCATGATGATCGGGGGGGACATGCGCAGGACGTTGCCGGCGGGAATCCACGCGAGACCCTTGGCGAAGGCCTTCTGGTAGACGAGGTGGCCCTCGGCGTCGGCGGGCTCCTTGGTCTCGCGGTCCCTCACCAGTTCGATTCCCAGCAGGCAGCCCTTGCCGCGCACGTCGCCGATTAGCGGGTGGCGCTCCATCATCTCCGCCATGCGCTTGAGGAGGAGGTCGCCGAGGTGCGCCGAGCGTTCGACGAGGCCCTCGTCGAGGATGACCTCGAGGCTCGCGACCGCGGCGGCGCAGGCCATCGGGTTGCCGCCGTAGCTCGTGGAGGCGCTGATCTTCTCGACCTGGTCCTTGTAGCGGTCCGACACGAGCATCGCCGTCACCGGGAAGCCGTTGCCCAGGCCCTTGCCGAGGGTCATCACGTCCGGCACGACGTCCCAGTGCTCGACGCAGAACATCCTCCCGGTCCGCGCCATGCAGGTGAGCACCTCATCCGCGAATAGCAGGATGTCGCGCTCGGTGCAGAACTGCCGCAAGGCCTGCATGTAGCCGTCCGGCGGCACGGTGCTGCCGGCCCAGCCCTGGATCGGCTCGAGCACGATCGCCGCGACGCGGCCGGCGGTCTCCTCCTTGATGACCGTATCGATATAGCGGAGGCAGTGGAGGTCACACTCGGGGTGGGTCATCCTGAAGGCGCAACGGTAGCAGAAGGCTCTCGGGGCGAGGAAGAACCCCGGCGCGCGGAGACCCTGCGACGAATCGAGCCGCGCCAGGCCGACCGCACCCATCGTCTTGCCGTGGAAGTCCTTGTGGAAGGAGATGAACTCGAGATTCCCCGTCGCCGCGCGGCAGATGCGCAGGCCCGCCTCGACCGCCGCCGTGCCCGCGTCGTAGAGCTGGATGCCGCCGAGGTCTCCCGGCGCGACCTCGGCGAGCAGCTCCAGCAGGCGCGCCTTGATCGGCGTCGTGAAGTCATGGCAGTTCATCAGCTCGCCGGTGGCCTTCTGCACCGCCTCCGTCACCTTCGGGTGGCAGTGGCCGAGCGACGTGACGTAGATGCCCGAGCTGAAGTCGATGTAGGTGTTGCCATCGACATCGGTCAGCGTGACGCCGTGCCCCCTGTCGAAGGCCACCGGGAACAGGCGCACCTGCGACGAGTAGCCCTTCATGTGCTTCGAAGCGCGCTCGTGAAGCTCGCGAGACTGCGGCCCCGGCGGCGGCACAGCGATGTGCGGCACAGCGTCCACGTCAACCTTGGCCCAGTTGCGGTCGTACGGCATGGGTCGATCCTCCGCGAGTGTCCTACCCCCCTTCCCCCCTTCCTTCAGAAGGGGGGAAGGCAAGGAAGGCGCTACTCGAGGTTGTAGTCCTTGGCGGCCTCCTCGGGGGAGGCGCCGTCCTTGACGACGAGACGCAGGGCGCCCAGGAACGCGGCGGGGTCCTTGGCCTGGAAGACGTTCCGCCCGAACACGACGCCCCGCGCGCCGTCGGCGATGGCGTCGTGCGCGAGCTTCAGGGCATCGATCTCCTTCGGCAGCTTCTCCGCGCCTAGCGCGAACACTGGGATCGGGCAGGCGCTCGTGACCTCCTCAAACCGCGAACCCGTGTAGAACGTCTTGATGGCATCGGCGCCCAGCTCGGCGAGGATGCGGCAGGCGGCCGCCACGAGCGTGTGCAGCTCGTCGCGGCGCAGCTCATTCGGCGCTATCGGGTAGAACTCGCCGATCAGCGGGATGCCCGCCTGGCGCTTCTCCGAGGCCAGCTGCGCGAACAGGGCGACATTGTCCCGGTCGCGAGCCTCGTCGCCCGTACGGAGCGTCAGCGAGGCCAGCGCGATGTCCGCGCCAAGACCCAGGGCCTCCGCCGGCGAGATGACGCGGGCCGACTGCGCCTGGCGGTAGCCCCACTGGTCACAGTAGACGGTGCTCCAGTTCAGCCGGACGATGGCCATCGGCGCGCCGCGGTAGTCGAAGGCGTGGCCGCAATGGCCTAACATGCCGGGCGAGATCAGGATGCCGTCGGCCTGGCCGATCTCCTCGATGGCCTCCGGCAGGTTCACAATGCCGGGCGTCGGGCCGAAGAACTCCCCGTGATCCACGGCGACGATCACGACGTTCCGGCCCTGACTGAACAGGCGGTTGAGACGGATGTAGTGCCCTTCCACGGTCTGCCTCCCACGCGGGTATGGGACTCGCGCGAGCTTCGTTGGTGGACCGCGAACAACCTCCCCTCCCTCCTTATGGGAGGAACCGCGCCCGTCGTGTGCGAACGATCACCGCGAGCCGGCCGCTCCCGCGCAACAATGCGCGCCTGCCGCGCGTCCAACCTCGGAGGGCGTTTTCGCTCACAGATCGGGAGGCACGTCGAACATGACACGTATCACGCGCTTTGCTCTGACGGGGCTCTTCGCGGTGGTGTGCCTCGGCATCGCGCCAGCCTGGGCGCAGGTTGCGGAGTCCCTGGACGAGGTCTCGGATGATGTCGAGCTGATCCGCCAACTCAACCAATACGGGCTCTCCCCGGACCAGCTGAAGGGGCTGTCGGCCATCGTGCACGACGTTGACGCCAGGCGGAAGGCGCTGGCCGACTACAAGCACAGCGAAGCGGCGTTGGGCCCCATGCGCGCACTGCGCGAGGCGCTCCTGAAGGGCGAGGCGGCCGATGCTGAGGAGGAGGCGGTCCAGGCGGTCTGGGACAAGCTCCAGGAGCTGGACTCCGCCGTTGAGGACGCGATGGCCGAGGCTGGCAAGAAGATCGCGGCCCTGCTCACCGACGACCAGTTAGCGGCGCTCAACCCGGCGGAGGACTTGGCGTACGAGCAGGCGGACGAGGTCTTCGCGAACCTGGAGACGGCCCGCGAGTTCAACGACGACACCTACAACGCCTGGCGCGACCGCACGGCGCGTGAGGCCGGCTTCCGCGCCGCCGGCGAGAGCGAGCAGAAGGGCAAGGAGATCCAGGCGAAGATCACGCAGTTCCTCGACAAGGTCCGTAAGCTGAAGGCGGAGGCCTTCCAGGAGCAGTCCGACGAGTTGTTCGACGAGCTGGCCACGATCCTCGCGGAGGCGAAGCCCAAGCCGATCCGCGAGATCGCCGAGGCGCGCGCCGCCGAGCAGTTGGAGTACCTCGCGCGTTCCGAGCGGACGGCAGCCGTCGTCGAGGCGCTGCTGAAGGCGCGGGGCGGGTAGAGCGCGGGGCAGACACATGGGTCTGCCCCTACATTCTGGGGCGTGTGTAGGGGCAGACCCACGTGTCTGCCCCGTCTGTCTTCCTCAGGCCTGCCCGAGAATCTGCCTCAACCGCAGCGCGTTCCGGGGGGCGTGGGCGAGGAAGTCGTTGTCGAAGTAGATGAACACGTCCCTCCCGCCGGCCGCCCATTCCAGGGCGCGCTGCGCCCACATCTGCAACTCCTCCTCGGTGTACGGCGAGCCGTACAGCGCGCGGCTCCCGTGCAGCCGGCAGTACACGAACTCGGCCGTCAGTTCGAAGGCGACCGGGAACTCCGGCGTATCCGCGATCGTGAGCGCACAGCCGTGTTGCCTCAGCCGCTCGTACACCTCGTCGCAGAACCACGACGGGTGGCGGAACTCAAACGTGAATCGCAGCCAAGGTGGCAGCAGCTCGAGAAAGCCTCCCAGCCGCTCGGCATCGCAGCGGAAGGTCTCGGGGAACTGGAAGAGGATGGGACCGAGCTTCGTCTGCAGCAGCGTGATCCGGCGGACGATGTTGACCAGCGGCTCGGCGGCGTCCTTGAGCTTCAGCCGATGGGTGATGTACTTGTGCGCCTTCACGCTGAAGAGGAAGCCCGGCGGCGTCGCCTGCCATAGGCTTGCGAGCATCGACACCAGCGGCAGCCGGTAGAACGAGTGGTTGATCTCGACGCTGTCGAAGAGGGCGCAGTATGCGGGGAGCAACTGCGCCGGCTTCAGCGTGGGCGGGTAGAACGTCCCCATCCAGTGGGGGTACGTCCACCCCGACGTGCCGATGCGGATGCGGCCGGACTCCATTCACACCACCCGCAGGCTTCCCCCGAGCGCGACCATGCGCTGGCGGGTCCACGTGCGCGGGTCGGTGACGCCCTGGCCGGTCGGGCCGGCGATGGTCTGGGAGAGCCAGCCCTCGGCGCCCACGCCAACCCACGCGAACGCCGGCGCATTCGCCACGATGATCGTGCACTCCAGCGAGCGGGCGAAGCGGCTGATTCGGTCGATCGAATCGGAATGGACTGCAGCGGTGTGCTTGTAGCCGTGCTCGATCTCGATCGCGGCCTTGAGGCCAGCCTCGAAGTCGGGCACCCGCACGAGCGGCAGGACGGGCATCATCTGCTCGTGACGCACGAAGGGGCAGTCGCCGGGGCACTCGGGGATCACCACGCACCGCGTCCCGGCGGGTGCTGAAAGCCCGGCGCGTTCGAGGATGACCGTGGCATCCTGCCCAATCAGGTCCCGCGTCGGCGCATCGTCCGTGAAGCACACGCCCGCCAGCCGGCGCGCCTCTTCGCGCTGCGCCACGTAGGCGCCGGCCTGCTCCATCTCCTGCACGAGACGCTCCGCAACCGATTCGACCGCGATCACGACCTTCTCGTCGATGCAGGGGAGGTTGTTGTCGTAGCTCGCGCCGCGCAGGATATGCTCGGCGGCCTGGGCGAGGTCCGCCGTCTCGTCCACGAGCGCCGGCGGGTTGCCCGGCCCGGCGCAAACAGCCGGCTTGCCACTCTCCAGCGCCGCCCGCACGACGCCCGCCCCGCCGGTCGCGCTGATCAGGTCGATGCCGTCATGCTTCATCGCCTGGACGACGGTTCGCAGGCTCGAGTCGGCCACCGCCGCCATCAGGTTCGCCGGCCCGCCCGCGGCGACGATGGCGCGGTTCAGAATCTGCATCTGCTCCAACGTGCATTCACGCGCGCCGGGATGTGGCGAGAAGAACACGCCGTTGCCCGCCGAGATCATCGCGATCCCGTTGTTCGTGACGGTGGAGGTGGGGTTCGTCGAGGGCGTGATCGCCAGGATGACGCCGTACGGTGCGCGCTCGACCAGCGTGCAACCCTGATCCCCTGTGATCGCGTCGGTCTGGAGCACTTCGGGCCCGGGCGTCAGCCGCGCGGTGTACTCGTTCTTCAGCACCTTGTCCGCCACGTTGCCCATGCGCGTCTCCGCACGGGCCTTCTCCGCCATCTCTCGCGCGCTCTCGATAGCCGCCTGGCGCATCGCCTCGATTATCTCGCGGCGCTTGCCCATCCCCAGCGCGACCAACTCCCGCCCGGCCTCCCGCGCCGCCGCAATCGCGGCGTCCATGTCCTCGAACACGCCGTCGCCGTCTCTCCCCTCTCCGGAACGGAGAGGGGCAGGGGGTGAGGCAGGCCTCTGCTCCTCCTCGCGGATGCGCGTGAGAACCTGCGCGACGATCTCCTGTATGCGCCTCTCGTCGAACTCCATCTGGCCCCCCGCTAGGCGTCCGGCTTGGGCGTCTTGGCCCGCCGGCTGGCGCGGATCGCCCACCAGACGATGAACGCGGCCGCCACGAACGGACCGATCACGATCACCAGGTAGATCAGCGCGGTGATTGCCGCACGCACGACCCGGATCAGCGCGTGCCACGCGTTGAGGACGTGGTAGCCCGCGCTCCATTCCCGCAGCTTCTGCTCGACCTTGCTGGGCCGCGTCTGGATGGTGACCGTGATCGTCGAGTAGGCGACGCTCTCCCGCAGGTAGCTCCACTGGCCCTGCGCCTGCTCGATCTGCCCGCGGACGCGCGAGAGTTCCTGCTCGACCTGCAGCACGTCGGTGATCTTGCCCTGCCGCTTGAACAGCTCGGCGACGACCTCTTCTTCGCGCCGCAGGTTCTTGAGCCGCGCCTCGAGGTCCACCATCTGTCGGGTCACGTCCTCAGCCTTGATGCTGAGGGAACGCACGTCCCCGAGGGCGCGCAGCTCCTTCACCACGTCATGGAACTTCGCCGATGGGATGCGGACCGTGATCGTCGTCGTCTTCTCGCCGGTCGGGCTCGTGACTTCGTCGCCCCCTCCGAGCTTCCCGCCAGCGGCCTTGTAGATCCCATCGACCTTCGTCGCCGCGGCATCCACATCGTCCACCTCGACGGTCATCTGCGCGGTGTAGATGATCTCGCTGCGTGCCTCGGCGGCCTGGGCCACGCTACCTAGCATCCCGCCGCCGGGGCCTCGGGCCTCCGCCGGCGCGGCCGGAGCGCCCATCCCCGGCGCGCTCCCCATTGGCATCCCCGCCGGCGCCATGGCCTGCATGGACTCGGCCATCCCGGAGGGGGCCGCCGACTGCTTGGGCTTCAGGAACACGAAAGAACCCACGGCGAACACGATGAGCGACAGGACGACGGTGCCCGCCGCGATGCCGCAGCCAACCAGCCAGCGCCGCGGGCGGTTCACAGGCATGGTTCCCGCCATGTTCGTACCTCCTTCAGCGCGTCCCTATCGCCCGATCAGATCGACGCCCAACTCCTGCGCCGCGTCACGCGCCAAGGGCGTCACGATGGCGCGGGTCACCTCGATCGACTCACCGCGCCTCGCCGCGCGGCGCACGTCCTCTTCGGTGATGACACGTCGGCTCTGCAGTGGCCGCTCGCGGCTCGGCTCCCTGCCGGTGAGCAGCGAGATGGCGGTATCGCCGATGCGGGCCGCCGGGATGACGTGGCAGCCAAGGGCCTCCAGCCGATCCAGGTACTCCTCGTACAGTCGCACCAGGGCCCGCGGCGCGTCACCTGCGCCCGACCCATCGCGTGCGGCGAGGTCGGGGTCCACGCCATCCTTCGCCACCACCACCGGCTTGCCAGACCAGAGCGCACTCAGCACGAGCGTGCTGGCGAACGAGTCGCTCAGCCCGAGCCCGATCCGCGCGAGCGTGGTCCGCGTGAGCTGCGCAACGAGGATCACTTCCGCCCGGTCGATCAGCTCCCACGGGCTGACGCGGCTGTCGGGCAGGACGGTCTCGTGGACGCGCGCTTCCCTTCTGAGTCGTTCCTCGCCGATGATCTCCTTCGCCGCCGGCGTCAGGACCGCTACCATGCGCGCGAGCTTCGCGATCCCGCTCACCTGCGCCAGCGCCGTTGACAACCCTCCCCGTCCCCCGCAGAAGATCGCGATCACCGTCTGCGCGTCATCCCGCGCTGCAGGCGGCACGTCCGCGGTCTCCGACCGCAGGGCCCGGCGAACCTGCTCGGCGACGATTCGTCGCAGGCGGTCTTGGTCCATTGGAGGGATCAGCCGCCTCGTGGTTTGCGCTTGGGCTTCGCGGCCTGAGCGGTGAACGCGTGGCGCTCAAGCCCCCGTCCGGTATCGAGGTCGATGTGATCGACGATCGCCACGACCGCCGAGCGCAGCGGCGTTCGCTGCGGCGTCTCGAAGACCAGCATCGCGGAGCGGCCCTCCTCGCAGACCAGGACGGTCTCGCCGACTCCCGCGCCCACGGCATCGCTGGCCAGGAACGAGGGGCCGCTCGCCTTCAGCTTGAGGTCCAGCGGCTGCACGACCAGCAGCTTCCGCCCCCCGTAACAGGGGTGCTTGATCGTCGAGACCGTGCTGCCCAAGACCGTGCAGAGCTTCAAGGCCACCTCCGGCCACAGCGGGAGTGCAGGAGTTTGGGAGTGTAGGAGTTTGGGAGAACTGCTCACGGCCCGCCTGGGCCCGGCGACAGCTCGCCCGCCGTTCTCCCAGACTCCTACACTCCCAAACTCCCGCCTCAGACGTCTACGCGGTCCACGATCCCGACGATCGTGGCGTCGGAGGCGATCTCGGGGCCGTCCCACGCGACGCCGGCTTCCCGGCCGGTCTCCGCGAAGACGACCTCATCCACTCCGACGCCGACGGCGTCGAAGGCCACGAGAGGGCCGCCGACGGGCTTCAGCCGGTGATCCATGGGCTGGATCAGCAGCAGCTTCTTCCCGTGCGCGCCCTCGTCCTTGACCGTTGAGACGACCTTCCCAACCACCTTGGCGAAGAACATAGGTGGTGTCCCGTGCGGGAATTAGGGACAGGCCCCAATTTCCGACATGACGTCCGTCGGAAATTGGGGCCTGTCCCTAATTTCCGCACTTTCGATAGGTGATTCTCCCGTCGGCCTCCACCGTGTCTACGATGCCGATCACGGTCGCGTCCACCGGACAGTCCTGCGTTCGCGGGGTGATGCGCGCGGACGAACCGGCGACCGTGAGCACGACCTCGCCGACGCCGGCCCCCACGGCGTCGATGGCGACCACGTATCCGTCGCCCACCTTCCCGTCCGGCGCGACGTCACGCACGATGAGCAGCTTGCAGCCCTCCAGGGCCGCATTCTTCTGTGTCGCAACAACCGTCCCGATGACCTTCCCGAGTTTCATGGCCACCCCCGGGCCACAGCGGGAGTGTAGGAGCTTACTGGATCCCTCATGAAGACGGAGACAGTGGGGCGGGCATTCTTGCCCGCCAAGGCCCCTCGGCGGGCAAGAATGCCCGCCCCACTGTTTCCGTGTTTGTGCGAAGCTCAGTAGGAGTGTAGGAGTCTGGGAGAACGGTGGGCGGACCGTCGTTCCGTGCGGTCGGGCCGTGAGCAGTTCTCCCAAACTCCTACACTCCCAGACTCCTGCTCTCCTGCCGTCACACCGTCGGCAGGATCTTCTCCAGTTCGGGGTGCGGGCGCGGGATCACGTGCACGGCCACCAGTTCGCCGACCTTCTTCGCCGCGGCGGCGCCGGCATCTGTGGCGGCCTTGACGGCCCCCACGTCGCCGCGCACCATGACGGTGACGTACCCGCCGCCGACGCGCTCCGTGGTCGGCAGCAGCGTCACGTTCGCCGCCTTGACCATCGCATCCGCCGCTTCGATGGCGCCGACGAGCCCGCGAGTCTCGATCAGCCCGAGAGCGTCCTGGTTCATCTGCTCGTTCCTCCTGTGCGCGCCTACCGTGTGGGCGCCTGAAGCTACTCGGCGGCGGCGCCGCCCTTGCGTTTGCGGATAATCGGCGCGATCTGGTCGTCGGGCCGCGGGATGACATGCACGGAGACGACCTCGCCCACCTTCTTGGCAGCCGCCGAGCCCGCATCCACTGCGGACTGGACTGCGGCCACCTCGCCCGTCACCAACACCGTCACCAGTGCGGCGGTCACGCGCTCTAAGCTCAGGAGCGACACGGTCGCCGCCTTCAGCGCGGCATCCGCCGCCTCAATCGCCGCCACGAGGCCCTTCGTCTCGATCATCCCGACAGCCATCTGAGCCATGTCTCATCTCTCCATTCGCGCTTGGGTGACGGGTTACAGGTGATGGGTGATGGCAACGACAACGAAACGGCGACTGCGGTCGCTGCCTTTGCTGTCACCTGTCACCCAGCACCCATCACCTTCCGTTCCTCCCCCAACGCCTCCATCACCAACTCCGTGATTCGCGCGACCAGCGTCTCGTCCGGCTCCGGTCGGCCGCACGAGTCTCCCGCCGCCAGGCACGACTCCTCGCTCGGCAGCAGGCCCAGCTCTCGGCGGATCTGCTGCAGCTTCGCCAGCTCGCCCTGCTCGATGGCGTGGGCGCCGCCCAGCAGCCGCGCCGTGATGGCAATCTTCGCCGACTGCTCCAGGGCCTCCAGGCGGTAGCTGGCCTGGAACAGGTCGCTGCCCACGGCGACCGCGCCGTGGTTTTCCAGCAGGAACAGGTTGTGGTCCTTCACATGCCGCGCCAACGCCTGCGGCACGCCCTCGCTGCCCGGCGTCGCGTACTCCACCAGCGCCACCGGCCCCAGGAACGTGTGGGCCTCGGTCAGAATCTCCGTCGGCACCGGCACCCGCGCGGCCGCGAAACCGGTCGCCGTCGGCGGATGGCCGTGGACCACTGCGCAGACATCCGGCCGCCGCTCGTAGATCGCCAGGTGCATCTTGATCTCGGACGACGGCCGCGTGAACCCCTCCACCGGGGAGCCGCCCATGTCGATCTTGACGATCTCGTCGGGCGACATGAACCCCTTGTTCACGCCGGTCGGCGTCGCGAGCAGGTGCTGCTCGCTCAGCCGCACGCTGAAGTTGCCGTCCGTCGCGGCAACCAGGCCCTGCATCCACATGCGCCGGCCGATCTCGCACAGATCGCGTCGCAGTCGGCCTTCATCCGGCATGGCGGCCACGCCTCACGCGTCCCTTCCGTACTCAGGGGGACGTTCGCATGTCACCCCGCCTCTACCTGCATCGGTCAGAAGGAATTCTGGGAGAGGCAGTCCAGAGACCGGAGTTCGGCAGCCGGCATGGGAGGTATCTGCAGCCTGAGCCGTCAATATTGCCTCCTCACACCCGTGAGCGGAGATCAGTGGACGGGAGTCCTGCCCAATGAGCATCCCCTATTCAGTAACGCTGGCACTCGTCGTGGGCCTGGCGGCGGCCGCGGTCGGCTGCTCGGCGGCGCGCGCGACCACCCTTCACGTCGCGCCGGGTGGCAACGACGCGTGGTCCGGGCGCCTGGAGCATCCGAACGCCGCGAAGACCGATGGCCCTCTCGCCTCGCTGACCGGCGCACGGGACGCCGTTCGCGCGCTGAAGGCGAGGGGGCCCCTGACAGAACCCGTCCGGGTCATCGTCGCCATGGGCGAGTACTTCCTCGCCGAGCCCCTCGTCCTGACGCCCCCGGACAGCGGGACGGGGAAGTGCCCCATCTCCTACGAGGCGGAGCCGAACGCGAAGCCTGTCTTCTCCGGTGGGCGCAAGATTGGCGGCTTCACGAAGGGTGCCGACGGAGTCTGGACCGCCCGCGTCCCCGAGGTCGCCGCCGGGACATGGTACTTCGAGCAACTCTGGGTGAATGGCAAGCGTGCGACTCGCGCCCGCAGCCCGAACCGCTTCTACCACTACCTTCTGGGCAAGGTGGAGCGCGCCCTCGATCCGGCGACCGGACAGGTCGCGGACTTCACCAACCGCGCCTTCAAGGCCCGGCCCGAAGACATCGCCCCGCTGCTCAGCCTCCCGAAGGACCGGCTGAACGACGCGGCCATCGTGGCCTACCATTCCTGGGAGGCCTCGCGCTCCCGCGTCGCTCAGGTTGACCCGAGCACCGGCATGGTGGTCGTGACCGCGCCCATCGGGTGGGGCTTCGCCTACTGGGGCCCGAACTGCCGTTACCACATCGAGAACGTGAAGGCGCTGCTGGATGAGCCGGGCGAGTGGTTCCTGGACCGCGACGGTACGCTCTCGTACATCCCGCTGCCCGGCGAGGACATGACGAAGGCGGAGGTCATCGCGCCGGTGACCGAGGAGTTCGTCCGCATCCAGGGCGACCCCGAACTGGGCTTGCCCGTGGAGCATGTCGCCCTGAAGGGGCTCAGCTTCCGGCACAGCCAGTACGTCCTGCCGCCGGAGGGGCACGCCGACGGGCAGGCCGAGGTCACGATCCCTGCGGTCATCATGCTCGACGGCGCGCGCAATGTGTCGATTGAGGACTGCGAGGTCAAGCATGTCGGCATCTGGGGTGTCTGGTTCCGCCGCGGCTGCCGCGACTGCAAGGTAGCCCGCACCTGGTTCGACGACCTGGGCGCAGGCGGCGTCAAGATCGGCGAGGGCTGGGGCGTTGACCTGACGAGCCCTGCAGTGCACACGACGGGGATCGTGTGTGACAACAACATCATCCACACCGGCGCGCGCATCCACATCGGCGCGATCGGCGTGTGGATCGGCCACAGCGGCGGCAATCAGGTCACCCACAACGACATCAGCGACTTCTTCTACACGGGCGTCTCCGTCGGTTGGAGCTGGGGCTACAACCCGACGATCTCGCACAACAACCACATCGACTTCAACCACATCCACCACCTCGGCTGGGGCGTGCTGAGCGACATGGGGGGCGTCTACACGCTCGGCCTCTCCGACGGCACGACCGTCAGCAACAACGTCATCCACGACGTGTACTCCTACGACCGCTACGGTCGCGGCGGCTGGGGGCTCTACAACGACGAGGGCACCTCCAACATCACCATGGAGAACAACCTCGTCTACCGCGTGAAGACCGGCACCTACCATCAGCACTACGGCGAGAGCAACCTCGTCCGCAACAACATCCTCGCCTACAGCATGGACGGGCAGATCCAGCGCTCCCGCCCTGAGGAGCACCTGTCCTTCACCTTCAGCAACAACATCGTCTACTGGGACGAGGGGCCCGCTATCACTGCCGGCAGCATCAACACGGACTGGGCGAAATGCGAGCGCAACCTCTACTGGGACGCTTCAGGCAAGCCCATCGACTTCCAGGGCCTCTCGCTCGATGACCGCAAGGCGAAGGGCTGGGACCTGGGCTCCATCGCCGAAGACCCTCTCTTCGTCGATCCGAAGAACGGTGACTTCCACCTGAAGCCCAACTCCCCGGCCTACAAGATCGGGTTCAAGCCCTTCGACTACACGCAGGCCGGGCTCTACGGCGACCCGAAGTGGGTGGCCATCGCGAAGGGCTTCACCTTCCCCGAGGTCGAGTTCGCACCCCCTCCGCCGCCGCCGCCGCCGATGGAGGTCGATGACGACTTCGAGTTCACGCCCGTGGGCGCTCCGCCCGGCGACGCGCAAGCTAATGTGGAGAACAAGGGCGACGCGATTGTCGTCACGGACGAGACCGCTGCCGGCGGCAAGCACAGCCTGAAGATCCAGGACGCGCCCGGCCTGCAGTTCGGCTACAACCCGCATCTCGTCTACGCACCCAACCACGCCCGGGGCACGACCCGCGGCAGCTTCGACATGCGGATCGAAGAGGGCGTGGTCATGTACTACGAGTGGCGCAGCTGGGATGTGCAGCCGTACCAGGTCGGCCCCACCTTCTGGATTCGCAATGGGAAGCTGCAACGCGCCGGGAAGGACGTCCTCGACCTGCCGCTCGGCCAGTGGTTCCACGTCGAGGTCGTCGCCAAGATCGGCACGGACGCCGACGGCAAGTGGACGCTGACCGTCACCCTCCCCGGCCAGGCGCCGACGGTGTTCGCCGACCTGCCCGTCGGCAGCCCCGACTTCAGGAACCTCACCTGGGTCGGCTGGAGCAGCAGCGCTGAGGACAAGACCACGTTCTACCTGGACAACATCAGGATCAGGAATGAGTGAGGTTGGCAGGTTCGAAGGTTGGCAAGTTCGCAAGTTCGCAGGTTGGCGGCGCGCTTGCGCTGCCTGCGATAGGAGGTCGGGCCATGAACACGAGACTGCTTACGGTTGCCGTCGCCGCTGTGTGCGTCGCCGGCGTGGTTGTCGCTCAGACCGTCAACGTTCCGGTTGGCGGCGGAGCCGCGGGCATTGACGATCTGAAGCTCGTCCAGCTTGGCGGCATCGAGGCCAAGCTGGAGCGCCTCCCCGACGCGGACGCGGGCAAGCCGGCGGCCAAGGTCACCTTCAAGAAGGCCGACGAACCGCGGCGGCTGGTTGCCCTGGAGGCCCGCCCGGGGAAGAGCGCGGTCGGGGCGAAGGCGCTCGTCGCGCGCTACCGGCTGACCCTGAAGACTGGCGAGGCGCGCCTCGCTCTGGTCGCCTGGGATGCGGCCGGCAACGCCTGGCATAAGACAGGCTCAGAGCCCGCGAAGACGGGCGCCTTCACCGATGGCCGAGTGGCCGCGAGCAGCCCGCGTCCGGCGGCGTTCAACCAGGAGCCGGCGCTTGAGTTCAACTGGGATGACATCGAGAAGGTCTGGGTCGGCCTCGTGATCGACGGTGCCGCCGAGGGCACCTTCGAACTGAGCGCCGCCCGGTTGACCGACGAGCCCTACCGCGCGGCCGAGCCGCTCGCCCTGACGATCGCCGACACGAAGCTCTGGAGCATCGGCAAGGACCCAGCCGTCACCGCCGAGATGACCGTCGCCGACGAGGGCCCGAACGGCGGGGCTTGCACGAAGCTCGCCTTCACCTTCCCCGGCGGCAAGCACATGTACCTCGTGCCCTCGATGGCCCTCCCCCAGAGCGACCTGGAGGGCTACTCGGCCCTGGAGATCACGTACAAGGCCGAGCTGCCGCCGGGCATTCAGGGCCTGCTGCTCATGCTGGGCGAATCGGGCGGGCAGTTCATGGTCGAGCCGATGCCTGCGCCGAGCGAGAAGTGGATCACGGCCACCATCCCCTTCGCCGACTTCAAGCTCGGCGGCTGGTCGAAGGACGACAACGGCGTGCTGGACCTCGACCGCGTGCAGAGCCTGATGATCGGCACCCACGGCGCCTCCACCGGCGGCGGCCCCGGCCTCATCATGGTGTCCGACGTGCGGTTCGTGCCGTGACGGCAGGTTCGGGGTTCAGCGTTCGGGGTTCGGGGTGACGCCCAGGACAACCAGGAGGCCCGGATGATGAGGGCAAGTGTGGTGGCGACGGCGCTCCTGTTGGGCGCGACCGGTCTGGCCCAAGAGCCGGCCAGCCTGGTCGCCAACGGTGGCTTCACCGCCGGCACGCAGTTCTGGACGCTGTACGGCGAGGAGCGGTGTCGGGCGTCGGTGATCGACTCCGGGCGCCCGGACTTCCCCAGGGCCCTGCACCTGGAGCTGAACCCGGAGCCAGGCAGCGATCCCTGGTCGATCCAGGTGCAGCAACCCGTGGACGGCTTCCTCAGCAAGGGCGACCGGCTGCAGATCAAGGTCTGGATGCGCAGCCCGACGCGCAACAAGCTGACCGCGTACCTCCAGATTCCTCGCGCGCCCTACAACAAGCCGCTGAGCAGCACGCTCGAACTCACGCCGGACTGGCAGGAGGTCACGGTCGAGGGCGCCGCCGATGCCGACTGCAGCCCGGGCGGACTGCATCTCGGGTTCCATCTCGGCTTCGGGCCGGGCACCGTGGAGATGACGGGCGTGCGCGTGCTGGACCTGGATATGAAGCCCGAGACGGGCGGGGAGCGACCCACCGTGGACAAGCCGCAGAGCCTCATCTCGAACGGCGACCTGACGCAGCCTCTGCAGGGAACGTGGCCGACCGGTACCGACCGCATGAAGGTCGAGGTCATCGACGCGCAGGTCGGTGGCTACACGAAGGCCGCGCGCCTGACGGTTGACCCGGAGCCCAACCAGCCGCCCTGGAACATCCAGTGGGCGCAGCCCTGCCGGGGCTACATCCGCACGGGGGATGCGGTCTACTTCCGCGCCTGGCTGCGCAGCCGGGATCGCTGCCAGGTCACCTTCATCTGGGAGCTGGGGCGCGCGCCCAACACGAAGTACATCGACCAGAAGGTGAGGCTCACTCCCGACTGGCAGGAGTACCGCTTCATGGGCCGCGCGGGGCAGGGCTTCCGGCCCGAGGAGTCGCGCGCCTCGCTGTTCGTGGGCCACGACAGGGGCGTCATCGAGGTCGCCGGGATCCGGGTCGAGAACTTCGGCGAGGCGCCGGACGCCGCGTTCGACCAGACCATCGACTACTGGGGCGGGCGCGAGCACAACGACGACTGGCGGCCCGCCGCGCTCGCGCGCATCGAGCAGATCCGCAAGGGCGATCTCACGATCCGCGTGGTGGATGCCAACGGCAAGCCAATCCCCGGCTGCACCGTGCACGTCCGGCAGAAGCGGCACTTCTTCCGCTTCGGCACGGCCGCGCCGGCTGTCCGATTCCTCGACCAAACCAACCCCGACAACCTCCGCTTCCAGCAGGAGGTCGAGCGCCTCTACAACGTGGTGACCTTCGAGAACGACCTTAAGTGGGCGGCGACGAATCCGAACCAGCTCGCGATGGTGGACCGCGCGGTCGAGTGGCTGCACGCGCGCAACATCGACGTGCGCGGCCACTGCCTCCTCTGGGGGGCCTACGGGCACCTCCCGCCGCCCTTCCGCGCGCTGCGCGGCGAGGAGCTGCTGCAGACCTGCCAGGACCATGTCGCCGAGTACGCGGGCCACACGCGTGGCCAGCTGTACCTGTGGGATGTCGTCAACGAGGCGGGGAGCAACACGGAGCTGTGGGATGAGATCGGCTGGGAGCGCTTCGCGGACGCCTTCCGCTGGGCGCGCGCCGCCGACCCGGACGTGAAGCTCTGCTACAACGACTACGGCATCGTGAACCTGAACCCGGGCTACCGGGCCACGGTGAGGAAGCGAATCGAGTACCTCGTCGATCACGACGCGCCCTTCGACGCGCTCGGCATTCAAGGCCACATGCACCTGCCGCTGACGCCGATGCACACGGTGCTGGGGATTCTGGACGAGTGGGCCGCCTTCGGCAAAGACCTGGAGATCACCGAGTTCGACCTCGGCCTGCAAAATGACGAAGTGCACGCGCAATACGTGCGGGACTTCATGACCGCCGTCTTCAGCCACCCGAAGATCACGGCCTTCATCATGTGGGGCTTCTGGGAGGGCTCACACTGGCGCGGTAAGGAGGGCGGCGCGATGTTCCGCCGCGACTGGACCCCGCGCCCCGCCCAGCAAGCCTGGGAGGACCTCGTCCTGAGGCAGTGGTGGACCAACGCGGACGCAAACACCGGGGACGACGGAACCGCCACGCTGCGCGCCTTCCACGGCACGCACGAGATCACGGTCGAACGCAACGGCGCCCGCGCGGCCGTCACCTTCGACCTCGTGCCCGGCAAGCCGGGCGAGGTCGGGGTCCTCCTCAAGTGACGGCTGTCGCGCTTCGTGCTCCTTGGTGCCTTCCCCGTGGTCTTCGTGTTTCAGCCTTCGCCTTCGCAGGCCTTCGCGAGGGCCACCCGGATTGCCCGCTCACCTAGTCTGACTTCGGTCGCCTCCGCGCTCGGATCGCCGACCGTCAGGGACAGCGCCAGCGTCTCCGCCTTGATCGTCTCGGCGTGTTCTTCGCAGACGGAGGTCAGTAGCTCGTCGCCGCTGATCGTGAGCGTGATGCGGTCGGTCAGCTCCAGCCCGGCGTCCTTGCGCAGCTCCTGCAGGTGGCGGATGATGTCGCGAGCGAGACCCTCGCGGATGAGGGCGTCGGTGAGCTGCGTGTTCAGGGCGATGGCGACAGCGCCCTCGGCCTTGGTGATGATGCCCTCGCGGTCGAGGGCCTCGATGGCGACCATCTCCGGCGCGACCTCCACTGTCTCGCCGTCCACGGTGAGGGTGACCGCGTTGCCATCGTGCAGAAGCCGCACCTGATCCTCCGGCAGCGCTGAGATCGCCGCGGCGATGGCCGGGGCCTTCTGCCGGAAGACGGGGCCGAGCTTGCGGTGCTCCGGGTTCGCCCTGAGCGTCTTGAGCGCGTCGAGGCTGTCCGCGAGCCGCACTTCCTTGACGTTGACCTCGTCGAGGATGTCGTTCAGGCAGCGCTGCACCCACGGCCGCGTCGCCTCCGGCGCCACCACGTGCAGTTCCGAAAGCGGCTGGCGGATGCGCAGTTGGGCCTCCATGCGCGCCGAGACCGCGAGGTTGATGGCCTGCTGCAGGTCGTCCACCGCCGACTCCAGCTCGCGGTCCACCAGGTCGGGTCGCGGCTCGGGGTACGGCGTGTGGTGGACGCTCTCCGGCGCGCTCGGGTCGATGCCGCGCACGAGCGTCTGGTACATCTCCTCGGCCAGGAAAGGCATGAAGGGCGCCGCGAGACGAACCAGCGTCACCAGCACGTGGTACAGCGTCGCATAGGCCGCCTGCTTGTCGGGGCTATCTCCCGCCCTCCACATCCGCCGGCGGCTGCGCCGGATGTACCACCGCGACAGGTCGGTCCACAGCGTCTCCAGCGCGTCCGCCGCCCGCCGCACCTCGAACGCGTCCAGCGCACCGCGTACGTCCTCCACCGTGCGATAGGTGCGCGAGATGACCCAGCGGTCAAGGAGCGAGAGGTCCTCCGTGGGCGGCTCGAGGTAGCTGCCCAGCCTCGGCTCATCGACGTTCGCGTACATCACGAGGAAACGGTACGAGTTCCACAGCAGCGTCAGGCGCCGGTGTACGTCCCTCCCGATCCCGAAGCCGAAGCGCAGCGGGTTCTCCGCCGTCTGGGTCACATAGAGCCACCGCACGGGGTCGCCGCCGAGGGTCTCGAACGCGTCATCCATCCAGATCGCGTTCCCCCAGCTCTTGTGCATCGCCTGGCCGTCCTCGGCCAGGACGCGGTCATAGGTCAGGCACTGGCGGTAGGGCGCGCGCCCGTCGATCGCGACCGCCATGATCAGCAGCGCGTAGAACCAGAGCCGCACCTGCTCTTGCATCTCGACCACAAGGTCGGCGGGGAACCACGTGTTGAAGTACTCGTCATCGACACCGTGGTGTAGCGTCGAGAACGGCACGATCCCTGCATCCAGCCAACAGTCCCCCACTTCCGGCACGCGCTCGACCGACCCGCCGCACTTCGGGCAGCGGATGCGGATCGCGTCGATCCACGGGCGGTGCAGCTCCGGCAGGTCGCTGATCGGCTCGGTGGCGAGCGACTCCAACTCCGCGCGGCTGCCGACGACCGTCGTCTCGCCGCAGCCGCAGCGGTAAAACGGCAGCGGCAGGCCCCAGTAGCGCTTCCGTGAGATGCACCAGTCGCCCATGCCGGTCAGCCAGTCGGCCATCCGCGCGCCGCAGTGCGGCGGGTGCCAGGTGACCGTCTCGTTGGCGGCGAGCAGCTTCGCCCGCAGCGACTCGACGCCGATGAACCACTCGCCGACCAGCCGGAAGATCAGCTCCTCCTTGCAGCGCCAGCAGTTGGGGTAGCGGTGCTCGTACTCCTCGGTCTTGTAGAGAAGGCCCTTCTCCTCAAGGCTCGTGAAGATGTCCGGGGCGACCGTGCCGACGTACTTCCCGGACATCGGGCCAAACGTGTCGAGATAGAGACCCGCCTCGTCGGTCGCCGCGACAACGTCGAGCCCGATGGCCTTGGAGAGTTCGTAGTCCTCTAGACCGCACCCCGGCGCGATATGTACGACGCCCGTGCCCTCCTCGGCGGAGACCTGGTCCCAGAGCACGACGCGGTGGTTCACGCCCTGCTGTGCGGGCAGGTCATCGAACGGACCGCGGTAGGTCTTCCCTTCCAGCTCCCGTCCCTTAACCACGCCCAGCGTCTCGTAGCCGCCCTGCAGCACATCCAGCCGTTCCGTCGCGACGTAGAGCACGTCCTCGCCCTGCCGGACGCGCGTGTACTCCATGTTCTCGCCGACCGCCAAGGCCACGTTCGCGGCCAGCGTCCAGGGCGTTGTGGTCCAGACGAGGATCTTCTCACCCGATCCGTCGGTCAGGGGCAGCTTCAGGAAGACGGCTGCGTGGGTCACCTCGCGGTAGGAGTCCAGCATCTCGTGCTGCGACAGGCTCGTGCCGCAGCGCGGGCACCAGGGCATCGGCCGGTCGGAGCGGTACAACCAACCCCGCTCGTGGCAGAGCCTCAGGAAGCCCCAGATGTACTCGATGTTCGTGTCGCTGAGGGTGTAGTAATCGTTCCCCCAGTCCATCCACTGGCCCAGCTCGACGGACTGGCGCATCTGCATGGCCGCGTACTTCTCGACCCGCGCCCGGCACGCGCGGATGAACTCCGCCAACCCGAAGGCCTCGATGTCCCGCTTGCTGCGCAGGCCCAGCTCCTTCTCGACCTCCACCTCCACCCACAGGCCGTGGCAGTCGAACCCGTTCTGGTAGCGCTGGCGGCACCCCTGCATGGCCCTGTAGCGCAGGTAGACGTCCTTGTACGTCCGCCCGCGCGCGTGATGCACGCCCATCGAGTCGTTCGCGGTGATCGGGCCATCGATGAAGGAGTGAATCGGCCCGTTCGCGTTCTTCTCGACGAGCTTCCCAAAGGCGTCGCTCGCCTCCCACAGCTTGAGCATCTCAAGCTGCATCTGCCGGAAATCCGGCTCCTCCCTCACCGGCTCAAACAGCATGGCAAACACTCCTGCGGTCGGCGCCTCACACGCGCGACTTCGTCAGACCGAAACCGGGGAAGCACTTCAGGGCCACAGTATAGGCACGCGGGGATGGTGCGTCAACCGGACGAACGCCGGGGCTGTCGGCGGCGTAGGCGAAGGTATCGCCAGGCGCAGTGGCCAAGGAGACAGAGGCCTGGCCTGATCGACGGGCCAGTTCCACAAGGCCGGAGGGAGGACTCTCGCCATGTGCGCCGCCACCATGCTCCTGCTGGCCCTGCTGCCGATGCGTTCGGCGCCGACCCAGGAGGCCTCCTGGCGGGAGGCCATTCTGCTGTACGCGCCGATGGACGGCGCCGCGGATGCCATGCAGTCGCGCGGCGACGGTCGCGCGGCGCTTGTCGGCCCGACCGCCTTCCTCCCCGGCCGCCGAGGCCAGGCGCTGTCTCTGCCGGAGGGCGCCGGCTGCTCGTATGCGGTCGAGGGCAACTTCAACCGCGAGGGCGGCAGCCTCTGCGCCTGGGTCTCGCTGAACCGCGACACCGCCGCCTGGGACATGCAGAAGGGGAGCTGGTACCAGTGGCTCCTGGGCGTTCGCGACGTCCCGGCCGACCCGGCCAACCGCAGCGACCTGCGGGTCTTCTTCGATCGCACACTGACGCTGCAGTTCGCGACCCCCAAGCCAGCGCCAAGCCACGGGATGATCGCCGTCCCCGACCTGGGCTGGACGGCCGGCACTTGGCACCATGCCGGCCTGACGTGGCGCGAGAGAGAGATGCGTTTCTTCGTAGACGGCGAACCGCGCGAGCAACCGCTCACCACTTGTGACGTGATGGCTGCCGCCTCCGGGCGACTGCTGCTGGGCTGCTCGGATGAGGCCGGGCACGGTGCGTTGGATGGGTTGGTGGACGAAGTGTACGTGCTCTCCCGCCCGCTGACGCCGGCTGAGATGAAGACGGTGTACTTGGCCACGGGGGCGTTGGCAGAGCAGAGCGACCAGCTTGTGCTGCCGGAGCCCGTGCTCGCCGCGCCGCTGGATGGCGCGACGGCCGCGCGGGTTGCAGGCGGCGGCACGGTTGAGGCCCAGGCGCAGGCCGTGCAGCCCGCGCCGTGGCCGCGCGGTCGCGCGATCGTCGTGCAGCGTCGCGCCTATGACCAGAAGGCCTCCTGCGCCTACGTGAACGTACCCGGCCCGGGGCTCGAACAGGGCACCTGCATGTTCTGGCTGCGTCCCGACGGGCCCAAGCCGTGGGATGGCACGGAGCGCGGCGTGCGACGACCGTTGGCCATCATCAGGTCATCGTCGTTCGCCCTGGAGATCATCCGCTCGCCGGAGCAGCAGGTGGCCGCCGTCCTCAAGCAGCCCGCCGCGGCGCAGGCGGCCACCGACATCGCGCGGTGGAGCAGCCAGGATGCGCATCATGTGGCCGTCTCGTGGGACTTCGGCCCGCGCACGCTGGCGCTGTTCCTGGACGGTCGTCAGGTGGCCGCGACCGCGATCCCGGGCGATACGACGCCGGCGGCAGACCCGACCTTCGACCTGTGGCTCGGAGCCGATGACGCCGACCGGTACACGGGTGATTGCGCCGACGCGGCCTTCCGCGACCTCCGCCTCTTCGCCGAGGCCCTGCCCGGCGAGCAGATCGCCGCCGTCGCCGCCAGCCGCGAGGGGCGAGCGCTTCGCCCCATCGGGTTGGCCGACCGGCCCGTGACGACGGAGGTTCCGCAATGGCGCCCCGAGTTCGCCGGCACCGGCCTCGTCGATGGCATCGACGAGTATGTTGCCCAGAGTGCCCCGAACGCCCCCCGTCTCGCGGCGGCCGGAGCGGATCAGTACCTGGTGGGCTCCGGCCCGACCCCGGCCCGGACCTATGCGCTGTGGTTCCGGCTACCGGCGCGGCCGATTGTGGCAACCAAGGCGCGGGTGCTCAGCCTGCGCTTCCGCGAGCCGGCGGGCGCGGTTGCCAACTTCGAGGATGATGCCCTGTCGCAGCGCCTGACAACCGCCGCGACCGATGGGGCGCAGCTCTTCGGCGGCAGCCCCTCCACGTACCGGGTATGCGCCGACGCCTGGCACCAGATCGTGCTGGTCTGCGAGGCCAGCCGCACGCTGCTGTACCTTGACGGCGTGCTGCAGGAGGAGATGAACGCCACGCTCGCCCTGAAGGGCCTCGCCGAGGCCTCCTGCGCCGGCGAGACCACAGGCCTGGCCGAGGCGATCAGTTGGACCCGCGCGCTCTCGCCCGCCGAGGTCCTCGCCCTGTTCAACTACGGCGCTGCAGGTGCCACGGGCGGCTCGCCCGTGATAGGGGCGGAGCAGCCGTACTGGGACACGCGCACCGCCTACCGCGACACGCGGGGCGGCGTTGACCGCCTGTGCCTGAACGGGCTCTGGCGCTTCCTGCCGGCAGACGGCATCGAAGGCGCCCCGCCCA
>VGFC01000026.1 GCA_016869045.1 Armatimonadota bacterium
CAGGCAGACGGCATGTTCATGGGGGCGGCGGTGCTTGACGAGCGGGCCTCGGGCAAGACTGCGGTCGCGTCAACCGAGCAGAAGGGTGTCGTCATCGAGCTTCCGCAGGGCCGGGAGGCCTTGCTGCTGCAGACCACGTACCACGGCCCGGCGGACCGGTTCGCGTGGGTCATCCCCGTCCCGAGCAAGCCGGGCAAGGACGACGTGTTCCTGGCGGAGCCCGCGTTCATCGAGGTGCTTCTCAAGGAGACCGCGCCCGAGGTGAAGACCACCATCACCGATCCTCGTGATCGCGCCATGCCCGGCGAGATGATGCAGAAGAGCGCCGCCCCCGGGCCGGCAGGCGGCATGGCGCCGGGCACCGAGGCGGTGACGGTCTACGAGCGCTTCGTGGTCGGGAAGTTCGACGCGACGATCCTGGCCGCGACGGACGCGGGCATCCTGACCGCCTGGCTGCAGCGGAACGGTTACCGCGTGCCTGAGGAGAGCGCAGACATCCTCGGGCACTACGTTCGCGCGAAGTGGACCTTCGTCGCGCTGCGGATGCAGCCGGCGGCGGCCGCCGCGCGCCCGGTCCTGGACGATGTGGACCCCATCGGCATCCGTTTCCCGGCGAGCGAGCTGGTCTATCCGCTGTACATCTCCCGCGCCAGCTCGCGGCAGAAGACGTCGCTGCTGCTGTTCGTGCTGTCGAGGCAGCCGGTTCAGTGCGACGGCCTGCGCGAGGCGCCGCTGCCGTTGGACAAGCCTCTGCCCAAGGGGAGCTCCTACGCCACCATCCGTCGGAAGGCCATCGAATCCGCCGGCCCCTCGCTGGTCACTGAGTACCGAGCGCGGGGCGGGATGCCTTACCCGGATCTCTACTTCGACAAGGACGCCTGGCTGCCGCGCGAGGGGAAGGGCTGGTCGGCGAAGGAGCTGTGGGCCACCCGCTGCTGGATGCTGCTCGACCGCGAGCAGATGCAGGACCTCACGTTCAGCCCCTCGGCAGATCCCCTGCCCAGGCAGCTCCTCATCAAGCGCGAGGGCCGGCTCCACCCTCAGCCGGTCTCGGGGTGGACGCGCGAGCGGATCTCCTGGCTGGTGGTGGTCGCGGCCCTAATCGCCGCCGTCTTCATCGTGCGTGCCGGCGCACGGCGCGGGCCCATGAGCGTTGTCCTGGGCGGAACGCTCCTCCTCGCCCTGATCGCTCTCGCTCACTCTGGGAGTCTGGGCTACCTCTCGACCGGCACCCGCGAGCTGGACCAGGCGCTGCAGCAGATCGACGGCCTCATGCAGCGCTTCCACGGCACCTTCGGCTGCTATCCGGCGAAGCTCCATGACCTCGTCGCAGCCGCGCCTCGCACGGAGGGCGTGGACTCAAGCGACAACCCGGTCGAGATCGCGCCCGGCGCCGCCAACTGGGTCGGGTCCGCCGAACTGCCCGTCGATCCGCTCACCGGCCGCCGCGACTCCTGGGTCTACGAGCCGACCGGCGCGCCGATGGTGGACTCCGGCGGCTTCGAGATCGCCGTGTACTGGGGCAACCCCGGCGCCCGCCGTGACGAGCCCATGTTTCCTCTTTCCGAGGAGGCCGGCCTCGACCACCAGCGCCGCCAGGCGGGACGTTACTGGCTGCCCAAGTCGACACCGCAGCGGCCCTTCAGTCACGCGCACGGCGGCGCCACCAATGCGGCTCCTATCAGCGGGGGCCCGCATACCCTCTGCAAGCTGATCCCTACGGGCCCGGGCGCCCGCCCCATGTTCTCCCCTCCGGACCAGGGCGTTCGCATCATCCTGGCCGCCCCCGGGGCCCGAGTGGCTGAGATCGGCGAACCGAACCAGACCGTCCACGCCTTCGCCTGGGCGCCCGACCGCAACCGGTATGTGTTCGCAGCAAGCGGCGCGGAGTATCCGTGGATCTTCCGAAGTGACCTGGGCGGCTCTTGGATCAGGCCGCTCACACGCCGGCCGTGGTCGGTCGAGGTCATCGACCTGGCCTGGCATCCGAGCGCGGACAAGTACGCGGTCGTCGCTCGCGCGCCGCAGGACGCCGCTCGCCTCTACCTGATCGGCCCGGAGGGAGTGCCGCAGCCCGTCGGCCAGCCGGACGGGTACCGCGTTGTCCAGTTCAGCCCAAGCGGCCGGGCGCTGCTGGCCATCGTTGGCCCTCTGCGCGACCAGCCGCACACTCCCCGCCGTGGTCGGCTACGCTACGTGCCCCTCGATGGCTCTCCGCCGCGGGAGATCGCCGACGAGGTCCTGGTCGCGCCGTTTGAGACCACGGCTGCCGGTTGCGTCGCCATCCGCGCTCATGCGGGGGCGGATGTCTCCCTGCTCCTCATCGACCCCGAGGACCGCATCCGCGACCTGCCGCTACCCGTGACCCCGGCCACGGTCATCGACACCTGGCTCGGCGCCGATGAGGTCCTGGTCGCCTTGGACAACCATGCGGGGAAGGTCGGTGAGGTCTGGAGCCACCCGCTACCGGACGGCGAGTGGCGCCTCGTGCTGCGGTGGGAGCTGCTGAAGCCGGGCACCCACTCCCGCATCGGCGAGGTTGCCCTCCTGGGCCGCGCGCCCCAGACCCGGCCTGGCCATCACGAGAACCAGCCCTTCCTCCTGGCCCATCCGGATGGCGACTACCGTGTATTCGCGATCACCGACTACCCGAGGCGCCCCTCCGTGGAACGCCTCGCGAGACCCGACTCGGCGGGCACTCCGTTGGGCAACGTGACAGTCACGCCGGAGGGCGAGTCGATCTCCGTTCGGGCCGGGCCGGTGCTATGGCCGAACGCCTTCCAGGCCGGCGATCTGGCTAGCGCGGACTGGCTGGTGCAGAACACGGCGACGAGGGTGACGAAGCGCGACCGCACCCACATCACCGTAGTAGCCCGCCGGGTCCCGCTCTGGAACGAGGACCCCGTCACCATCCGTCGGAATGCGTATCGGGACTGCCTGCGCCGATTCACCGAGCAGTAGCCGCTGGGAGGGCAGCCGTCGAGCGAGGGCGAATCCACTCCCGGGCGCGCATCCACCTTCCGCCGCCGGAGGCTCTGCCGTGGGCTTCGATCGCCTGTCCCGCCGCGAGTTCCTCAAGCGCTCCGGCCTGGCCGTCGCCGCCCTGAGCCTCGGCGTCGGCCGCGCGCAGGATCAGTCGGAGTTCAGCTTCATCGCGATGAACGATCTGCACTACCTGGACGAGAAGTGCGCGGAGTACTTCCGCGGGGCGTTCGGGTGGATCAAGGCGAATGCGCAGTATGACTTCGCGCTCGTCTGCGGGGACCTCGCGACAGCGGGCAAGATCGAGGAGCTGCAAGGCGCCGAGGACGCGCTGGCGCTGCTCGAGAAGCCTGCGTACCCGGTGATGGGCAACCACGACGCCTCGGTGGGCAACCAGAGCTGGCTACAGGTCTTCGGTGCGGAGCGGATCAACTACCGCTTCGACCACCAGGGCTGGACGTTCCTGGGCCTGGACACCACCGACGACGGCAAGTCCTCCGCCGTCGCGGTGAGCCAGGCCACAATCAACTGGCTCAAGCAGACCCTCCCCGACATCCCCGCCGACCGCCCGCTGGTCGGCTTCACCCACTTCCCCTTCGGCGAGCTCGTGCCCCTGCGCCTGACCAACGCCGACGAAGTGCTCGCGCTGTTCGACGGCCACAACCTCAAGCACATCTTCAGCGGCCACTTCCACGGTCTCTCCGAACGCAAGCACGAGAACGTGGGACTGACGACCTGCCGCTGCCTCTCCCTCAGCCGCGGGAATCACGACGGCTCACCCCAGAAGGGCTTCTACCAGTGTCACGTCAAGGGGGAGGAGCTGACCTGCGAGTTCGTGGAGTACAAGCCCGAGGGCCAGTGAGCCGCTACGCTAGCTACCCCGCACCGCCTCGAACGCCTTCCGCAAGCCCTCGTCGCCGATCGTGATCTGAGCCTTCTTGCGCTGCTCGACCGGCCAGGTGGTGCGCAGGTTGACGAGCTTCTCGTTGCGCAGGAGGCTGTCGATGGTATCGCGAACCTCTTCGAGGGACTGCTGGCCGGCCGGTTTCTTCGCCTCCACCAGGATGAGCGCATAGCCGTCCGGGTACTGGATGATCCCGGTGTGCTGGCCGGGCCTGAGCCTGAACGCCGGGTCGGTCAGCTCCTTGGCGTAGCTCTTCCGCTCGATCCACCCCATGTCGCCGCCCTCGGCTTTCGTGCCGGGGTCCTCGCTCAGCTCTCGCGCCAGTCCCGCGAAGTCGGCGCCCGGCTCGTCGAGCACCTCCAGGATCGCCTTCGCGTTATCGCGCGTGTTGAAGACCATCAGCCGCCCCTTGATCATCTCGCCATGCGTGAACTGGCTCTTGTGCGCCGCGTAGTACGCCTTGATCTCGTCCTCCGTCACCTGCAACTGCGTCTCCAGCACCTGCTCGGCCAGTGCCTGGGACGCGAGGTCCTCGCGCAGCTGCTCCCGTGTCCGGCCTTCCCTCGCGAGCCGCTCGTCGAGCTTCTGTGGGCTCCCGGCACGCATCTCCTCCTGACTCATCAGGTAGTCGATGCGGGACGGATCGGGCTTCAGGCCCTTCTCCTGGGCCAGTTTCTCCACGATCACGCGATCGGCCAGTGCCTTGAGGCCCTGCGCCGCGTGTCCGCGCCACAGGGCGGCTTGGACCTCGCCGCGCGTGATGGTGCGACCGTTCACTTGGGCAACCGGAGCGGTATCGGAGAAGCCCCGCCCCGGGGCCATGAGCGCGTAGACGAGGGCGGCTGCCAATACGGCTGCGAAGACGATGATGACGACGGTGAGAGATCGGGTCATGGGGTTCCGGTGGGCCGGGAAGGGCGCTTGCGCCGGGAAGCTCGGTGGGTGGGGACCTCCACGTACTGCACGTCCCCGTCGTAGAGAGTGACTCGCCGACCGCGTTGCTGCTCGATGCACGCGAGCAGCTCGCGGATGAGATCGTGGTGCCAGAAGTAGCCGGGCGTCTCGTCGCGATACTCGACCAGGAAGCACCCCGACCGCTCGATCACCCGCCCGCGGAAACAGTCACACCCTGAGCGCACCGACCGCAGCACCACCGGCTTCCCGGTCGCGAGTTCGATCCGACGGATGCGTGCTTCGATGTCAGGGTCTGACAGGATCGCCATCAGTCGCAGAAGGTCGTCTGTTCGTGTGTGTACGGCGGCGCGCAGAGGCAGAGGATCTTCAGGGCCTCCGGCCCGTCGCAGCAGGCCGAGTGCGCCTCCCCGGCCGGCAGAAACAAGCAGCTTCCGGGCTCCACCGCGTATGACTTCGCCCCCAGCGTAACAACACCTTCTCCGCTCAGCACGAAGTAAACCTCATCCGACTCCCGGTGCACGTGCCGTCTCGTGCTCTGCCCCGGTTGTACGACGGCCTCGGCAACACTCACGTTCCGTGAGCCGCCGCGCTCGGGGCGGACCAGCTCCGTGACGAACGATCCGTCGAGCGTCTGGTAGGGCGTCGCCGCGCGCATCAGGCCGCCTTCAGGCTCACCCATGTCGCTCCCTCTCCGCCTTCACTGAGTCCAGCAACAAGGTAGCGCTCGCGACGTATCCCGGAAGCGCGCGTTCCCTCTCGCTGATCCACTCACACGCGCCTCCCTCGCGGAACTCGGCGACGAGGTCGCGGATCAGCGCCTGAGCCAAGTCGCCGTACCCCGCCGAGAGCAAGCACCGGGCCACCCACCCCGACGGCACGGCCCAGTAGCCGCCGTTCTGGTACGTGTCATGGGGCACCGACATTAGCAGCCGCTCCCAGTACTGCCCCGGCGGCAGTTGCCGCACATGCCCGCGCAGCACGCATCCATCGTATAGGTCCACGAAGAACTGCGCGATCCGATGGCGCTGGCCGCTGCCGACCGCGCCGATCCGGACCGCGTACGCGCTCGCCCACAGGTCGATCTGCTTGCACTCGTACGTCGCGGCCAGCATCATGCCGAACTCGTCGTCCCAGAACTGGGTGAACGTCCGCTGCACGCGATCGGCGTTCTCGTACGCCTCGTGGGCTAGCTCATGGTCCTCCAGCCGCCGCGCCATCCGGCCCATGAGTTGCCACGCCTCCCACAAGAGCAGCGTCGAGAAGCACTCCGCGCCGGTCTTGGCGACGGTGTCCGTGAAGCCATACCCGGAATGCGGCGCGGCGGGATCAACGTAGGCGGCGCCATCCGCCGAGGTCGGCACCGACCTCAGCCCGCGCCACAGGGCCTCCATCCGCTCCTCCAGGAAGCCAAAGTCGGTGGTCAGCGCGAAGTACTCACTGACGAGCTTCACCAGGCACTGCGGGTTGTCGGTCGGCGGCTGCAAGCCGAGCGGGCAGTCCTTCGGCCCCGCGCAGTACACGGGCGTTCCGTCGATCTCGACGCGATCGGGGACGGCCCCGTCCTCTCTCTGTCCGCGGAGGATGGTGTCGATTCCCGCGGCGACGTGCTCCACGGGAATCAGCTTGGGAGCACCCTCGACCATGTAGCAGAAGTCCCGCGTCCATAGGGCGCCGTAGTGCTTCTGCACATCCGGCGTGTGCAGGGGCGTCCCGTCGTGCGCCGGCACGCGGCACTCGGCGAGAAGCCTCCGGCACTCCTCGACCAGCCACCCGAAGTCCTCGGGCGGCAAGCTCAGCTTGGGGATGTTGGTCAGCAGCACGCGACGCGGCCCTCCGAGCGGCCTCACTCCGTAGAACGCTCAGGGACGGTGATCTCTCACCGTCCCTGCGAGTGTCCTGTCGTCCGTCCGAGCGCGTCTACTGCAGCTGGTAGGTCACGTACGCCCGGTCGGTGTAGTAGTCCCAGTCCACCCTGACTCCGTAGAAGCCGCACATCGCGCGGATCGGGACGTAGGTGCGGTTGCCCTGACGGAACGACGCCACCGGCATCTTGGCGGCCTTGCCGTTCACATAGACCGTCGAGCTGCCCGGCACCACGCGCACGCTGACCTTGCCCTTGGTCGCCAGGATGAGATCGCCGGGCGGGCCCCACTCGACCGTGCCGCCGAGGTGGCGCATCAGATCGGTGAGCGTGATGAGGATATGTCCGCGGCGGATGGTGCCGTGGGTTTCCAGGTCGCCCTCACGCCCGTTGAACCACACGATCTCGCGGAGGATCTTCTTGTGGTGCAGCTTGATGAGCGTCGGCTGGCCGGCGGCCGCCTGCCCAACCTGCGACAAGACGGCGGCATTCGCGACCTCCAACACCACGTCGCCGGTCGTCGCCACGCGCCGGTCGCCGTCCATGTTGTCGATGCGCAGCGTGTGCTTGCCCTCAGCCAGCTTCGTCGTGTCCAGGCTCAACGTGGGCAGCGGGTTGTTCGTCGAGTACTGGCTCTGCCCATCGACCACGAAGTGCGTCCAGCTTCCCGGCAGCGTCTCCATCTGCGGGCGTACCGTCAGCGTGCCCTGCACCGCCGTCGGCCCGCCGGGGACCGGGATCCGCTCCCCGCCGGAGATGGCAAGCGCCAGGTCGCCGTCACCCCGCAGGACCGTCTCCCCCGCGAAGGCCAGCGAGGTCACAGACAGCGCCAGACAGAGCCCTACGACCAACAGGAAGGTGCGTCGGATAGCCATGCAATCACCGCCCCTTGGTGATCGGATCGCACGCGCAGGACCGACTGCGCATCACGGTAACACAAACCGAAAGCGTCCGTCAACGGCATTGTACCACACACGCCCGCATTGCCCCACTTCGACGCGCCCCCGGCGAACACCTTCACCGCCGCTGCAGGCCCAGCGTCCCGACCGCCTGCGACCGTCCGCCATCGGGTGTGAGGCTCGTCACGGTCACCAAGTACAGCCCTGCCGGCGCCGCCGTACCGGCCTCAGACCGGCCGTCCCACGCGACGCTGTGCACGCCCGCCGCCATCGGCTGCGACACCATGAGCGTCCGCACCGGCCGACCCGCGATGTTCGCTATCTGCACCGTCACCGCCGCCTCGGCAGACAGCGTGAACGTGACCGAGGCTCCCGCCGCCGTCGGCTGTGCCAGCACGGACGTTACCAGCGCCCTCGTCCCCGCTATCGCCTGCCCAGTCGGCGTGACCCCGCCAACGACCGGGTCGAAGTCCACGTTGGCCGGGCACTCGATTCGGTTGCGGATCTGCGCCGCGACCGTCGTGCCCCAGTCGTTGTTCTCCGCCCGGATGGTGAAGCCCGACTTCGCTTCGCAGGCGTTCACCGCCGCGCGCCGGGAGGCGCCGAACCAGTTCTCCCCCCGCTTCCAGGGGATCGAGGCCCCGTACTCGCCCAGATGGCCGCGCGCCGAGTCGTAGAAGATGATGTGCGCGTCGTTGTCGCGGAACTTGCAGCCCCGGACCCCGACCAAGCAGTCCGGGTCGGCCTCCGGACGGTCGTAGTTGAGCGCAAGCCCGCAGCCCTGGCCGCGGATGTCGTTGTTGCCCACGTAGGCATGGCAACCCTCGACGATGACGCCGTACATGCCGTTCCGCGTGACGCCGTTGACGTTGTAGCCGACGCGGTTACCCGTGATAATGTTGCCCTGGTCGAGGTCCGCCAACGCGCCGGTGAACGTGAGATTGTAGAAGTACACTGCCGCCTGTTTGCCGAACACGCGGCAGTCGCGCACCTGCGCGCGGGCCGGGCCAGCCTGGTACAGGACGCCGCACCGGTTGCTGAGATTCGGCGCTGTGCCATTGGGGATGAAGTCGATCCCATCCACATCGAGGCCGACGATGCAGCTCGAGAGCAGCACATTGTTGGTGCCCGTGCCGGTCACCTCAACGCCGCGCTGGGAGTTACCCGAGATCGTGCCCTTCTTGATCTGCGTGTCGGCGGCGCCGTCGCGCACGGTGACGCCGTTCTCCTTGTTGGGCAGCGCCGCCTGACCGGCGCCATCCAGCCCGATGACGTTATCCACCACCTGATTCCCGATCGCCTGTGCGCCGTAGATGTCCACGCCGTCGCACTGGTTGCCAGAGACGAAGTTGCCCTTGTAGCCCCCGCCGCCCACGTAGTTGTGATCCGCCTCGGCGATCTCGATGCCATTGCCGACGTTAGGCAGCGCGACCGTGAGCGCCTGATCCAGCCCGATCGCGTTGCTCGCGACGTAGTTACCCGAGGTGCCCGCCCCGGAGATCAGCACCCCCGAGGCCGCGTTGTTCCCGATCCAGTTGCGGTAGGTCGGGTCCGGCCCTCCGACCACGTTGTTCTTGGCGCCAGCGGTGATCTCGACCCCCGCCCCGACGTTGCGCCAGGGCGTCAGGTTCGCGACGGACGTGCCGCCGGGCGGGGTCCCGATGTAGTTGAGCACGACCTTGTTCCGGTTCGTGCCCGAGCCCCCAATGCGCACCCCCGCCCCCTGGTTACACGAGATGAGGTTGCCGGCGACCGTGGTGCCGATCGTGTTCTCCGTCGCGCGGCCGAGGATGTCGACTCCCGGGCCCTCGTTGCCGTCGGGGACGCACTGGCCGCTCACTTCGCCCGCCCCGATCGTACAGCGGCTGACCTCGTTCGCCGCGGTTCCCCCATCCCGAATCACGATCCCCGGGCCACGATTCCCCGCGATGTGGCTGTCCGCCGTACTCCCAATCCAGTTGCCATGCGCGCCTGAGGTGATGAACACACCGCCCCGCGCGTTGCCTGGTGCTTCGTTCTCCGGCCGGCTGCGGCCGATCCAGTTCCCTGCCACCGTGTTCCCTTGCGCTCCGTGGGAGAGGATGACGCCCGGACCCGCGTTGGCGCAGATCGCATTGGGCGAAGTGCCCCCGATCGTGTTGCCATAGGCCTGTTGGTCGATGAGCACGCCGCCGAGAGCGTTCGCGCTGGCAGTCCATCGATCGGAGCCTGACCGGGGAGTCACTCCGATCCAGCTCCCATCTACGGTGATGCCATGCGCAGTCGCGCCGGCGATTTTCACGCCGTAGCCGCCGTTCCCACCGATGATGCTGGGCCTGTCGGTCGAGGCCCCGATCCGGATGGCGCGCGCCTCACCGGCGCTGCCGTCGATCTCCACCCCGTGCTGCTTGTTGCTCTCGATGCGGTTGCCAAGCGCGGTGACGTCGTGTACGCCGCCCCCGACGAACAGGCCGACCTCTTCGGTCGCGTGACGGATCTGGTTGTTGGACAGGCTCACGTCGTACGCGCCGTACAGCGCCACGTTCGTGCCATTCCGGTAGATGCGGTTACCGATGGTCCCGCCGATCTTCACGTCATGGCTGCCGGTGCCGACGTAGACCCCCGTCTCCCCAGCGCCCATGAAGGCTGTGCTCTCCCAGCCAATCGTGTTCCCCTCGACCTGCACGGACTGGCACAGGCCCAACTGGATGCCGATGCACTCCCGCCCCGGCACGATGAGGTTCCCGTAGAGCGCCGACGGAACGCCCGTCGGGGCATCCCTGGCGGTTGCGGCTGTCGTGACGATGCGCGGGCCGAGCCTGAGGTTGGAGCACCCGTCGGCCGTGACCCCGAAGCCTCGTCCGCCGGCCGGCGCAGACCGGTCGGGGAGCGCCCCAATCGTGTTGCCCTCGATGACGACCGGCCCCGTGCAGTCGGTCAGGTGAATCGGCACCGTGTAGCCCACCAGCACGTTGCCCTCGTCTGCACCGCTCTTGTGCGCGCCGCCGATGGTCAGTCGCCCGGCCCCGATGGCCTCGATGCCATGATGGTAGTACCCCGCCCCGATGGGCTGGTTGTCCTTGTCGAAGCCCATCCAGTTCCCGCGGATGACCGTGTTCCGCGCGTTCTCCCGGACGCGGATGCCCTGCCGTCCGCAGCGATTCCGCTGCGTCGCGTCCGCACTGCCGATCTTGGTGCCTGAGACCCCGCGACCGACCACGATGCCCCACGCCTGCTCCTCCGGCGCCACCGCATTGCCCCACTGGTTCATGCCGATACAGGTGCCGACGACGGTAGTGTCATCGCAGTTCGGCTCGATCCTGATGCCCGCCTCCGTGAAGTTCACGATGACGTTGGGCCCATACCCGGGGCTTACCGAGCCGCCGATCACATTGCCGTGCGCCCCGTCCTCGATGACCAGCCCGTACCTGCACTTCGCGCCCGCGTTGTTCTGTCCGAGGTAGTTCTGGCGGATGGTGTTCTCGTGCCCGTCATCCCCACTGTTGCCGCCGACGTTCATGCACATCTCGGTGGCGTAGATGCAGTTGAAACGGTTCTCGATGTCGCCGATGCGGTTGTGCTGGCCGCCGACCCACAGGCCGGACACGGGGGGGTAGGCGAGGGGGGTCCACAGATCGGGCTTGAGCCCCACCACGTTCGTGCAGAAGACGTTCTCCTCCCCGTTGATGCCAACCGGCCCCCCTGTGCCGGCCTTGCCGAAGTGGTTGCGGTACCACACCCGGTCGCCGCCGACCACGTTGCGATTCCCGCTCACGTTCAGGCCCGGGGCGAAGGCCGGCGCCCAACTCGTCTCGGCGTCCAGGTCGAGCGCGAAGTGGCAGGCCTGAACCTTGTTCTCGTCGCCGCTCACCTCGACCCGCAACAGGCACAGCCCCCTCACGAGGCACTGGTTGCCGCTGACCGTCAGTTGATCGGCGAGCTTCACGCGCGGGTTGTAGCTCCCGAAGTCACCGACGAACGAGTCGCCGTTGCCCGACAGCCCCAGCCCCCACCCCCAGTGGTCGAACACAATCCCGCCCGGCCCGTCCAGGGCCGGGTCGAACGTGATCTGATTGGCCGCCGCATCCTGTGCCGCGTAGGTGAAGGCCTCGTCGATGTAGATGAACCCATCGGCCTTCGGGTAGAACCCCCAGCGCCCGAGGGAGTTGACGACGATGGTTCCGCCCACCGGCGGCGGCTCGGGCTGGTCGGCGAGCACCGGCGCGATCCACCGCGGGAGGCCGCCCAGCGTGGCGCTGTCCAGCGGCATGCGGCTGGGGGTCTGTGGGAGAGAGGGAGACGCGAGAAGCAGCGCGACAACCAGGAGATACGCCGACCGGACCCGCGCAAGCATGGCCCGACCCCCCTTGTCAACAGGGTGGCGGCAGCACTACCCTACGATTCGGCTCGACGAACGGGGACTCCTTCCGCCGGAGGGACGGCGGCCCATGTTCATTGGAGGCGAATCACGGCGCCGGCGCGCTCCGGCGAGGTCTCTGCGCCACGGGCGGCGACGTGGCCGTTGACGATCACTAGGTCCATGCCGTCCGGGTACGAGTGGGGGCGGCCATAGTCGCCCCGCTCGGCGATGCGCTCCGGGTCGAAGACCACAATGTCGGCGCAGTAGCCCTCCGCCAGGGCGCCGCGGTCCCGCAGCCGCAGCCGGGAGGCCGGCAGGCTCGTGCACTTGCGGATGGCGGCCTCCAGGGGGAGCAGGCCCTCGTCGCGGACGTACCTCCCCAGGAACCGCGCGTAGGTGCCGTAGCAGCGAGGGTGGGGCGCGCCCTCGGAGAGCGGCCCGTAGGGCGCGTAGGCCAGGCCGTCGGTCGCGATGCAGCCGAGGGGGTGCTTCAGGAACTCGCGTACGTCGTCCTCGCTCATCGCCCACAGCACGCAGCTCACCTCCGCCTGCTCCTCGATCAGCAGGTCGAGCGTGGCGTCGAGCGGGTCCTGGCCGCGGCGCTCGGCGATCTCATCAAGACGCACGCCCACACACCACGCGTTCGCCTCCGTCCGTACGGAGGTGATCATCGTGTTGTGGAAGTCCAGCGAGAATCCCCCGCCCGAGTCCATGCCCGCCGCCCAGGCGTTCAGAGACTCGCGCAGCCGCGCGCGCGCCCCGGGCTGTCTCAGCCGCTCCAGCATCGGCCCGATGCCTCCATCGACCACCCAGTTCGGCAGCGAGCCGTACAGGTGCCGGCTCCCCGCCGTGTAGGGGTACACGTCATACGTGGCGTCGATGCCCCTCGCCACGGCCTTCTCCAGGTGCTCCAGAACCCGCTGCGCGCCCCCCCAGTGCGCCTCGCCGATGCACTTGAGGTGGGCGATCTGCAGGCGGCACCCGGTCTCCTCGGCGATGCCAAGCATCTCGTCGAGGGACTCCATCAGCCGCGGCCCCTCGTTCCGCAGGTGGACTGTGACCAGCCCCTCCTGGATGGCGCAGGTGGCGGCGAGGCGCAGCGGCTCATCGCTGTCCGAGAACGAGCCCAGCGGATAGCTCAACCCCAGCGACACACCTACCGCGCCGCCTGCGAGACCCTCGTTGAGCGTCCCGCACATCGCCACCAGCTCGTCCGGCGTCGCCGGTCGCGCGTCGAAGCCCATCACCCACGCCCGCAGGGCGCTCTGCCCTACGAGCGTCGCCACGTTGTACGCCGGCCGTGCGCGCTCCAGCACTTCCAGATACCCCCAGGTCCGCTCCCACTCCCAGGCCACGGGCGCGTCGATGAACGTGCACACGCTCCGCAGTGCCTCACGGTCCTCCGGGTGCACCGGGAACGGCGTCATGCCGCACTGCCCGTTCAGCTCGGTGGTGACGCCCTGGTGCAGCTTGCTCTCACCCGAGGGGTTCACGAGCAGCGTCAGCTCGGAGTGCGCGTGCAGATCGATGAACCCGGGGCACACCACGCGCCCCGCGCAGTCCATTCTCTCCCGCGCCGCCGCCTCCGTCAGGTCCCCGATGCGCTCGATCCGCCCGTCCAGAACCCCGACGTCCGCCCGGCGGCTCGGCGTGCCGCTGCCATCCACGACTTGCCCGTTCAGCAGGAGAAGATCATACATGATGGCAGGCGGCCTACTCCCAGATCCCCGGGATCTGGACTCCGCAGTGGGTGCAGAGCCCTCGGTGCGGGTCGAAGCTCACCGCGGAGACGTTCGTGCCGACGCGCCGGATCAGCATCTCACTGCACTTCGGGCAGAGCGTTGACTCACCGAAGTCGCCCGGCACGTTCCCGACGTACGCGAACAGCAGCCCCGCCTCATACGCCGCCTCGCGGAAGGACTTCAGCTGCACCGGGTCGGTCGAGGCGGTCTGGTACTGGCGGTGCTTGTACTCGGGGAAGAACCGTATGAAGTGGACGGGCGTCGCCGGGCCGGCGTTCTCGGCGATCCACTTGCACATGTCCTTCACGACGCTGAGCGTGTTGTTGTAGCCGGGCACCATGAGGCACGTGATCTCCAGCCACACGGGCGTCTCGCGCGCGGCCTTGATGGCGTCCAGCACGGGCTGCAGCGACCCCTCGCAGAGCGTCTTATACGTCGTCTCCGCGTAGGCCTTCAGGTCCACGTTCAACGCCGTCAGCACTGAGGCGTAGTCCTTCATCGGCCCCGGCGTCAGGTATGCGCCCGTGTGCGTGATCGGGTAGAGCCCCCGCTCGCGAGCCGCGAGGGCGACATCGATCGCATACTCGATGGCCGCGGCCGGGTCGGTGTACGTGCACCCCAGCAGCTTTCCGCCCTGCGCCGCCACGTGGTCCACCAGCGCTTTCGGTTCGATCGGCTGCGTCGGCACCTTCTCTGCGGGGAACTGGGAGATCCGCCACTCGCTGCAGTAGCTGCAGTGCAGGTTGCACGTCGGCGCCCCGTAGAAGACCGCCTGCGCGCCGGGCAACACGTGGAAGAAGTGGTCCGTTTCGATCTGCTCGACCTTCAGCTTCGCGACCTTCCCGTAGCCCAGCGACTCCAGCTTGCCCTCGGCGGTGTGCGCGTACGCCTGACACTTCCCCCGCGTCCCCTTCTTGATCTTGCACCCGTGCGGACACAGCCCACAGGGAATCTCCCCCGTCGCCGCTGTCGGCAGCGCATACCGCGCACCCGGCGGCGGAGGCGGCGGGGCTGGCGGCTCGGCAGGCTTCGTCTCGCCCTCCGCCGGCTTCGGCGCCTCCTGCCCCAGCAGCGGGCTTGCCAGACCGGCCAAGGCCACGCCGGTCTTCGCAACTCGATCGATGAACTGCCGTCTCCCGAACTGCCTTCCTGACATCCTCATGCTCTCACGGTGCCTTGCTCGTCATCGAACGCGACACCCACTACAAACGCCCAGAGGGCCGTTGCCGTTCTTCCTGTGGCTTCGTGCCTTCTTCGGGGTCTTCGTGTTTCAGCCGTTCCCCCGGCCCTCCACCAACCTCCTCGCTGCCTCCGCCACCACGCTCGAGTTCGGGAGCGCGCAGCTCTCCAGCGGCTGCGAGTAGGGGAGAGGGACGTCGCGCGCCGTGACGCGCAGGGGTGCGGCCCTCAGCGCACCGAATGCGTTGTCCGTAACCGTCGCGATGATCTCCGCCGCCGCGCCGGCGGTCTGACAGTCCTCCGTGAGCACCAGCACCCGTCCCGTCTTGCGCACTGACGTCAGCAACGTGTCCGTGTCCATCGGCACGAGCGTGCGCAGGTCGATCACCTCGGCCTGGATACCCTCGGCCTGCAGGCGCTTCGCCGCATGCAGGGCGATATGGACCGCCCTCGCATACGTGACGATGGTGAGGTCCCGGCCCTCGCGCTTCACCGCCGCCTTGCCCAGCGGGATGATGTACTCACCCCCCGGCACCGGCCCGACGTCCTGCAGTAGGCCCTTGTGCTCCAGGAAGATCACCGGGTCCGCGTCGCGAATCGCTGCGGTCAGCAGGCCCTTCGCTTCGGCGGGTGTCGAGGGGTAGACGACCTTCAGACCCGGCGTGTGCATGAACCACGCTTCCAGGCTCTGCGAGTGTTGCGCGCCTCGCGCGCGCCCTGCGCAACCGGATGTCGCGCGGATCACCAACGGCACGCTGACCTGCCCGCCGAACATGTAGCGCATCTTCGCGGCCTGGTTGGCGATCTGGTCCATCGCCACGGTTACGAAGTCCGAGAACATGATCTCGCAGATCGGCCGCAGCCCCTGCATCGCCGCGCCCACGCCGCACCCGATGATCGCCGCCTCCGAGATCGGCGTATCGCGAATCCGCTCCGGCCCGAACCGCTCCAGCATCCCCGCACTCACCTGGAACGCGCCGCCGCGCTTCCCCACATCCTCCCCGATCAGCACCACCCGCTCGTCGCGCTCCATCTCCTCCCCGATGGCCTGCCCGAGCGCCTCCACGAAGGTCTTCTCCGGCGAGCCGTCGGGCACCGGGCCCGAGTCCGCCAGCGGCGCCTGCGGCGTATACAGGTCCGCGCACGTCTCGTCCGTCTCCGGGCAGGGCTCCTCGTCCTTGGCCCTTCGATGGGCGTCCCGCACCTCGGTCCGGATGGCCTTGCGCAGCGCCTTCAGCTCCTCCTCGGTCGCCGCGCCCCCCGCCGTCAGCAGTTGCCCCGAGCGCTCGACGGGATCGTTGTTCTTCTCCCACCACTGCCTCTCGTCGCGCGGCCGGTACCGGTCCGGGTCCATCGCGTAATGGCCGGTGATCCGATAGGTCTTGCACTCCAGCAGCGTCGGCCCTTCGCCCGTCCGCGCGCGCTCGACCGCCTGTGCCGTCGCCTCCCTCACCGCCAGCACGTCGTTCCCATCAACCACGACGCCGGGCATCCCGTAGCCCGCCGCGCGATCCGCGACGTTCTCGATCGCCATCGACTCGTTCGCAGCCATCGAGACGGCGTACTGGTTGTTCTCGCACAGGAACACCACCGGCAGCTTCCAGATCGCCGCCAGGTTCAGGGCCTCATGGAACGAGCCCTGGTTCGCCGCGCCATCCCCGAAGAAGCTGAGGCACACCTGCCCCGTGCCCTTCAGCATCGCCGCCAGCGCGATCCCGTTGGCGATCGGCATCCCCGCTCCGACGATGCCGTTGGCCCCGCAGATCCCCAGCGAGAAGTCCGCGATGTGCATCGACCCGCCGCGCCCCCGGCAGTACCCGCTCGCCTTGCCGTAAAGCTCCGCCATCATCCGGCGGATGTCCGCGCCCTTCGCGATGCAGTGCCCATGCCCGCGGTGCGTGCTGGTGATCAGGTCGTCCGGGCGCAGCGCCGCCATCGTCCCGGCGGCAATCGCCTCCTGCCCGATGCACAGGTGCGTGGCGTCGGCGAGGTCCCCCCGCCTTGATGCGTGCAGCAGCTCCGTCTCGAATTCGCGGATCGTCACGATCTGCCGGTGCAGCTCACGCAGCAGATCCACGTCGATGTGAGTCACGGCCATCGGGTCAGGTCCTTTCGACAGGCTCGACTCGGGGCATGTCGCCTCGCGTGTGACGGCACAGAAGAGGTACCATTCGTCGATCCAGCGCCGCCTGCCTCCTGCGGTTGCGGCGCCCAACCACATCGCTTGACCATACATCGGTTCTCGTCTACGATAGTCGATATGAGGGCGCCCTGCAACGCACTGAACCGCAGACTGCCTCTTGCCCTCCTGAAAGCGCACACGCTGCGCGACGCCGAGGGGGACCAGTCCACGATCCGGGCATCCCACAGGAACCGCGCTGCCAGGGGTACGCCATGGGCCCTGGAAGGCTCCACCCGTGGTTGCAGTGGTTGGGGCGCGGCGGGCTCCGCGAGCAGGGCAAGGGAGCGGCCGGGCCTCGCGCGCGCCGTGAGTACATCCTGACCGCGGAGGGTCGCGAGGCCTTCGACGGCCGGCGGGACGAGGTCTGGGAACTGCACGACGAGAGGTGATCCCTAAGAGGGTGTGTGAGAGGGCCACCGCCAACACAACGACCCACCCCCTTCGCGTAGAGCCTTAGGAGCGAGGAGCCGGGGAATGGCTGAGACTGGACGGTTCGCCTGGGACTTGCTGAACTCCCGCGTGGGGAGGTTCTTACTGAAGTCGTGGGTCTTCCCGTTCGGGCTCCAGGTCGTCCTCCTGGTCGCGGTCGTCCTGCTCACCGCGAACGGCTGGGGGGGCGGTCCGGGCCTGTCGAGCGACGAGATTCTGACGCTCCGCAAGACGAACCTCACGACGCTCCTCGTGTGGGGCCTGTGGTGGCCGGCGATGATCGCCGCCGCGGTGGCCGTAGGGCGCGGGTGGTGCATGGTCTGCCCGCTGGAGCTGGTCAACCGGGGCGGCGACGCGCTCGCGCGTCGAGCGGGTTGGCGCCGCCTCCCGCTCGCGCCGTGGATGCGTGCCGGATGGCTCATCGTGGTCGGCTACGTGCTGCTGCAGGTCCTGGTGGCGGGGCTCACCATCCATCGCGTGCCCCACTACACCGCCCTTATGCTGACCGCCCTTCTGGGAACGGCGGCGGTCACCGGCCTTCTCTTCCGCGAACCGCGTTCCTTCTGCAGGAGCTTCTGCCCCGCCAAGGCTCTGCTTACGGCCTACGGTCGCCTTGCGGCGGCCCAGCTCGATGTGCGCGACCCGCAGATGTGCGCGGACTGCTCGACCCGCGAGTGCGTGAGCCCGGACCGGCGTCATTGCTTCGAGGGGCGCAGCTGCCCCTCGCTGCTGCAGCCGTGGGCCCGCACGCTGTCGGACAACTGCGTGCTGTGTCTGGAGTGTGCCAAGGCCTGCCCCTATGGGAACGTGGGGCTGGGCTGGGTGCGGGGAACGCAGGGAGCGCGGCGCCCCCAGCGCCTTGTGCCCTACGAGGCCGCGTTCGCAATGATCGCCGCGGGCTTCGTCGCCCACGAGGTGATCGGCGAGGTGAAGCCGCTCGATGCCCGGTTCCACCTCGTGGCCCAGAGCCTCCACGACGCGCTCCCCGCGGTGGACTTCGCTTGGTTTGAGGCCCTCTGGTTCCTGGGCCTGTTCCCTCTCCTGCTGTGGTCGGCGATCGCCCTGCTGGCCTTCGGGGTGGGGCAGCGAGGGCGACTGCGGGACCTGCTGATCGCCGCGGCCACCGCCGCGGCCCCCGTCGTGGCCCTTGCGCACCTCGCCAAGGCCGCCGCCAAGGTCTCCTCGTGGGCCGGCTTCCTTCCGCTCGCTCTGGAGGACACGCGCGGCATGATCACGTTCCGCGCCATCATGGACCACTCCCTGGCGCCGCCCGCCGCCTTGCTAGGACACCCGGCGATCGGAGGGGCCCTGCTCGCCAGTATCGCGGTGGTCGCCTGGCGGAGCCGAACGTGGATGCGCCAAGCTCTCCCCGAGCACCTCGGCGCCGCACTGACCGGGGCCGCAGTGCCCGCCGTGCTCTACGCAGCGGTGCTCCTCGCGTGGGTGCTCATGTAGCCCCACCCGTACCTGTGCGGCAGTCGCACTCGGTCGCGGCCCCCACGCCTTCGGCTCGCATACCCGCCGACGCAGGGAGCGGGCACGAAGGACGCGTCCCCCCTTGCACGGAAACCACTCCCGCTGCGTTGAGCTTCCGCCCTTGTGGAGGTGTCCGCCATGCTTCCCATCGTGACTGCCCTGCTGAACGCCACTGCCGGCGCCGCCTCTGCTGCTGAGCCCATCGTCTTCTTCGTCGCCACCAACGGCAACGACGCCTGGTCAGGTCGCCTCGAGGCACCGGACGCTGCGGGCACCGACGGCCCCTTCGCCACGATCCCCCGTGCCGCGCAGGCCGTCGCCGACGTACGCGCAGCCGGCGGCGGCAAGGACCGCGCCGTCCGCGTCTTCATCCGCGCCGGCCGGCACGTGCTGAAGGAGCCCCTGGTCCTCGCTGCAGCCCACTCTGGCAGTCGCGAGTGCCCTACCACCTTCGCCGCGTACCACGGCGAGCGCGTCGAGGTCAGCGGCGGCCGCGCGATCACTGGCTGGAAGCCTGCGGAGCTGAATGGCCACGCTGTCTGGGCCGCCGAGCTGCCCGAGGTGAAGAGCGGCGACTGGCACTTCCGCGAGCTCTGGGTGAACGGCGAGCGCCGCGAGCGCCCGCGGTTACCCAAGGAGGGCATGTACTGGTTCGCCGGGTTCGCCGACAAGCCGGCAGACGCGCCCTGGAACGAGGGCAACCGGCAGATGCGCTTCGTGCCCGGCGAACTCGACCCCAACTGGCGCAACCTCTCGGATGTCGAGATCATGGCCTTCACGCGCTGGGTCGATTCGCGCCTGCCCATCGAGAGCATCGAAGGCGACCTCGTCACCTTCGCCAAGCCGAGCGTCTTCAAGCTGGAGGACACCAAGAAGGGCGGCCCGGCCCGCTACTGGGTTGAGAACGTCGTCGAAGCCCTCGACACGCCCGGCCAGTGGTACCTCGACCGCCCGGCCGGCATCCTGTACTACTACCCGCTGCCGGGCGAGGCTCCCGAGACCGCCGATATCGTCGCCCCCGTCCTGCAGCAGCTCATCCGCCTCGAGGGCTGCGAGGAGGTCCACCTGCGCGGCCTGACGCTTGCCCACTGCGAGTGGACGCTTCCGGAGAACGAGTCCGGCGCACCTCAGGCGGCAGTCAATGTGCCCGGCGCGGTGCTGCTGACCAACTGCCGGGGCTGCGGCCTCCGGGATAGCACCATCGCTCACATCGGCACCTACGCGGTAGACCTCGTCGAGGCCTGTGAGGGCAACGAGATCGTGGGCAACCTCCTCACCGACCTCGGCGCAGGCGGGGTGAAGATCGGCCACGGCACGAGGGCGACGGTCGTGGCGGACAACGAGATCACCCACGGTGGGCGCGTGTTCCATCCGGCTGTCGGTGTCTGGATCGGGGACAGCGGGGACAACGCGGTGGTGCACAACGACATCGGCGACTTCTACTACACGGGCGTCTCGGTCGGCTGGACATGGGGCTACGGGGAGAGCCACGCCGTCCGGAATGCCATAGAGTACAACCACATTCACGACCTCGGCCACGGGCTGCTGTGCGACATGGGCGGCATCTACTCGCTTGGCATTTCGCCCGGCACGCGCCTGACCCACAACCTCATCCACGATGTCGAGTCCTACTCCTACGGCGGCTGGGGGCTGTACACGGACGAGGGCTCCAGCGACATGCTCCTGGAGGATAACATCGTCTACAACACCAAGACGGGCAGCTTCCACCAGCACTACGGCCGCGAGAACACGGTTCGCAACAACATCCTCGTCAACAGTCTCGAGCACCAGCTCCAACGCACCCGCAACGAGGACCACCTCTCCTTCTTCATCGAGGGCAACATCGTCTACTGGACCACAGGCCCCCTGCTCGCCGGCAACTGGAGCAACAACCAGTTCCGCCTCGACCGCAACCTCTACTGGCAGGCCGCCGGGCAGCCCATCGACTTCGCGGGCAAGACGTTCGACGAATGGAAGGCTGCGGGCCAGGACGAACACAGCCTCATCGCGGACCCGCTCTTCGTAGATGTCGAGAAGCACGACTTCCGCCTGAAGCCCGACTCGCCCGCCCTGAAGCTCGGCTTCCGCCCCATCGACCTCTCGACCGTCGGCCCCCGGGGCGCGGTCGGAGCGAGGTGACCCTTGCCCGCGCACGCTTCCGCCGGTGAGTACACGCTCAGCATCTGGACCTCGCTCTACTGGGACCTCTCGCCCGAGGACTGCCTGCGGCACATCGCGGACCTCGGCTGGGCCGCCATCGACCTCTCCTGCGAGCACTTCGGCGAGCTGTGGCGCTCCGACGCCTCGCGCGGCAATGCCTGGCGGACGCTCGCCGAGGAGCTGGGCATCACGCCCTGGCAGTGTCACCTCTTCATGGACCTGAACCTCGCGAGCGCCGATGCCGACGAACGCGCGGACATGGTGGAGCGCTGCGCCGAGCACTTGCGCCTGGCGAGCCGCCTTGGCGTCCGCAACGCCGTCCTGCATCCCGGTTGGCTGCGGCGGGGACAGCTAAGCGCGGTCGGCCAGGTCCGCGCGAACCTCGCGGAGAGCCTTCGCCCCCTCGCCCCGGTCTGTGCCGACACCAGCGTCCGTCTGGCGGTGGAGAACATGGTGCCACCCGAGTTCGGCGTGCACCCCTCCGAACTCGTCGCCTTGGCCGAGGCCGTCGATCCCACGCACATCGGTATCTGCTTCGACTCCAGTCATGCGAACATGTCGAAGCTCCCCACCCGCGAGACGGTCGCCGCCTGCGGAACGCACCTCTTCTGCCTGCACCTCAGCGACAACGACGGCAGCGGCGACCAGCACCGCGTCCCATACGAGGGCACGGTGGACTGGCCGGGTCTGATGGCGGCCGTACGTGAGATCGGCTACGAGGGCCCGCTCAACTTCGAGGTCCCCTCGCTCTCGCCCCGCCCCCTCGCAGTGCGCGATGCCGCTCTTGCATACGTCCAGCGCGCCATGCAGTACGCCGCGACGGGCGGCGACTGCTGCTATCGGCGCCGTGGGGAGCCGGTGCGCGAGTTCTGCCGCCAGGGCTGGTTCGACCCCAAGTTCGGCTACGAGTAGCCGCCAGAAGGGAGAGGCCCTTTGCCCGAGAGACCCCCGAAGAAGCCTCGCAAAGTCCGCATCGCGATGATCGGCGCGGGCGGGATGGCGAACACGGTTCACTATCCCTCGCTCGCCTCGTTCAGCGATGTCGAGATCGCGGCGATCTGCGACCTTGATGTGCAGCGCCTCAACGCGACCGCCGACAAGTACGGCGTCGAGAAGCGCTACACCGACTACCGGACGATGGCCGAGGACATCGCGCCGGATGCGGTGTACGCCATCGGCCAGCCGCATCTCATGTATGACATCTGGATGTGGTGCCTGGAGCAAGGGCTGAACCTCTACATCGAGAAGCCGATGGGCCTCTCGATCCATCAGGCCCGCGCGCTGGCCCACGTCGCCGAGCAGAAGGGGGTCATCACCCAAGTCAGCTTCCAGCGGCGCACGTGCCCGATGGTGGTCATGCTACGGGACGAGTGCCTGAAGCGCGGCCCGATCACCCACGCGGTCTGCGAGTTCTACAAGTGCGCGCCGCAGCCGTTCCTCGGTGCCCGCGATCACATGATGGACGACGGCGTGCACGCCATCGACACGCTCCGCTGGATGTGCGGCGGCGAGGTCGCTGACATCCAGTGCACCACGAAGCGCATCGGCACCCCCGACATCAACTTCATCCTCGCGGTCCTCACCTTCGACAACGGCGCGACCGGCCTCCTGGTCAACAGCTGGACCAGCGGCCGGCGCATCTTCCGCGTCCAGATGCACGCCCCCGGCATCTGCGCCGAGGCCGAGCACGAGGGCAAGGGGCGGCTCTACGCGGATGGCGACGTGACCGGCACCGAGTTCGATACCCGCACCGTCGCCGGGAGCGAGGAGTTCCACGTCTACGCGGGTTTCGCCGGGAGGAACCGCGAGTTCATCGACTGCCTGAAGGCCGGTAAGCAGCCCGGCTCGAACTTCGCCGACGCGGTGAGGACAATGGAGGTCGCCGAGGCGATCCTCGCCGTCGCGCTGCTGGAAGGGCGGTAGGGACGGAGCGGCCCGGTAATTGCACGGGTTCGAGGAGGGGAGCTACGGTGCACTGTGAGACTTGTGGAGGTCCTGTGATCGACCGATTGGCCTCGACCGTGCCGCTGGAGCGCGCCGCGAAGCGGCCGCTCTTCCTCGACTGGATCGCGGACGAATACCGAGAGGCCTTTGGGGTGCCCGTCGTGAGGGCCGACATGCAGCGGCTGGCGGAGTGCCTGGGCGGGCATGTCCTGGTTTGCGACACCTGCCGCAAGAGGTTTGGCATTGCCGCCTCAAGCGCTGGTGCGAAAGAGCCTCCTCCGGTGGTGCACGACGAGGCCCCAAGCCCGGCCGCAGTGGGCGGAGTCCCCCCTGCGACCATCGACCAATGCCTCGCTGACCTTGGCTCGGCCGATGCCCTCCTGGCCGACCAAGCGGTAGAGGCGCTCGTCGCGCAGGGCAGGGCGAGCGTTCCGCCTCTGCTTGAGTGGGTCCGCACCTACGAGGGTGACCGCTCCGCGGGCCTGCGGGCGCTCGGCGCGCTTCGTGCGTCGGAGGCTGCGGACGTCCTCGTGGACGTGTACCTGCATGGCCGGGCCTGGGAGCAGTTGCATGCCCAACGGGCGTTGGCGGCGATTGGGCCCGACTGCCTTCCGGCCATCGGAACGATGTTCGCATCCGACGCCTCGACCTCCGAGGATGGTCGCCGGAGGCTGCTCGCGGTGCTGGGCCACTGGGGCGGCCCGGCGCTGTCGCTGGCTATCGGCCAACTCCAACATGAGCGGCCGCAAGTCCGGCAGGCGGCGGTGATGGCTCTGGAGCTCTGCCCCGAGCCGAGGTGCGTCGCACCGCTGATCCCTCTCCTGGCCGATCCCGTCAGAGGCATTCGGCGGTCCGTTGCCGTGCTGCTTGGACGTATCGGAGACGGCGCCGCCGTGTCGGCGCTCGTCCAGGCGCTCGACGACCCGGCGCTCGAGGTGCGGACAGCCGCCATGTGGGCTCTGGTTCGCCTGGGCCAGCCCGTGTCCGAGGAGCCCGTCCTGCTCGCCGCCGGCAAGAAGGCGGAGCTATGGCTCGCGGCCGCGTTGCTGCAACTGGGAGGGCAAACCAGGCAGCAGACCGAGACGCTCCTTGCCGACCTCGGGAAGCCTATTCGGCTCGACGTATCGATATCCGAGCGCGTCGCTGCCGGAGTGGCGGCTGCCAGGCAGTCGCTCGTGGAGGGCGCCATCGAGGCGGCGATCGAGCAGTCACAGGTCGTGTGCCTGGAGGCGCCCCTGGAGGCTGCGCCACTTGTCGCTCTCGCCCAGTCTCAATCCAAGGCTGGGCGGTGGGACGGCGCCGTGGACACACTCACCAAGCTGATCTTCATGGACCCCTTCGGTGCCCGCGGGCACCACAACCTGGGTGTAGCGGAGTACCGGCTGGGCCGGACGTCCGCCGCCGCGGAACAGTGGCGACAGGCACTGCTCTTGGAGCCGGACCACCCAGGGGCGAAGGAGGCGCTATCACGAGCGCAGCCGGACGAGGTCGCTAGGAGCGTGAGGGTCTGCCTCGCGCACCCTGCGCGCCGGACGGAGGACGAATGCGCCGCCTGCCGCGTGCCCCTGTGTCGCGATTGCTCGTATGCAGGCCCCCAGGCCCTCTACTGCGAGCGGCACATGCCTCCTGTAGCGGAGGCGAACCGAGCAGTAGCGGCCAGCCACCTTCACGAAGCTCGCACGCAACTGGTCGAACTGCATTTCGAACTCGCGCCGGAACGGCTGGACATGGCGGCGGAGGTGTTCGGCCCGGCGGCCGCCGTCACGATCGCCATGGCGCTCGGCGTTGACGGAGCGCTCGTTCACCGGCTCACCCGCGGGATCAGCGGCAAGACGTCCGACCAACGTGCCCGTGACCTCATGGCTTCCGCCAGAGCCCATGTGCGGCACGCTCTGGGCCGGGACCCAACGCTTGAGGAGGCGGCTCTGCTGCTGCTCGACCTGGGCGAACTCGCCCATGCGACCGGGCACCCGGACCTGGTCCCCAAGGCAGAGCGCGCGAGCGCCCTTCACGCGTGCGCCAGCCACGCCCCAAGGGCTCTGGCCGCGCAATTCCTCTGCCGCTGCGAGTCCAACTGCGACGAGGCCCTGTGGACCTACTTCGTTCGTCTCTGCCGGCTGCAGCCCACCCCATGGGATGCCGCGACCGGACGGGTCATCGATCAGGCCATCGAGAAGGGCTACGGCCCCGCAGTCGCCACTTACCTGCGTGGGGTGCTCGAACGCCTCCCGCGCCACTCACCAGAGCGCCGGCAGTGCAGCTCGAGGATCCGCGCCATCGAAGCCGGCTAGCCTGCCCGACGTCCGCCAGTTCCTGTTCCAGGAGGAGGAGCACCATGCCACTGAAGCGTGTCATTGCCGTTGGCGTCCTCATTTCGGGTGCAGCGCTCGTGCTGCACGCGTTGGCGTCCGCGCAGGACGACGATGTCGCGACACTTGCCCAGCGCATCCTAAAGGCGACGGGCGTCAAGGGCGGTCTCATCGTCCATGTCGGCTGCGGGGATGGACGGCTAACGGCTGCCCTCCACGTCAACGACAGCTACATGGTCCAAGGGCTGGAGAAAACCGACGCGGATGTGCAGAAGGCGCGCGCCGCGATACAGGGGCAGGGGCTCTACGGGCCGGTCGCGGTGGATCGTTGGGACGGCGCCCATCTCCCGTACGCCGACAACCTGGTGAACCTGCTGGTCTGCACGGACGGCAGCCTGCCCGACATCGCCGAAGTAACGCGCGCGCTCGCGCCGACCGGCATGGCCTTCGTGCGGCGCGACGGGCAGTGGCGCAAGACGATCAAGCCCCGACCGAGCGACATCGACGAGTGGACCCACTACCTGCACGATTCCACCGGCAACCCGGTCGCCAGGGACGAAGTGGTCGGCCCGCCACGCGGCTTGCAGTGGGTCGCCGGCCCGCGCTGGGCCCGTCACCACGACCACATGGCCAGCATGACCTCCCTCGTCACAGCCAACGGGCGCTTGTTCTACGTCCTCGATGAGGGCCCCACCGCCTCGATCCAGCTCCCCAGCAAGTGGCGGCTCATCGCTCGCGACGCGTTCAGCGGGACGCCCCTGTGGAAGCGCGAGATCTCCACCTGGAACACGCAGCAGTGGCCGCTGAAGAGCGGCCCTGCGCATCTCCTCCGTCGCCTGGTCGCGGTGGATGACACGGTGTTCGTGACCCTCTCCCTGGATGGCCCGGTCTTGGCGCTTGATGCCGCGACCGGCGAGACCATGCGGACCTTCGCAGGCAGCGAGGGCTCAGGGGAGATCGTCGTCACCGGCAACACGCTCTTGGCCATCAAGGCCGCCGATGCATCGAAGCTCCTGCAGTGGCGTCGGCGCGATACGTACGTCTGGGACAACTCCAACCGCGCCAACCGCGAGTGGGCCTGGAACGGCGAGCCCGGCGGCATTACCGCCTATGACCTCGAATCGGGAAGACAGCTCTGGCGGGCTGAGCAGCCCGTCGCCCCGTGCTCACCGGCAGCGGATGCGACCCGCGTCGTCTTCTACGACGGCGCGAAGGCCATCGCCCTGAGCCTAACGGACGGCAAGCCGCTCTGGGAGAGTGAGCCGATCAAGGCCACGGTGCCTGTGGTCACGAGCACGGGCGTCCGCGTGTTGCTCTACCAGGATGTGGTCTTGCTCGCCGGCAACAACGGCACGATGACCGCCCTCTCGGCGACGGACGGCCACAAGCTCTGGGAAGCTCCTCAGCTCCCGTCCGGCCACCAATCCCTCAGGGACCTATTCGTCGTCGGTGGGATCGTCTGGACGGGCGCCATCGCGGCGGGCAACGACCCGGGCAACTTCGTTGGCTATGACCCTCTCACCGGGGAAGTGAAGAGCGAGTTCCCCTGCGACGCGCAGACCTACTGGTTCCATCACCGCTGCTACCCGAGCAAGGCGACGGATCGCTACCTGCTGACCTCCCGTACGGGCGTCGAGTTCATCGACCCCGCAGCGAAGCACTGGGAGCCTCACCACTGGGTGCGCGGCGGCTGCATCTACGGCGTGCTGCCGGCCAACGGCATGCTGTACGCACCGATGCAGTCGTGTGGCTGCTACCTCGAGTCAAAGCTGAACGGCTTCAGCGCCCTGACTCCCGTTCCCGCCGCGCAACCCGACGCAGCGCTATTGACCGACGAAGCCCGCCTGGAGCGCGGCCCGGCCTACGGTTACCAGTCCGAGGAGGCAACCGCGCCGGGCGACTGGCCGACCTATCGGCACGACGAGGGCCGTAGCGGTGCAACCTCGGCTGCCGCCTCATTGACCCCAGACGCTGCCTGGAAAGCGCAGATCGGCGGCCGCCTGACGCCGCCCGTCGTCGCGAACGGACAGGTCCTCGTCGCCTCCATTGACGCGCACACACTACACGCTCTCGACGCGAGAACCGGCACAGCCCTCTGGACCTACACCGCTGGCGGCCGGATCGACTCCCCTCCGACCCTGTATCGCGGCCTCGTGCTCTTCGGCTCGGCGGATGGGCACGTGTACGCGCTGCGCGCCTCTGACGGCGCCCTGTCGTGGCGCTACCGGGCCGCGCCGATGGACCGGCGGGTCGTGGCCTTCGATCAGCTCGAGTCCGCCTGGCCCGTCCATGGCAGCGTCCTGATCCACAACGGTACGCTCTACTGCACGGCGGGCCGCTCGATCTTCCTGGACGGCGGCATTCGGCTGCTCAGGCTCGATCCCCTCACCGGAAGCAAGCTCTCCGAGACCGTCATGGACGAGCGCGATCCCGACACCGGGGAGAACATGCAGACCCAGGTGAAAGGCCTGCACATGCCCGTTGCCCTCTCGGACGTCCTCTCCTCGGACGGGCAGTACATCTACATGCGCTCACAGAAGATCGACCCGGAGGGCAAGCGGCTGGAGATACCCGTCGAGACCGTCGATCAGCAGCCCGCCGAGGGCTCGCACCTGTTCTGTCAGATCGGTTTCCTCGATGACTCCTGGTACCACCGCTCCTTCTGGACCTTCGGCCGGCGGGTGGCCGGCGGCTACGGCGGCTGGTTCCAGGCCGAGCGGATGGTGCCGTCGGGGCGCATCCTCGTGTTCGACGACCAGCGGGTCTACGGCTACGGGCGCAAGCCCGAGTACTTCGTCAACGCCTCGGTGCTCGAGTACCAGCTCTTCGCCGCCGAGAAGTACGTCACTCCCGAGGCCATCCAGCGCGTGCAGAAGGCCAATGGCGAGATGAACGCGCGGTTGGACAAGAACGCCGCCAACGTCTCGGACTGGAAGCTGCGGCGCTACTTCCCCATCGAGGACCTGACGGCGGCCCGCTACCCGTGGATCGTGAGTCAGCCCTCGCTGCAGGTGCGTGCGATGACCCTCGCCGGGGACACGCTCTATGTGGCCGGCCATCCGGACTTCATCGACGAGCGCCAGGCCTTCCGCCTGCCCGACGATCCCGACGTCCAGGCCCGCCTGATCAAGCAGGCCGAAGCCCTCGACGGCAAGTACGGCGGCCGATTCTGGGTCGTCTCCGCCGCCGAGGGCAAGCCCCTCGCGCGCTACTCGCTCCCCAGCCCGCCGGTCTTCGACGGCCTCATCGCGGCAGACGGGCGGCTGTTCATGGCCACCCTGGATGGCGCCCTGCTCTGCCTCGGCCCCGGTTCAACGACCGGCCTGCAGCCCCTGGATGAGGCCGAGCCGCTGCAGACCATCTCCGACGAACCCGAGGAGCCCAACTACCTCAAGCCGCCCGAGGTGGACAAGAGCGCCGACTTTGGGACCGTGTCCGGCTGCCGCGTCGTCGAGGCGCCCCTCGGTTACCGCCTCCAGGCGAAGGGTGAGAAGACGGTCTGCCTCGCTCTCAACCAGCTGCAGGCGCCCCTGACCGGCAAGATCGTCCTCAGCACCAGAATCCGCGTCAAGGATGGCACGGGCTTCCTCCAGAACGGGTTCGTCGCCTTCGGTGACGGTCCGGCGGACGCCCAGCTTGTGAAGTGCGGGATCCGCTTCCGGCCCCAGACCGCGCTCATCATTGAGGACGAACTCGCGACCGGCGCCAAGACGACCAGCGCCAAGGTGGACGCGCCTATGGGGAAGGTCACGGACTTGACCGTGACCATCGACCTCGACCAGCAGACCGTGTCGTTCACGACCTGCGGCGTGACCCTCGAGGCCAAGCTCGCTCGCCCCCTCGCCTCGATCACGCACGTTGGCTTCGCCGCCGACAGCGCCATCGTGGAGGTGAGTCCCCTGCAGGTCGGGAAGCCATAGAGGACCAGAGGGACCCTTGTCTCTATGAGCGAGACGCCTCCTGACTCACCCTCCACCTCTTGGCTCGCGCGCTTCTGGCCGCGACATGCCACGCCCGTGGTCTTCGCCGCCTCCTGCCTGGTGTACGGCCTCGGCCTCGGTCGCCTCGGGCTGGTCTCGCGGGACGAGCCGCGCTACTGCGTGGTCGCCTGGGGGATGGTGGCGAGCGGCGACTTCGTGACCCCTCGGTTCAACGGTGCGGTCTACCTCGACAAGCCCCCGATGCTGCACTGGATGAACGCGGCCAGCTTCGCGCTGCTCGGGAAGAACGAGTTCGCCGCTCGCCTGCCCACCATGCTGACGGCGGCCCTCTGCACGGCACTTGTCTACGCGATGGCGCGCCACGCGTTTGGCCATCGCCAGGGGCTGCTCGCCGCGGCGGTCCTGGCCTCCTGCGGCGTCTGGTTCGGCATGGCCCGCTATGTCCGCTTCGACACGCCTCTGGCCCTCGCCGTCACCGCGGCCGCCTGGTGGGCCTGGCTGGCGTCGGAGAAGGGCCCCGAGGGCCGTCACTACTACGTCCTCGCTGCCGTCGCCGCCGCGCTCGGAATCCTGGTCAAGGGTCCCATCGCTCTCGTGATAGCCGGCGGCGCCTTCGTCATCTACCTCGCGCTCGTGCACCGGCTCCGCGCCCTCGCCCAGGTGCCCTGGCTCCCGGTACTGGCGGTCTTCGCGCTCATCGTGGTGCCCTGGTTCGCCGTCTGCGAGCGCGCCAATCCCGGCTCGACGGCCTTCTTCCTCGGCCACGAGAACCTCTGGCGCATCACCCGCCAGGTGATCGCGCCCGGGCAGCAGCCCTGGTGGCATGTCATCGTGTTCCTGGTCGGCGGAGTCATCCCGTGGACCGTCTGCGTCCCCGGCGCCGTCTGGCAGGCCCTCCGCGAAGCGCGCGGCCCCGACTCCCCGGCGCGCCGGCTGTCCGTCCTCTTGCTCATCTGGGTCGCGCTCACGGTCCTCGTCTACATCCCGCCGCCTGTGAAGTTCTTCCAGTACATCATCCCCGCCATCCCGGCGCTGGCGATGCTGGTTGCCCGGCACGTCGCGGGCCCCGGCGGGCGTTGGAGCCTCCTCGCGCTCGGCGCGTTCCTCGCCGCCGCCGGCGTTGGCGTGCCGTTCTTCGTCCCGCGGTTCCTGACGTTATGTGGGCTACCCACGGTACCGCTCATCCCCGTGGCAACCGCCCTTGGTCTCCTGGCCGGCGGAGCGGTCATTTGGTCCACGCTTCGCGGCCGGCGGGGGATTGCCGTGGCCGCGGCCGCCGTCTGGACCCTCGGCCTGCTGCACCTCGCCTCATACGTCGCGAAGGACTGCAACCCGTACTACGTCTCCGACAAGGTCCCCCTCCTCACGGCCGCCCGCTACGCACGCCACGGCGAGACCCTCGTCTGCTATGGCTACACGCCCTGCGCGTCGGTCTTCTACTACCCGTACCGCGTCATCACGGTCGGCTACTTCGTCCCCGAGTACGACTATCCGGGCAATGAGGGCCGGCTCGGCGGGCTGTACTACCCCTACGAGCAGGCGGAGGCCGTCTTCAGCCGCCCGCCTGCGATGGTCGGCATCGTTCGCAGCCGTGAGTGGGCGGAGCTGCAGACCCGCGCGCCGAGTCGGGTGCAGTTCCTTGAGCGCTGCGAGCCCTACGTGATCTTCCGCACCGTGCCCTGACCCTCGCACGAGCAAGGCCGTCGGCAACTGGCGGGTAGAGCGATCGGAGCCCAAAGCGCGCCTCAGGCAGGAAACTTGCACAGCGACGCAGAAGTGTATCGTAGTCGGGAAGTCAGGTCAGGGGGTGCATGCCATGAGACTGCTCATTGGTCTGCTGCTCGCGCTTGCGACACTTGGGCTGATACTCGCCGGGTGCTCGCCGTGAAACTAGCCCCACGGCCGGCGGTCGCCGGCTGAGAACGAGACGCATGGCAGGCGTTCCGCCAAGGGTGGGGCGCCTGTCGGCGTTCTCCGCTCGCCTACTGCTGGAAGCTGTACACCGTCCTGCCCATCGCCCAGCCCAGGATCGGCCACGCACAGCCGAGGAGGTAGTCGCCCATGAGCAGGCCCATGAAGAAGGGGAGCGCGCGCACGTACCACGACTGTCCGCCGAACCGCAGGAGTGTCATCTTCGCGGTCCAGGCGATGAGCATCGGGCACCACATGGTGGCCATCGAGTAGCTGCCCGCGATCGCGAAGCCCAAGGGGTGCAGCGGCCACCAGAGGAAGCGGGTCGTCATCTGGTGCAGGCCCGCCGCGAACAGCAGGCCGCCCGCCACGCCCCCCATGGCGGCGAGGTTGGGTGAGGTCGGGTTGTTGATCCAGCCCCGCAGGCGGTTGAAGGCCTCCCAGCCGAAGCCCGTGGCGTGCCACGCCATCTTGGCCTCCGCCCCCCGCGTGTACCCGAAGTACCCCAGAGCCGCGAAGGTGGCGTAGGTGCCCACGATGCCCGCGAGGATGACCGCCAGCGTGACGGCCTGGTCCCGGAAGCCCTGTCGGCGCGCGATCGCGAAGCCCTCGAGCATGTGCGGCATAGCGAGGCTGCGGTAGGCGCGGTTGAACCAGTAGAACCAGGTCAGCAGGCTCAGGTTGCGCGGGCCCATGAGCTTCGTGCCCAGCAGGCTGGTGAGCATGAAGTCCGGCCCGCCGCGATGCAGATCGTGGGCGGGTGGGCCGAGTTCGGCCCTCATGCGGGTGACCGCGGTCGCCAGGACCCAGTAGATGGCCCAGGCCGCGATCGCCAGCCACGCCGACATGCCGAAGTAGATGAAGAACCCCGTGAGCGCGACCATCCCGGCGAGCGAACCGAGAACGCACGTGCGCATGGACAGCAGGTCACGACTCACGGGCGGGCCGCCCGTGCCACGGAACGCCTGCCTCAAGACCTCGGCGAAGTATCTCCTGCCCAGCCAGATGCCGAAGACCGCGACGTAGACATACGCTCCGAAGCCCTGTTCCTCAATGTAGGGCGCCTGCGCATCGTACCCGAGCCAGCCAACCGCCGAGGAGAAGATGTGCTCGACCTTCAGAAACCAGTAGAAGAACCAGCTCGAGAACAGCAGATCCGGCGGCAGCAGGTAGCCCAGTCCAATCCCGAAGGGGTAGAACGAGATCGGCGTCCACCCCATCGCATTCCACGGACGGCCGACGAAGTAGGGCGAGAGGTCCCAGTACTTCACGCGCACGGTCGGCAGGATGGGGAAGTGGACGGACAGCCCGTTGAGGAGGCTGATGCCGGCCGCTACCGCGAAGCCGACCCAGAAGAGACGCTCGCGGAACAGGCCGAGGTGCGGATCGGCGACCTGCACCGGGATGTGCGTGATAGGGTAGCTCAGCCGCTCCTGCTCGATCCACTTGCCCCGCAGGATCCCCGCCAGGCAGAGCATCACCCAGAGCATCACGCACACGAACCCGCCCCACAGCAGCAGCGGCCCGGCCCACGCGTGCAGTGTCCGCACCGTCCAGAAGCCTCCGCCACCCTCGTGCCAGGCCGTCACGGCGTCGGCATCGCGGACGATGAACAGGTCGGGCACGTACGGGAGCAACTCGCGGCCATAGGGCCGCCCGGCCAGCGGATCGTCGTAGCGGTGCAGGTGGGTGAGCATGGGGAACAGCACGTCGAGGCAGTCGATGGCGTCAACTGCCGAGGCGATGCACAGCATCAGGTAGACGACGATCAGCTCGCTCCGGCGCAACGCCCAGTCCGGCTGCAGACGGTGCAGCAGGGCGTTCAGCAGGCTCAGCGCCACCAGCAGGAACACCACGTTGGCGAAGAGGCTGAAGGTCGTAGGGTACGGACCGCCCCCGTAGCCCGCCGAGTACTGCGTGGCCATCTCCATCTGCGACAGCCACACGCAGTTCAGCGGCACCAGCAGCAGCCCGAGAATCAGCGCGCGGGGACGGACATCCATGGCGCGAGGGTTCGGCGAGGAGGAGGTGGGCGCCTTCAGGCAGTCGGCGGAGCACGGCGGCTACGCGGTGGTCGGGGCCTCGACCTCAATCGGCGCCGTCACTCGGAACACGAAGGCCTCCGTCAGCCCCTCTGCATCGATGCTTAGCACCGAGCCTTCCTCCGGCACCGGCTCGCCCTGAAGCATGAGGCTCTCGACATGGCAGCCGATCGCTTCCTCAGCCATGCGCAGCGCCTCGGGGATTGTCTCTCCATATGTGAGGCAGCCTGGTAGCGCGGGCACCAGCACCGTGTAGCTACCCTCCGGCTCGCGGCGCAAGAGCACAGTGTACGTGCAGGTCATCGTTGGCTCTCCTCGGCGGAGCCGACGCCATCCGCCAACCACATTGTACCCACTCCTCCTGACGTTGTCCACCGCCACCGTGAGCCCGCCCCGGGAGGTTGCCCTCGGTGCCCGCTCGAAAGACGGGCCGACCGAACGAGTTCGGGGCCGCGCGAAGGGACTGACCCACGGTTGAGCCACTTCACCTGGCTAGATTACGCGCTGTTCATCGTCTATCTGCTCGCCTCGGTGGGAGTGGGGGCGCTGTTCGTCAAGGAGCAGAAGACGACGAAGGACTACTTCCTCGCCGGGCGGAGCATGGGGTCGGTGGTGGTGGCGGTTTCGGTGATCGCGGCGCTCTTCTCGGGGATCACGTACCTGGGCGCGCCGAGCGAGGTCTACGCGCATGACATCTCGTTTGCGCTGGTATCGCTGGCGTTCTTCATTGCCACGCCCATCGCCACGCTGGTCTTCCTGCCGCTGTACTACCAGTCGCGCTTCTACACGGCGTATCAGTACCTCGAGGAGCGCTTCTCCATCGGAGTGCGCACGCTGGCGTCGGCCCTCTTCATCATCCGCGTGCTGCTGTGGCTTGGGCTGGCGACCTACGCGCCGGCGCTGGCCCTGCAGCAGGTGACGGGCTTGCCGCTGTGGTTCACGATCGTCTCGACCGCCGTGCTGACGACGTTCTACACCACGCTCGGGGGAATGAAGGCGGTCATCTGGACCGATGTCATGCAATTCG